>DASSUD010000196.1:0-37082 GCA_035707385.1 Acidimicrobiales bacterium
GCCAAGCTGGGCGTGTCGGGCCGCCGGGAGCTGGCGCCGCTGTTCTCCGCCCCTCCCGCCTAGCATCGCCGGGGTGCGGGCTGAGGGTCGACGCTACGGGGGCCGCACCGCCGAGGAGCGCCGGGAATCCCGGCGGACCGCCCTGCTGGACGCCGGCTACGACCTGTACGGGACCGTGGGGTACCGGAACGTGTCGATCGAGCGGGTCTGCTCGCACGCCCGGCTCACCGCCCGGAGCTTCTACGAGGAGTTCGGCAGCCGGGAGGCGCTGCTGCGGGCCGTGTACGACCGGACGATCGCCCACGCGGCCGAGGCCGTGTTCTCGGCCATGGCCGCCGCCGGTGACGGGGTGCGGGACGTGGCCGAGGCGGGCATCGCGGCGTTCGTGCACGCCATGCTCGACGATCCCCGAGCGGCCCGCATCGTCCACCTGGAGGTGGTGGGGGTCAGCGAGGGGATGGAGGGGCACCGGCGGCAGGTGCTGCGTGCCTTCGCCGACATCGTCGCCGCCGAGGGCCTCCGCCTGAACGCCGGGCGCGTCCCCGACGGCCTCGACCCGAGGCCGACCGCGCTGGCGCTGGTCGGCGGGGGCAACGAGCTCATCGTCGATTGGCTGCAGAGCGAGGACAAGCTGTCGCTCGACGCCCTGATCGTGGTTTTGACGGACCTGTTCGTGGCGGCCAGCGCCGGGCCGCCGGACCGCCGGCCGGACTCCCGCGCCTGATCTGACACCGGCCCTTGTCGGATCATCTGACAACGCGTAGTGTCGGACGCCAGGTCCGTAGCGGGCCCAGCGCGGGCGATCTGGGGAGGAATATCCGTGCGCGCTCGTCGGGCATCCCGACTCGTCGTCCTGCTCGCCATGGTCGTGGCCGTCGTGGCCGCCGGCTGCGACAGCCACCCGGATGGCTACAGCCTCGTGTGGAACGACGAGTTCGACGGCAACCAGCTGGACCGGGCCAAGTGGTGCACCCGCTACATCTACGGCGGCGGACCGCCGCTCCAGGTGCCCGATCCGGCGTGCCAGCGCAACGGCGACGGCAACCGCGACTTTCTGAACGACGAGCAGCAGCGCTACGTCGACACCAACCGCAATGGCGAGGCCATGCACGTCGAGGGCGGCGGGACCCTGTCCCTGCGGGCCACGAGGACCCGGACCGGCGACAGCTGGGCCACCTACGAGTCGGCCATGATCCGCTCGAAGGCCACGTTCCGGCCCACCGCCTCGACGTCGTACTACATCACCGCCCGGGTCCGGATGCCCGACGTGGTCGGGACCTGGCCGGCGCTGTGGCTCAACTCCGACCGCCGCCCCGACGGGTCGACCACATGGCCGCCGGAGATCGACATCCTCGAGGGGGCGTACAACGGTCGGGACGACCGGGCCGACATGTTGCACCAGGCCACGATCATCCGGGGCGCGCAGACCCCCAGCGGGGGACGGGAGTACACGTTCTCCGCCCCCGAGTTCGACCGAACGTGGAACAACTACCACGCCCCCGAGTCGTTGCGGGCCCGCTGGATCGAGGTCTCGGCCGAGTGGACGGCGAGCAACGTGTGCTACTTCGTCGACGGCTACCGGACGGCGTGCGAGAACTACCGCTGGGTCGAGAACGGCGGGCAGCAGGCGGCGCCGGCCCATCTCCTGCTCAACCTGGCCATCGGCGGGAGCTGGGCCGGCCGGTACGGCATCGACGCCGCCAAGTTCCCGACGTCGCTCGACGTCGACTGGGTCCGGGTCTACCGGCGGGGCTGAGCCTCGAACAGCTCGATCGGGTTGCCCGACGGATCCTCGACGAGGATCTGACGCGCTGGAGGGGCTCAACGTGCAGCCCCGCCCCGATCCCGCCACCGGGACCGCCCGGGAGCCGATCGGTGCCCTGGTCGAGAACCTGGCGGCCGCCCTGGCCGGCTCCCTCCTATCCGCCTGCATCCCGGCGCTGATCGAGGCGGCCGAGCACCACCCCGAGGTGGCGGCGTTCCTCCACGGCTACAGCGCCGACCGGCGCCGGACACTAGTCGCCGCCATCCGGGCCGGCGTCGACGCCGGCGAGCTGCCGGCCCACCTCGACCCCGAGCTCGCCTCCCTGGCGCTCTCGGGACCCGCCTTCTACTGCCGGACGATGACGCCGGACCCGCTGACCCCCGACCAGGCCCGCCGGCTCGTCACCCAGGTGCTCGGGCCCGCCCCGGAGCCCGTGCCGGGCCGGTGACACGCCGGATCGGGGCAGCCTGCGAGACTGCCCGGTCGTGGACCGCCGGACGGCGGAGGAGGCGACGCGTATCGTGGAGGCGGTCGGCGCCCGTATCGGCGTCGTCCCCCGGTAGACCGTCCGGATGGATCTGGTCATCACCCCCGACGACCCCCGGGCCGCGGACGTCCGGGCGCTCCTGGAGCGGCACCTGGCCTTCGCCCGGGAGGTCACGCCCGCGGGCCACGTCCACGCGCTCGACCTCGACGGCCTGCTCGACCCCGTCGTTAGCTTCTTCGCGGCCCGGCGGGACCGGGTCCTGCTCGGGGTCGGCGCGCTCAAGCGCCTGGACGCCGACCTCGCCGAGATCAAGTCGATGCACACGGCGGCCGAGGCCCGCGGGCAGGGTGTCGGGCGCGCCATCGTGGACCACCTGGTGGCCGTCGCCGCCGCCCGGGGCCACCGGCGGGTCAGCCTCGAGACCGGGGCCACCGAGGCGTTCGTCCCCGCCCGCGCCCTCTACGCGGCGGTCGGCTTCGTGCCCTGCGCCCCGTTCGGCGCGTACACGTCCAACCCGTACAGCACCTGCATGACGCTGGTCCTCTCAGGCGGCACCGGCGGTGGCGACGGCGCGGGCCAGCGCTGAGCGGACCGCCGGCCCCAGCGGGCGGTTGGTGTCGACCCGCAGCACCGGCCACCCGCCGTCGACCGGCCGGGCCACCTGGTCGTTCCACAGCTCGCCGGGCGTGCGCACGGCGTCGAAGTGGCCGGCGTGGCGGGTCCCGGCCCGCTCCCGGTAGCGGCGGGCGGCCACCTCGGCGTCGCAGGCGCAGAACACCTCCACCACCCGCCCCGGCAGCGCACCCACGTCGGCCACCGCCCGCCCACGGTGGAAGTTGCTCTCGATCACCGCGCCCACCGGCGACTCGGCCGCCACCGCCAGCATGGCCAGGACGGCGGCCCGGCCCAGCACCCGGGAGGCGGCGACGTCGGGGACCGGCAGCACGGACATGAGCGCATCCTTGATCGTGTCCTTGGCGACGAGTGGCAGGCCCAGCTCCGCCGCCAGCGGTGGGGCCAGGGTCGACTTCCCGCTCGCCGGCGGGCCGGACACCACGACGAACAGCGGGGGAGGCGTCACGGTGCCCGGCTACGACCGCAGGTCCGGTGGGGCCTCATGACCCCCAGGGTGGCAGAGTTCCCTCGGTGGAGCTGATCGCCGAGAAATGGGGTGGCCGGCCGCACTACCGGGGGCCCGTGCACGAGCTCGGCGACGACGAGCACGGGACCTGGCTGTGGGGCCCGGCGGGCCGGACGATCCACAAGGGCACCGGCGAGTCGTTCGTCACCGAGCAGGACGCGCTGATCCTGGTGCCGCCCGGGGCGTGGTGGCAGCCGGCCTGGTGGATCGGCCACGCCGACCTCGACCTGTACGTCAACATCAACACGCCCGCCGAGCGGGACGGCGACAGCATCGTGACCGTCGACCTCGACCTGGACGTGGTGCGCTGGGTCGACGGGCGGGTGGAGGTGATCGACCGCGACGAGTTCGAGGCCCACCAGACGCGCTACGGCTACCCGCCCGGCATCGTGGCCGCGGCCGAGGCCGCCACCGCGGTGGCCTACGACCTCGTCGCCGGGCGCCGGCCGCCGTTCGACGGCGAGGCCGCCCGCCGGTGGGTGGCGCGGGCCCGCAGCTAGCCCGCGGTGCCGACGGCGGCGGCCAGGCGGGCCAGCTGGTCGAGGGACCCGATGGAGATGAGGACGTCACCGGCGCCGAGCAGGCGCGACGGCGGCGGGTTGAACGCGTAGCGGCCGGCCGCGTCCTTGACCGCGACGATCGCCGCGTGCTCACCCTCCAGCACGTCGGCCAGGGTCAGCCCCACCGCCGGCGACCCGGGCGCCACGATCAGCTCGTGGATGTCGACGTCGAACTCCTCGGCGTGCACGACCTCGTCGAGGAACTCGGCCACGTGGGGCCGGAAGGCCAGCGCCGCCATCCGGGCCCCGCCGATCTCGTAGGGGTTCACCACCCGGTCGGCGCCGGCGCGCCGGAACTTGCGGGAGCTGCGCTGGTCGGCGACCCGGGCCACGATCAGCAGGTCGGCTCGCATGGACCGGGCGGTCAGGGTGAGCGCCAGGTTGTCGCCGTCGTGGCCCAGTGCGGCGATAAGGCTCCCGGCGCGCTCGATACCGGCGGCCGTCAGCGTGTCCTCCTCGGTGGCGTCGCCCATCACCAGCGGGACGTCCTCGTCGTCGCTGCCCGGCTCGAGGTCGACGGCCACCACGGGCAGGCCGTGGCGCCGGGCGTAGCGGGCGATCGACTGCCCGACCCGGCCCCACCCGGCGACGATGACATGGTCCCGCATCCTGTCGACCCGCCGTTGCATGCGCCGTCTCCCGAGCCCGTTGGTCAGTGCCCTGTCGACCAGGATCTCCAGCAGGATGCTCACGGTGTACACCACCGACCCGGCGCCCACGAACACGAGGGCGAGCGTGACCACGCGGTAGGCCCGGTCGACCTCGGCGTCGGGGCCGATCTCGGCGTAGCCGACCGTCGAGATGGTGATGGCGGTCTGGTAGAAGGCGTCGAACGGCGTGAGGCCGACGAGGACGTATCCGCAGGTGCCGAAGGCCAGGACGCCGGCCAGCAGCACGAGGCCGATCTCGGCCCGCCGCCACGGGGCGCCGGGCCGGCCGGCCCGGCGCCTACGCCGACGCGGCGGTCGGGTCGCCTGCCCGGCCATCTGGTCGCCTCAGCTCGCCCGGCGCCGCATGGGCGAGATCGTAGGCTCAGCGGACCAGGGCGTTGACCACCAGGACCACCGGGGCCAGCAGGGCCGCCTCGAACAGCAGCGCGAGGTAGACGAACGTCGCCACGCAGCCCAGCAGCGCCAGCATGAGCACGGCGAAGACGGCCAGCAGGGGGATGCCGATCGCCCAGCCGACCACGTGGTGCCACCAGCGCCGCGGGGCGGGCGACCAGGCCTCGGCCGGGTCGTCGGGGAGGTGCGCGCCCATCTCGTCCAGGCGGGCCAGCCGCTTGCCCAGCGGGGGGAGGAACGACGCCAGCTCCTGCCCGACGCCCTGGGCGTCGGGGCCGGTCGCCCCGGCCGGCTGGTCGACCGCCTGCAGGTCGCGTTGCAGCTGGCTCCCGGCGGCTTGCGCCTCCTGCAGGCGCCGGGCCAGCGACCGGCCCCGTGACTCGTCCGGGCGGCGCTCCCTGCCCCAGATCTCCTCCCGCCTGCGCTCCATGTCGGCCATCGCCCGCTCCCGTCCCACCTCTGGACCCACCGCCCCCAGGTGGGTCCACGGGCCGGGCGGGGTGACCGCGCCGTGGCGGCGCAGGTGGTCGAGGGCCCGGGCCAGGGCGTCGGGGTTGCGGGTCAGCTCGACGGCCGTGGCGTCGGCCAGCAGCCGGCGGCGGCGCCACAGCGCAGCCAGGACCGGCGAGACCACGAAGCCGCCGACGATGAGGCGGACCAGGGTGAAGGCGATGTTGGCCACCATGAACGGGAAGGTCAGGAGCAGGAGCGCGGCGTTGGTGTCCCGGGTCCCGTCCAGCCCCCCGAGCTGGGCGACGTACGCCAGCTCCTCGGCCACGGCCTGCATATCGGCGCCGTCGTGGCGGCCCGCCCGTCCCAGGGACAGCCGCAGCGCCCGCCACAGCGCCCGGCGGGTTCGCCGGTCGAGCGGTGCGGCCAGGAGGGCGCCCACCACGTCGAGCGCCTGGTACAGCGAGGCGATCACCATCGCCGCCCGCAGGTCGCCGTTGACGACGACCGCCAGCATGTCGGCGACGACGGCGCCGGTGGGGTCGCGCCCGAGCTCCGTGAGCAGGCCGCGGGGCACGACGAGCGTGGCGTCGTCGACGGAGCGCCCGACCACCGCCGCGTTGGCGTCGTCGGCGTCGACGAGGAGGACCCGGGGCGGTCCCACGCCGGCGGCCAGCGCCATCTCCTCGACCAGGTTGACGAGCTGGCGCTCCTCGACGTCGTCGGGTCGGGGCGGCCGGGCCCCCGCCGCCACCACGAACGCCCCCGCCCCCGCCCGCAGGAACAGCCGGCGCACGGCCAGCCACAGCGCCAGCATGGCCAGCATCCCGGGGACGACGAGGGCGAGGCCGATCCACGCCACGGTCTCCGGCGCCAGGGTGCCGTCCCCGGCCGCAGCGTCGGTGCCGTCGTCCGACGCGCTCTCCAGCCGGTCCCGGATCTCCCCCACCAGGTCGGGCGTCGGTGTCACCAGGTCGGCGACGTCGTTGACGACGAGCCCGGTGGCGACCAGGAACGGGGAGACCACGACGCTGAGGGGCAGGCCGAGAACCAGCACCGCCAGTGCCGACAGCGCGGTGAACCGCCACCCGGAGCGCCGGTGCCGGCGCTGCATCTCGTAGAACGGCCGCCGTTCCGCACCGGTCGTCGCCATCGCCTCGCGCTCCTGGGCAGGTCGCCTCGACCGGTGCCGCGGCGCGGCCCGGTCCCCACCCCGGCTGGACCGCAGCCTACGCGGTCAGCCCTGCCGGGAGAGGGTCGGCTGAGCGTTGAGGACCGCCAGCACCCCGAAGTGGTCCGACGGCCACACGCCCTCCACCGGGGCGTCGCCCACCACCCGGCACTCGACCGGGCGGCCCCCCAGTGCCGGCCCGTGGAACCCGCTGAACACGTAGTCGATGCGCTTGTCGGCTTCGCCGTCGAGGGCGGCGTGCGGGTTGGCGTTCGACCAGGTGACGCCCGGCCCACCGTCGCCGGCCAGGCGCCAGGCGTCCTGGAGATAGGTGCTGTGGCCGTCGAGCGTGGCCAGGCCGCTGAGGTAGCGGACCGCGGTCGAGTCCGGCTCCGCGTTGAGGTCGCCCGCCACCACCGGCCCCACCGGCGCCGCCGGGTCGGACCGCTCGGCCACGAAGTCGACCAGGGCCCGCACCTGGCGCTCGCGCAGGGCCGCGTCGTGGAGCTGCCAGGCCAGGTGCGTGCAGAACACGTCGACGCCGCCGGTCCGGGCGTGGAGGGCCAGGCGCGGCAGGTCGAGCTCGTCGGGCACGTGGGGCAGCGCCGCGCTCGCCCGTTCGGTGATCGGCCGGCGGCTGAGCACGGCGTTGCCGAACAGGCCGCCGACCGCGTCCAGCGGCGAGCCCGCGTACGCCACCGACCAGCCACCCAGCTCGGCCGCCAGCCACTCCGCCTGGTTGCCCCGCTCGTTGGCCAGCACCTCCTGGAGGCACACGACGTCCGGCTCGCACCGGCGCACCAGGGCGACCACGGCGCCCCGCCGGGCCCGCCAGCCGCCCGAGGTGTTCCAGATGTTGAGGGTGAGGACCCTCAACACGCGAGCGACCGCAGGAGCAGCTCGTGGTGGGCCAGGCCCGGCACCGCCAGCCCCTCGACCTTGCCGGCGTCGTCCCAGCGCCGCAGGGCCACGGCGCCGACCGCCCCGGGCAGGGCCTCGAACGCGGCGACCTCGGCCGCCGTCATCGGCCCGCCCTGGCGGCGCAGGCTCCGGACCGAGCCGGGCGACAGCCGCAGCTGGTAGTCGGGCTCGACGGCGCACAGGTAGCGCTTGGCCGCCACGTGCCCGGCGATCGGATCGGTGACCGCCGCCGGGAACAGCCCGGCCAGGTAGGCGGGCCCCGTCTCCTCGTGGGGGCCGGCCTCCCCACCGGCCAGGTGGAGCAGGTGCCCGACGTCGTGGAGCAGGGCCGCGGCCACGAGGGCGCCGTCGCTGCCGGCCGCCTCGGCCAGCGCCGCGGTCTGCAGGGCGTGCGCCAGCTGGGCCACCTCCTCGTCGTAGGGGTCACCGCCCCACCGCACGTACAGGTCGACCACGTCGTCGACGGTCGTCACCGGACCGGCCGCCCCTGGAAGTCGCCGATCAGCGACACCGGCACCCGGTCGCCGCCGTCGCCGGCGGCCGCCAGCTCCTCGGCCTTACGGCGGTAGTAGTCGGCCCGCAGGTCGCCCTCGGCCGCGGCGTTGTAGGTCGGGTACAGCGCCCGGCGCGGGTGGGCGGAGGTGTTGGGGCCGCTGCGATGGGGCGTGCGCGAGTGGAACCAAAGGGTGTCGCCGGCCCGCAGGGGCACGGGCATCCAGGCCATGCCCGTCACGACGTCCTCGCGCAGGCAGCCGGCGTCGTCGGTGGGCCACAGCCGGTCGTGCACCCCGCTCACCACCTCCAGGCAGCCGTTGGCCTCGGTGGCGTCGTCGACGGCCACCATGCAGGACACGTGGACGTCGACGAACCGGTAGGCCGGCGCGTCCTGGTGGGGTGCGTAGCCGGCGCCGCCCGGCAGCTTGTGGTTGAGCTTGTCCTTGTAGAGCACCGCGTCCTCTCCCAGCAGCGCGGCGGCCACGCCGGCCATGGCGGCGCCGGTGAGCAGGTCCCGCAGCCCGGCGTGGTGGGGTACGAGGTTCTCGGTGCGGCACAGGGCCGGGCCGTGGGCGGTCATCTCGCGGTAGTGGAGCCAGCCGCCCCCGTCGGGCCAGCCCGCCAGGTCGTCCGCCCAGGCGCGCAGCCGGCTCGCCAGCCCGGCGGCGCCCGCCGGTCGCACGTGCACCCAGCCGTCCCGGCGGAACTGGGCCAAGGCCTCCGGGGCCGTCCCCGCCGCGAAGACCCGGTGCGCACCCATGACCGCGAGCCTAGGTCGGGGCCCCGTCGCCTTCCGGCGCCGCGGGCGGCAGGCCGCGGTCCGCCACCATCAGCCGCGCGGGCCCGTCCTTGCCGTCGACGATGCCGGCGAGGCGGAACCCGGCCTTCTCCAGCGCCCGCCACGAGGCCACGTTGGCGGCCAGGGGATCGGCCGCCGCCTGCCGCCAGCGGGGATGGCGGCCGAACACGACGTCGTCGACGAACGCCCGGATCATGGCCGAACCCAGCCCGGTCCCCCGGTCGCCCGGCTCGCCCACCAGGTAGTCGATGCCGGCCGCCGTGGCCTCGTCGACGCCGAGGGCGAACCACGGGGCGCACTCGTCGGGCTCGTCCGCCACGGCCCAGCACTGGATCCAGCCCACGTCGCGGCCGCCCGCCGAGGCGATCCAGTGCTCGGCGGGGTCGGGGTTGGCGGGCCCGTAGTCGCGCACCACGGCCTCCCACGAGACGTCGTCGCCCTCCCACCACGCCACCACGCCGGGCTCGTTCAGCCAGGCGTGCAGCCGGGGCAGGTCGGCATCGGCCAGGCGCCGGAACACGATGTCCATGCGGCCCATACTGGCGCGATGGGCAACGAGCCGGCCCTGGCCCGCTGCGCCGCGTGGAGCCCCGCTAGCGCCGCGGGTCGTAACGTCTGCGTGACGTCCTGGTTGGTGGGCAACCACGACGTCACGCAGAGACGGTCACGGCTCCCGTGCCACGTGAGCGATGAGCGCGACGCGGCGGGAACGTCGTACTCGTATGACCGAACGAGCACCTGCGACCGAACGCAACCTCGACGGCTACGGCGCCCCGCCCATCCCCTGGAAGCGGGTCCGCGAGGCGGCGGCCGGTGACATCACCCAGGCCCCGGAGACGGGCGGGCCCGACCGCCACACGGCCTGGCTGGCCACGATCCAGCCCGACGGGCGGCCCCACGTGGTGCCGGTCGGCGTGTTCTTCGACGGCGGGACCCTCTACTTCACCTCAGGCCGCCGCACCCGCAAGGGCCGCAACCTGGCCCGCGACCCCCGCTGCACCATCACGGTGGCCACCCACCCCTTCGACCTGGTGTTCGAGGGCCGCGCCGATCTGGTGACCGATGCCGACGAGCTGGCCCGGGTCCGGGACACCGCCGCTGCCGGCGGCTGGGAGGCCACCGTGGAGGACGGCGCGCTGACCGCCGAGTACAGCGCCCCCAGCGCCGGCCCGCCGCCGTGGCACGTGTTCCGCGTCGTGCCCGAGACGGTGTTCGCCTTCGGCGCGGCCGAGCCCTACGGGGCGGCGCGGTTCGACTTCTGAGCCACGAACGCCACCAGCCGGGCGGCGCAGTGGTCGGCGTGGCTGAGGGGCAGCGCGTGACCCGCGCCGGGGACGATCTCGGCGTCGACGTCGGGCAGCAGGGCCGTGGCCCGGTCGACCATCGCCCGCACGTCGTGCACCTCGGACTGCGCGCCCACCATCAGCAGCACGGGCGCGGCGACCGAGCGGAGGTCGTCGTCGGCGAGGGGCCCGGGGGGCAGCAGCCGCACCCGGTGGTGGCGCTGGCCGTGGAGGGTCATGCCCAGCAGGCGGCGGTCGTCGAGCGCCGGCATCCGCAGGGCACGGCCGGCTGCCCGCCGGGGCCGGTCGGGCAGGCGGGAGGCGAAGAGGCAGGCGGTGCCCCAGGCAAGGAACCGGGCCAGGTGCAGGCGCTCGATCCCGCCCGGGTCGAGGAGCGTGAGCGAGGCCACCCGCTCCGGCCGGTGGGCCGCCAGCAGCAGCCCCAGGAACCCGCCGTACGACGTGCCGGCCACGTGCACCGTGTCGAGGGCGAGGCCGGCCAGGGTCTCGTCCAGCCAGGTGACCAGGTCGCCCGGCCCTCGGACCGGGACCGTCTGCCGGGAGCGGCCCACGTCGCCGATGGTGTCGAGGGCGTAGGCGATGCGACCTGCCAGGGCACCCGCGTAGGGCGCCCACGACAGCGACGTGCCCGTGGCCCCGTGCAGCAACAGCACCGGATCGCCGCCGCCGTCCCAGCGGTAGGCGCGGCTGGTGCCGAACCTGGTCGGGATGTCCAGCGCCTCGGACGGTGCGGGCCAGCGGTCTGCGGCCTCCTCCCACAGCTCGTCCTCCAGGGCCCTGAACCTGGCCTCCGCCCCCGGGCTGTTCCACTCGCCGAAGTGCACCCGGTCTTTCATGATACGGGTGTACCATAAACAGCCGTGCCGAAGCGAGTCGACCACGGCCTGCGCCGCCGCCAGATCACCGACGCGGTGTGCCGCATCACGGTGCGCGGCGGCCCGGGCGCCGCCACGTTCCGCGAGGTGGCGGCCGAGGCGGGCGTGTCCGTGCGACTGGTCCAGTACTACTTCGGGTCCAAGGACGAGCTGATGCTGGCCACCCAGCGCCGGGTGTCCGAGCGGGCCGTGGCCCGCATCGTGTCCCGGCGCGGAGGGAACGAGACACCGAGGGAGGCGCTGCTGCGGGTGCTCGGCTCGTTCATCCCCACCGACGACGAGAGCCGCGAGATCATGCTGCTGTTCGTGGCCCTGCACGCCGCCACGCTCGTCGACCCGAGCCTGTTCCGGCCCGAGGCCCAGGCCATCCCCCGGTCGCTGCACGCGACCATCGCCTCCCACCTGGCTGCGGCCGACCTGGGTGATCGCTCGCCCGACATGGAGGCGGCCATCCTCGCCGGGCTGGTGCCGAGCCTGGCCCAGAGCGTGCTGGTCGGCCTCGACACCCCCGGGAACGCGCGGGCCGTGCTCGCCTACGCCGTCGACCGGGCACTCGGCCACTCCCCGCCGCCGCCGCCCGCGCGGGGGTGCTAACGGCCCGGTGGTGTCGCCCGCAGGGCGGCCAGGTCGGCGTCGACCATCCCGCGCACCAGATCCTCGAAGCCGGTGCGCGGCTTCCAGCCCAGCGTGTCCCGGGCGTAGGTGGCGTCCCCGATCAGCAGGTCCACCTCGGCGGGCCGGTAGAAGCGGGGGTCCTGGACCACGTGGTCGGCCCAGTCCAGGCCCGCGTGGGCGAAGGCCACCTCGCACAGCTCGCGGATCGAGTGGGTCTCGCCGCTGGCCACCACGAAGTCGCCGGGCTCGTCGAGCTGGAGCATGCGCCACATGGCCTCGACGTAGTCGGCGGCGCTGCCCCAGTCCCGGCGGGCGTCGAGGTTGCCGAGGCGCAGCTCCCGGTCGAGGCCCAGGGCGATGCGGGCGACGCCGTGGCTGACCTTGCGCTCCACGAACTCGAGGCCCCGGCGCGGCGAGCCGTGGTTGAACAGGATCCCCGAGGTGGCGAACAGGCCGTAGCTCTCCCGGTAGTTCACCGTGATCCAGTGGGCGTAGGCCTTGGCCACGCCGTAGGGCGAGCGGGGGTGGAACGGCGTCGTCTCCCGCTGGGGGACCTCGACCACCTTGCCGAAGACCTCCGACGAGCTGGCCTGGTAGAAGCGGATGTCGGGGTCGATCTGGCGGATGGCCTCCAGCACCCGCACGGCGCCGAGGGCGGTGATCTCGCCGGTCAGCACGGGCTGGCCGAAGCTGGTCACGACGAAGCTCTGGGCGGCCAGGTTGTACACCTCGCTGGGTCGGTGCTCGGCGATGACCGACACCAGCGAGCTCTGGTCCAGCAGGTCGCCCGGCACGAGGGTGAGGCGGTCCTGGATGTGGGCGATGCGCTCGAAGCTCAGCGTCGAGCTCCGCCGCACGACCCCCACCACCTCGTAGCCCTCGGCCAGCAGGAGCTCGGCGAGGTAGGAGCCGTCCTGGCCGGTGATGCCGGTGATGAGCGCGCGTCGGGGCTGGGTCATGCCTGCGGTTGTACCGGGGGGTCGGCCGGGCGTCTGCTAAGCCACTTGGCATCGCGGGAGAATCGTTCGGTCGGCGCGTGGCCAAGCGGCGGGCCGGGCTGGGTTGGACCCAGGCCCGGCTGGCCGAGCGCGTGGCGCTGTCGCGTGTGGCGCTGTCCCACATCGAGGGCGGCCTGTCGGTGCCGAGCGAGCGCACGGTCACGCTGCTGGCCGGCGTGTTCGGGTGCGAGCCGTGGGAGCTGGCGGCGGGCACCGACTACCCGCCGGCCAAGGCCGAGCGCCTGCCGCTGGTGACGGCCCGCTACACCGAGGTCGACCACAACCTCGCCCTGCTCGACGCGGCGCTGGGGGTGGCCGGGCGGGTCCCGGCGCCGGCGGGGGAGCGGCTGGCGGCCGCCGTGCGGGACGAGTGGTGGGCGCGGCTGGGCGACCTGCTGGCCCGGTGCGAGGACCCCGGCGAGCGGGACCGGCTCCGGGCCGTGCGGGCGTCGCTGTCCCCCCGCCGCTGACCCCCCGGGACCGGTCATGCCGCCCGCACCCGCCCCGCCGGCCGTCCCGGCCGGGCGGCGGCCAGGGCGTCACGGGCGCCGGACGCCGCGATGCCGGCGCCCAGCACGGTGGCGGTCCAGGCCAGCGGCGCGGGCACCGCACCGGTGGCCGGGAGGAGGGCGGTGGGCTCGGCAGCCCAGCCGGCGAGCGCCGGGAGCAGCCGGGTCAGCATGGCGCCGTACACGATCGCCATGACCGAGTGCAGCACCCGCTCGCCCGGCGCCAACCGGCGGGTCCGGTCCTCGACCACGAAGTCGGCGAGCGTGATGGCGATCTCGGCGGCCAGCAGGCCGGCCAGGACGGCCGCCCACGCGCCCTGCCACGCCACCCAGCCGATCGTCCCGTACAGGACCGCGTACACGGCGTCCCGCCCGGCGTGGAGCCACAGCTCGGTGCGGTGGCGGTCGGGGCGGCGGGCGAGCCCGGCGCGGTGCTCGTGGTACCAGAGCGTGTCGACGGCGCCGAGGACGCCGTTGGCGAGCAGCAGGATCACGACGGCGGTCATGTGATCGTCCCCCCGTAGGCGAGCAGGGGCCGGCCCCGGCGCGACCGGATCTCGACGCGGACCGCGAGGCCACCGCCCGCGCCGGTGGCCGTCGTGCAGGTGATCGACGGGGTCAGGAACCCGGGCAGGTGGGCGCGGGCCCGGCCGGCGACCACGGTCGCCGACCCCAGGCGGAGAACGGCGCCGGCGGCCGTGGCCTCGGTCGCGAACGCCATCTCGACCGGGCCGAACCACTCGACCAGGCCACCGTCGCGCCACGCCAGGGTGGTGGTGACCCGGCGGCCGCGGACGGTGCGGGTCCACCGCTGCCCCGCCGCGCCGGTCCGGGCCTCGACGGTCAGGGTGACCGGGACGGTGACCGGCCGGCGGCCCCCGACGGCCACCGTGAACGGCCCGGCACCGGTCCGGCCCAGTACCCCGGCCGCCAGCAGGTCGGCGGTCACGGGAGCCGCACCACCAGCGCGCCCCGCTCGGCCAGCAGGCGGTCGACCGCCGGTTCCAGCCGGGCCAGGGCGGGGAGGGGGACCTGGGGGTACAGGTGGTGCTCCAGGTGCCAGTTGTGGGCCAGCAGCGGCCAGCGCGCCAGGCGGCAGCGGACCGCCACCAGCGGGCTGGCGACCGGCCGGCCCCAGTTGGTCTGGGGCCCGCGGGCCGCGAGCACGGCGAAGGCGACGTCGGCCAGCCACAGTGCTGCCACCAGCGCGGCCAGCGGGTGCCGCGGGTGGGCCAGCGCCCAGCCGACGGCGAGGACGTGGACCGCCACCTCGCCTGCCGTCCAGCACCGGGCCGCGCCGTGGCGCCAGCCCCAGGCCCACAGCCGGTAGCGGAACAGCAGGGCCTCCACCGGCACGCGGCGATCCGGCACCGACTCGATGGCGCCCTCGGGGTCGGGCGCGCCCGGGTCGGTCCGGTGGTGCTGGCGATGGGTGGCGACGAGGGCGTGGCCCGCGTGGAGCGCCAGCACCCCGCCGCCGGCCAGGGCGACCCGGCGGAGCGCGGGGTAGGCGCCGAGCGAGCCGTGGATCATGTGGTGGACCAGCGTGAGCGACCAGCCGTACCAGAGCGGGACCAGGGCCAGCGCCGCCGCCAGCCGGCCGGTCACGGCGAGGCCGGCAGCCCCGGCGGCCGCCGCCACCGGGCGGGCCAGGAACAGGGCCAGGGTCCGGCCCGGCACCCGTGCCAGGTGATCGAGCCCCAGGTCGGCGAGGGTGGGCACGGTGACGGCGGGGATGCTGCGGGCAGGGTCTCGTGGCATCGTCGCTCCGGCTGCAACGGTCGTTTGAAACAGTTGTTGCATATGGCGGTCACGATTGTCAACACAGGTTTGAAACAATCGTTGGTATTGTCTGCCCATGCCGTCCAAGCGGGGCCGGGGGGCAGACCCGGGCCGGACGCGGCGCCAGCTGCTGGATGCCGCCATTGCCACCCTCGACCGCGAGGGCTACGCGGGCGCCACGGCCCGGGCCGTCGCCGCCGCCGCCGGCTGCAACCAGGCGTCGATCTACTACCACTTCGGCGGGATGGCCGAGCTGCTGGTGGCCGCGCTGCTCGACTCCAACGAGCGCCGCTTCGCCGCCTACCGCGAGGTGCTCGAGCCCCTCGACGACCCCGCCGCGATCATCGCCGCCTGGCGGGCGCTCCACGACGAGGACGTGCGCTCCGGCCACATCGGGGCCATGACCGAGCTGGTGGGCGCCACCGGTGCCGAGCCGCGGCTGCGGGAGGGTGTCACCCGCGCCACGGGGGCCTGGCGCGATCTGATCTCGGCCACCATCCGCCGGGCGGTGGCCGGCAGCCCCCTGGCGCCGCTGGTGCCGGTGGACGAGGCGACCGACCTGGTCCTGGCCGCGTTCCTCGGCGTCGAGCTGCTCGGCCACCTCGACGGCGACCGGGGGCGCCCCGGCCGGCTGTTCGCCGCCGGCGAGGCGCTGGCGGCCCTCGTGCCCCGCCCGCGATGACGGGCACCGGGCCCGCATGGTGGCTGGACGAGCGGGCGCACGCCGGCGACGAGCACCTCGACACCGCCTACGTGGCCGGCTACGACCGCAAGGCCGGCTTCGACCCGACCGAGGACGTCGAGGTCCTGCGCCGGCACGGGCTCGGCCCGGCGTCGGTCGTCGTCGACCTGGGGGCCGGCACCGGCACCTTCACCGCCGCGGTGGCGCCCCGCTGCGGGCGGGTGGTGGCGGTGGACGTGTCGCCGCCCATGGCGGCGGCGCTGCGGGCCAGGGCCCGCGACCTCGGCCTGGCCAACGTCACAGTGGTCGAGGCCGGGTTCCTCACCTACGAGCACGAGGGCCCGCCTGCGGACGCCGTCTACACCCGCAACGCGTTGCACCAGGTCCCCGACTTCTGGAAGGCCGTGGCCCTCGACCGCATCGCCGGCCTGCTGCGGCCGGGCGGCGTCCTGCGGCTGCGGGACCTGGTCTACGACTTCGGTCCCGCCGAGGCGGAGCCGCGCATCGAGGCCTGGCTGGCGGGCGCGGTCGACGACCCCGCGGTGGGGTGGACGGCCGCCGAGCTCGCCCACCACGTGCGCACCGAGTTCAGCACCTACGCCTGGCTGCTGGAGCCCATGCTCGACCGGTGCGGGTTCGACGTGGTGGAGCGCAGCTTCCGCCGGGGCACCTACGGCGCCTACACCTGCCGGCGGCGATGACGGGTGCCTCAGTCGCCCACGGCGGCGTAGGTGGCGGTCCAGAAGTCCAGGGCGACGGCCGGCGGTTGCGGTGACATCCAGGTGCGGGTGGTGAGCAGGATGCCGATCACGTCCTCGACGGGGTCGTTGGCCCACGAGGAGCCGAGGCCGCCGTCCCACCCGTAGGTCCCGACCGCCTGGGCGGGCCCGGTGCGCTCCAGCCGGACACCGACGCCGAAGCCCCAGCCCTGGGTGCCGCCCGGGTCGGGGCCCCCGTGCGCCAGCTGGGCGGGGGAGAGGTGGTTGACGGTCATGGCCTCCACGGCGGGCCGGGACAGGATGCGTTGCCCGCCGCGGCTGCCACCGGAGCGGAGCATGTCGGCGAAGGCGTGGAAGTCGTCGAGGGTCGAGACCAGGCCGGCGCCCCCGCCGGGGAAGGCGGGCGGGCGGCTCCACTGCCCCTCGGGCGGGTCGTACACCCCGACCTCGCCCGTGGCCGGGTCGGGCGCGTGGCACGTGCCGAGGCGGTCGATGCTCCCCGGCGGCACCCAGAACCCGGTGTCGGCCATGCCGAGCGGCTCGAAGATGCGCTCGGCGAGCACGTCGCCCAGCGGGCGGCCGGCGGCCCGGGCGACCAACACCCCGAGCACGTCGGCGCTGGTGTGGTACAGCCAGCGGGTGCCGGGCTGATGGGTCAGCGGGATGGCGCCGAAGCGCCGCATCCACTCGTCGGGCTCCGGCGGCCCGGCCGGGGCCGGTGGACCCGTCTCCAGGCCCGCCTCGGCGGCCGCGACGTCCGTGGCAGCCGGGCTCTCGGTGGTGAAGTCCCAGCCGGCCCCCATGCGGAAGGTGAGCAGGTCACGGACGGTGATCGGCCGGGCGGCCGGGACGGTGTCGTCGAGCGGTCCGGCCGGGTCGGCCAGGACCCGGGGCTCGGCCAGCTCGGGCAGCCACTCCTGCACCGGGTCGTCGAGGCGGATGCGGCACTCCTCCACAAGCGTGAGGGCGGCCACCGCGGTCACCGGCTTGGTCATGGACGAGATGCGGAAGATGCCGTCGCGGCCCACGGCCGCGGCGCCGCCGTCGTGCAGCACGCCGGCGGTCCCCGCGTGGACCTGGCCGTGCCGGGCCACCAGCCAGGCCAGCCCGCCCGCGTCCCCCTCGTCCACGTGGCGGGCCATCACCTCGGCCAGTCGCGCCAGGCCGTCGTCGTTCCAGGCGGTCGAGCCCACGTCGCTCCCTCGTCGCGTTCGGGTCCACCGTGGCAGACGGCCGCCGCGCCCGCGACTCATCGGTCGCCGACCGATGAGTCCACCCCGCCCCTGGCGTCATAGGCGCATGAGCGAGATCGCAGAGCGCTTCCGCCGGGTCGCGGGCCGGTTCACGGAGGTGGCCGAGGGCGTCCCGGCCGGCGGCTGGGAGGCCCCCACCCCCTGTGAGGGCTGGGTGGCCCGGGACGTCGTCCGCCACCTGGTCGACTGGATGCCGGGGCTGCTCCTGAGCGGTCCCGGCCTGCCGGTGCCCGAGATGCCGCCGGTCGACGACGACCCGGTCGGGGCCTGGCAGGCGCTGCGCGACGCGCTCCAGGCCGCGCTCGACGACCCCGCGGTGGCCGAGCGGTCGTTCGAGAGCCGGGCCGGGCGCCACACCGTCGCCGACGCGATCGACCGGTTCGGGACCGGCGACGTCCTCGTCCACACCTGGGACCTGGCCCGGGCCACGGGCCAGGACGAGACCCTGGACGCCGACGAAGTCCACCGGCTGCTCGGGGCGATGGTCGCCATGGAGGGGCCCATGCGGGCCAGCGGCCACTACGGCCCCCGGGTGGAGGTGGCCGACGACGCCGGCGAGCAGGCCCGCCTCATCGCCTTCACCGGTCGGTCCGTGTAGCGGGTGGGCCGCTCGGCGATATCGTTAGCCGCGTAACGTTTGCCGACTAAGGAAGTTGGGTTGTGCGGCTCAGCATGTCTCTGGCGAATCACTCCTGGCCGGGCGGGCCGGAGTCCATCGGCCCCCACGTGTCCCGGATCGTCGGGCTCGCCGACCAGGCGGGCATCGACACGCTCTGGGCGATGGACCACCTGTTCCAGATCCCGATCAACGGACCGGCGACCGATCCCCTGCTCGAGGCGTACGCCCTGCTCGGGTTCGTCGCGGGTCACACCGAGCGGGTCAGGTTCGGGGCCCTGGTGACCGCGTCCCCTACCGGCACCCCGGCCTGCTGATCAAGTCGCTGACGGCGCTGGGCGTGCTCTCGCAGGGGCGTGCCTGGCTCGGCATCGGTGCCTCCTGGCACGAGGAGGAGGCCCGTGCCTTCGGTCTGCCGTTCCCGCCCACGAGGGAGCGCTACGAGCGGCTGGAGGAGACGTTGCGGCTCGCCCACCAGATGTGGGCCGGCGACGCGACCCCGTTCCACGGGGCGCACAATCGGCTGGAGCACCCGTTCAACAACCCGAACAGCTACCAGCGGCCGCACCCTCCGATCCTGGTGGGCGGTTCGGGAGAGCGGAAGACCCTGCGGCTGGTCGCGCAGTACGCGGATGCCTGCAACCTGTTCGACGTCCCCGAGGGGGTCGAGATCGCCGGGATCCGCGGTGGGCCCGCGGAGCTGCGACGCAAGCTCGACGTGCTGCGGGGTCACTGCGAGGACGTCGGGCGGCCCTACGACGACATCGAGAGGACGATCGTCAGCTCGTTCGCGATCTCGCCTACGGGCGGCGGTACCGGCCGCGACGGCAAGGGCCGTGCCGAGATCCTCGATCACTTCGGCGGCCTGCCCGAGGTGGGCCTCCAACACGTGATCTTCGAGCCGTCGCAGCCGTGGGACGAGGAGTCGCTGGCGCTGATCGCGTCGATCGTGCCCGAGGTCGAGCGCCTCTCCTAGATTGAGGCCGATTGAGTGACCGGCGTGGAGACGACAACTTCCAGGCGGCGTTCTGGGCCGCGAAGCGTGCCATGGCGACCGCGAGCGAGGCGGCCTTCGGCCGCCATGGGGTGCGGGCGGGTCAGCAGTACATCCTGCTCACGTTGTGGGAGGAGGACTGCCTGCCGCCCGGCGAGGTCGCCCGGCGGCTCGGCCTGTCCACCCCGACCGTGACCCGCGCCGCCACCCGCATGGAGGCCGCCGGCCTGCTCGCCCGCAGACCGCACCCGACCGATCGGCGGCTGGTGCGCCTGTGCCTCACCGACCGCGGACGATCGCTCCGCCAGGCGATCGACCGCGAGATGAGCGACCTGACCGAGCGCGCGCTCGGCTCGCTCGATCCGTCCGAACGTGCCGACCTGGTCCGCTACCTCACCGACCTGCAGCACAACCTGACCGCCACCACCTGACGGCAGGTCCCGCCGAACGTCACGGGCCACCCCACTAGGTTGCGGGGCGTGGATGTGGGGGTCCTGATCCTGCCCGAGCACCGCTGGGCGGAGGCCGAGCCGATGTGGCGGCGGGCGGAGGACCTCGGCTTCGCCCACGTATGGACCTACGACCACCTGGCCTGGCGCTCCCTGCGCGACCACCCGTGGCACGCGGCGGTGCCGGCGCTGGCCGCCGCGGCGCTGGCCACGTCGCGCATCCGGCTCGGCACCCTGGTGGCGACGCCGAACTTCCGCCACCCCGTGACCTTCGCCCGGGAGCTGGTGACCCTCGACGACCTGTCCGGCGGTCGGCTGACCGTGGGGCTGGGGGCCGGCGGGCCCGGCTGGGACGCGTCGATGCTGGGCCAGCCGACCTGGTCGGCGGGCGAGCGGGCCGAGCGGTTCGCCGAGTTCGTCACGCTCCTGGACCGGCTGCTGCGGGAGCCCGAGACCAGTTACGACGGCCGCTACTTCCGGGCGGTCGAGGCGCGCACTCACCCCGGGTGCGTGCAGCGGCCACGGGTCCCGCTGGCGGTGGCGGCCACCGGTCCCCGGGGCATGCGGGTGGCGGCCGCCCACGCCGAGATCTGGGTCACCAACGGCGACCGCGCCTACGACGGCCCGCCGCTCGGCCCGCAGGAGGGCGCGGCGGTGTTCCGCCGGCAGTCCCTGCTGCTGGACGAGGTGTGCCGGGGCGCCGGCCGCGACCCGGCCGGGCTGCGCCGGCTGGTGCTGACCGGGCCGCGGCTCGACGGCGGGCTGGCGTCCCCGGCCGCGTTCCGGGCCGTGGTGGAGGCCTACGCCGAGGCGGGCGCCACGGACCTGGTGGTCCCCTGGCCGCGCCCCGACGAGCCCTACGCCGGTGACCCTGCCGTCCTCGGACGCCTCGAGCTGGGCTGAGCGCCGCGGCCCGGAACTCGCCTGACCCGCCGCCGCGCCGGGCGTAGGTTCCGGGCGATGCCGCTGGCCGACTACGAGGGGTGGATGGCCGGGGCCTACGACGCCGGGCGCTCACTGGCCCCCGAGGCGGTGGCCGCGTGGGCGGCGGCCGCGCGGCCCTGGCTGGCCGGCACCGGCCCGGTCGTCGACCTCGGCGCCGGGACGGGCCGGTTCTCGGGCCACCTGGTGGCCTGGTCGGGCGGCCCGGTCGTGGCGGTCGAGCCGACCGCGGCCATGGCGGCCCGGGCGGCGGCCAAGGGCCTCACCGGCGTGCGCGTCGTGCGGGGCGGGGCGGAGGACCTGCCGCTGGCGCCCGGCAGCGTCCGAGCGGTGTGGATGTCCCAGGTCGTCCACCACGTCGACGACCTGGGACGGGCGGCCGGCGAGCTGGCCCGCGTGGTGCGGCCCGGCGGTCACGTTCTGATCCGGGGTCAGATGGCCGAGGACCTGGGCGACCCGCTGCCCCTGCTGTACCGCTACTTCCCGGCGGCCCGCGACCTGGCCGTGGCGCTGCCGGGCCGGGCACGGGTTGTCACGGTGCTGCAACCGGCCGGGTTCGACGAGGTCCTCGCCACCACCGTCGAGCAGGTGACCGCCGCCAGCCTGCAGGAGTTCCACGACCGGCAGGCCACCCGGGCGGACTCGCTGCTGGCGAGCATCGACGACCGCGACTTCGCCGCCGGGCTCGACGCCCTGGCCCGCGACGCCGCCACCGAGGGCCCGCCGGCGCCGGTGGTCGACCGGCTGACCCTCCTGGTGCTCCGCCGCCGCTGACCCCGAGCGAGCGGCTGTCCGCCCGATACGCTCCCCAGCGTCGACGGACTGCTGAAGGGGGCGACATGGCCGGTCAGGTCCCGCTGGTGGACTACCTGGTGCTCGGGGACGACCCGCACCTGCGCGCCGCGGAGTGCACCGTGTGCGGAGCCCGGTTCTTCGACCGGCGCAACGCCTGCGCTGCCTGCGGCGGGCAGGAGTTCCGCACCGTCCGCGTCTCCACCCAGGGCGAGGTACGGGCCTTCACGATCGTCTCGATGGCGGCCCCCGGCATCCCCGTGCCCTTCGCCGCCGCGGTGGTGGACTGCGACGGCACCACCGTCCGGGGCAACATCGTGGGCGTCGAGCCCACGCCCGACAACCTCCGGCTGGGCATGAAGGTCGAGCTCACCACGTTCCCGATCGGCGCCGACGGCGCCGGCACCGAGGCCGTCGGCTTCGGGTTCACGCCACTGGAGGCCAGCTGATGGCGGAGGACGTCTGGATCCTCGGGATCCACATGACCAAGTTCGGCAAGCACCCGGACAAGGACACGGTCGACCTGGCCGCCGAGGCGGCCCTCGGCGCGCTGGCCGACGGCGGCGTGACCATGAAGGACATGGGTGTGCTGGCGGCCGGCAACCTCATGAACGCCGGCGCCGGCATCGGCCAGCAGCTGCAGAAGCAGCTCGGCCAGACCGGCATCCCCGTCTTCAACGTGGCCAACGCCTGCGCCACCGGCGCCACCGCGCTGCGCACCGCCATCATGGCCGTCAAGGCCGGCGAGGCCGACATGGGCCTCGCCGTCGGCGTCGAGAAGCTGGCCGGCGCCGGCCTGCTGGCGGGCGGCTCCCGGGCCAAGGACGGCGACACGTGGGAGCCGCGGGGTCGCTACGGCGCGGTCGCCCCGCTCGACGGCCGGGTCGGCACCGAGACCATGCCCGGCGTGTTCGCCCAGGTCGGCATGGAGTACGGGCACCGCTATGGCGGCACCAGCTTCGAGCTGTTCGCCCGCATCTCCGAGAAGAACCACGCCCACTCGACGCTCAACCCGCTGGCCGCCTACACGAAGAAGATGACCCTCGAGCAGATCATGGGCGACGTCATGATCGCCTACCCGAACACCCGGCCGATGTGCTCGGCCAACTGCGACGGCGCCGCCGCCGCCGTGGTGGTGTCGGACGCCAAGCTGCGCACGCTGGCGCTCCAGCAGCAGCGGCGGGCGGTCAGGGTGGCCGCCTCCGTGCTGACCACCGACCCCTGGCAGGAGGCCTGCCAGGTGCTGCCGGACGTCAACACGCTGACCCGCAACGCCGCCACCCAGGCCTACGAGCAGGCCGGGGTGGGCCCCGAGGACCTCGACCTGGTGGAGCTGCACGACTGCTTCGCTACCGCCGAGCTGGTCCACTACGACAACCTGGCCCTGTGCGAGCCGGGCGGCGCGGTGGACTTCTTCGAGAGCGGCGCCCCGTGGCGCGACGGCCGGATGCCGGTCAACGTCTCGGGCGGCCTCCAGTCCAAGGGCCACCCGATCGCCGCCACCGGCATCGCCAACATCTGGGAGGTGTGCCACCACCTCCGGGGCGAGGCGGGCGACCGCCAGATCGAGGGCGCCCGGGTCGGCCTGGCCCATGTGATCGGCCTGGGCTCGGCCTGCGGTGTCCACATCCTGGAGAAGGCTGCGGCCTAGACCACCTTCCGGAGGGCGCCCGCCAGGAAGGCGCGCTCCGCCGCGTTGTCGGTGAGCGCCAGGGCGGTGCGGTAGGCGTCGGCGGCCTCGGCCGGTCGTCCGGCGCGGGCCAGGAGGTCGGCGCGGGTGGCGTGGAACGGCTGGTAGGCGTCGAGCTGCGCCCGCAGGGCCTCGACCTCGGCCAGCCCCGCGGCCGCGCCGTCGACCTCGGCGACCGCGACGGCCCGGTTGAGGCGGACCACGGGCGTCGGGGCCCGGGCCAGCAGCATGTCGTAGAGGGTGACGATCTGGCGCCAGTCGGTGTCGGCCGCGGCGCGTGCGTCGCCGTGGACCGCACCGATGGCGGCCTGGATCTGGTAGGGCCCCGGCCGGTTGCGGCGGAGGCACGCCCGCACGAGGTCCTGGCCTTCGGCGATGAGCGCGCCGTCCCACCGCGTGCGGTCCTGGTCGCCCAGCCGGACCAGCGACCCGTCCGGGCCGGTGCGGGCCGGGCGGCGGGCCGCGGTCAGCAGGAGCAGAGCGAGGAGCCCGACCGACTCGGGCTCGTCGGGCATGAGCGCCACCAGCAGCCGGGCCAGCCGGACGGCCTCGGCGCACAGGTCGTCGCGCACCAGCGCGTCGCCCGCCGATGCGGCGTAGCCCTCGTTGAAGATCAGGTAGATCACGGCCAGCACCGCGCCGAGGCGCTCCGGAAGCTCGGCGTCGCCCGGGACCCGGTAGGGGATGTTGGCCGCCCGGATCTTGCGTTTGGCCCGCACCAGGCGCTGGTTCATGGTGGCCTCGGACACCAGGAAGGCCCGGGCGATCTCGGGGGTCTGCAGGCCCCCCAGCAGCCGCAAGGTGAGAGCCACCTGGGCGGTCCGGGCCAGCGCCGGGTGGCAGCAGGTGAAGATCAGCCGGAGGCGGTCGTCGGGCACGGCCCCCACCTCCTTCGGCGGGTCGTCGGCGCGGAGCCGGGCGGACTCGGCCTGGCGGTCCTGGCGCTTGCTCTCCCGGCGCAGCCGGTCGATGCCCCGGTGCCGGGCCGTGGTGGTGATCCACCCGCCGGGGTTGGGCGGGAGCCCGTCCTCCGGCCAGCGCGCCACCGCCACGGCGAACGCGTCCTGGACCGCCTCCTCGGCGACGTCGATGTCGCCGAAGAAGCGGACCAGGGTGGCGACCGCCCGGCCGGACTCCTCACGGAAGACCCGGGCGATCTCCTCGGTGGCAGTGGGGCCCACCCGCTACTCGCCCTGGAAGGGGCGCACCTCGACCTTGTTGCGGCACGCGGCGGAGCCCTTGGCGGCCCAGGCCAGCGCCTCGTCCAGGTCGGTGGCCTCGATCACCCAGAAGCCGCCGATCTGCTCCTTGGTCTCGGCGAAGGGACCGTCGGAGGTCACGACCTCGGATCCCGTGCCGTCCACCGTGGTGGCGGTGTCGGCCGGGTGGAGGCCGCCGGCGAACACCCAGGCGCCCTTGGACTGCAGCTCCTCGTTGAAGGCGTCGACGGCCTTGTAGGCCGCCTGCGTCTCGTCGTCGCTGGTGTAGTTCTCCTCGCCCTCGACCATGTACACGGCCAACAGGTACTGCGTCATCGTCTCGTCTCCTCGCTGTGTGGTCGGGGTTCGGCGCCGTGCCGCTCCCTCACCCCGACTACGACGTGGCCGGCCCGAAAACGACAGCCTGGCCGAGATTCCCGGGTGAATCCTCAACCGTCGGCGATCTCGTCCACCAGCCCCCACTCCCGGGCCGTCTCGGTGTCGAGCGCCGCCCCCGTGAGCGCCAGCCAGGCGGTGCGCTGGCGGCCGACGCGGCGGGGGATGCTCACCGTGCCGCCGGCGCCGGGGATGAGGCCCATGCCGACCTCGGGCAGCGTGAAGGTGGTGCCGGGCCGGGCCACGACCCGCCGGGCGAAGGCGGGCAGCTCGACGCCCGCACCGTGGCAGGCACCCTGGACGACGGCGGTGGTGCGGTCGGCCACCCGGGCCAGGGCCCGGGCCGGGCAGCGGGCCAGGCGCAGCAGGTGGGCGGACGCCGGGTCGGCGCGCGTGCCGAACTCGTCGAGGTCGCCGCCCGCGCTGAAGGTGGGGCCGTCGCCGGTGAGCAGCACCTCGGTCGCGTCGTCGCCGGCCGTGCCCAGGGCGTCGACCAGGGCCCGCTGCATGGCGGCGTCGACGGCGTTGCGGGCCGCGGGCCGGGCCAGCGCCACCCGCAGCCTGTGACCGTCCCGGGCGACCCGGACCCGGGTGGGGTCGTCCGCCGGCCGGGGCGGCCGGCCGGGCCGGGCTGCCAGCCAGGCGGCGTGCTCGGGCCCCGCCTGCAGCGCCGAGTAGATGGCCGACTCGGCCGCCAGGCCCAGGCCGACGGGCAGCCGCTCGGCGACCCGCAGGTGCAGGGCCAGCGCGGCGGCCGCCACCGGGTGGGCGGCGACCGCGGCGGCCACCCGCTCGGCCGCCAGGTCGTCGGCCACGAGGACGTCGACGGCGTCGCACGGCCCCGGCCCGATGCCGACCACCACCACCGGCAGGTCGGTCAGCGGCGACAGGTCCGCCGGGCGCCCGGCCAGGTCGACCACGACCACGTCGCCCACCAGCTCGGCCGCCAGTGGCGAGGCGGCCAGGGCGGCGAGCTCGGCGGGTTCACGCACCTCCATGCGCCGCCGACCGTACTGTGCGACGCGATGTCCCCCGACGACGCCCGGGCCCGCTGGGCCGGCAGCGGCGCCCTGGCGTTGACCGGCGACGCCGCCGGACCAGAGCTCGTGGCGCCGCGGGGGACGGTCGAGCGGATCGTGGCGCTGGGCGCCGCCCTGGGCGTCGACGCCCTCGCCCTGCTGGTCGAGCGGGCCGCGGTCGCCGGCCTGTCCCGGCGGGGCGCCGTGAGCTGCGGGGGCGCCACCCGGCTGCTGCCGGTGGGCGGCGGGGGATGGCTGGCGGTGTCGCTGGCCCGGCCGGACGACGTCGACCTGGTGCCGGCCTGGCTCGGGCTCGCCGGTCCTCCGGCCGACGTGTGGGCGGCGGTGGCGACCGCGGCCCGCGGCGCCCCCGATGCCGCCGCGCTGGCGGCGGCGGGCGCCGGGCTGGGCCTGGCGGTGGGGGCCCTTCCCCGGAGCCCACCGGAGGCGGCCGGGGCGGGGGTGGCCGAGCCGGTCGTCGCCGAGCGGGTGGGGGAGGCGCCGCCGCTCGCCGGCCGGCCGCTGGTCGTCGACCTGTCGTCGCTGTGGGCCGGGCCGTTGTGCACCCGGCTGCTGGGGGAGCGGGGGTCCCGGGTGGTGAAGGTGGAGGCGACCGGCCGGCCCGACGGGGCGCGGCAGGGGCCGCCGGCCTTCTTCGACCTCCTGCACGCCGGGCAGCGGTCCGTGGCGCTCGACTTCCGCGACCCCGCGGGCCTCGACCGGCTGCGGCGCCTGGTGGGCGCGGCCGACGTGGTCGTCGAGGCGTCCCGCCCGCGAGCCCTGGCCCAGCTGGGGATCGCCCCGGCCGGCCAGCGCGTGTGGCTGTCGATCACCGGGCACGGCCGCACCGGCGCGGCCGCCGACCGCGTCGCCTTCGGCGACGACGCCGCGGTGGCCGGCGGCCTGGTGGCGTGGGGCGGGGACGGGCGCCCCCGGTTCGTGGCCGACGCCGTGGCCGACCCGCTGACCGGGCTGGCGGCCGCCGGTGCGGTCACCGCGGCATTGGCGGCCGGCGGGCGGTGGCGGCTGGACGCGGCCCTGTCCCGGGTGGCCGCGGCCGTGGCCGGGACCGACGCGGGCGCCACCTGGGCGCCCGCCCGGCCCGGCGAGGCGGTGGCCCCCGTGGCGCCCCGGCCCCGCGGGCGAGCCCCCGACCTGGGGGCCGACACCGGTGGCGTGCTCGCCGAGCTCGGGATCGGCTGACAGAATCGTCAGCGTGCCACCCGCCCCCGGTCCCGATCCGCTGCCCCCCGTCGAGCGGCTGCGGCCGGGGCTCACGTCGGTCCCGGTGCCGCTGCCCAACAACTCGCTGCGCTACGTCTTCGTCTACGTGTTCGAGAGCGCCGGGGGCGTCTACCTGGTGGACGCGGGGTGGAACACCGACGACGCCTACCAGGCGCTGGAGGCGGGCCTGGCGCACGCCGGCTACGCGATGTCCGACGTGCAGGGCGTGATGGTGACCCACATCCACCCCGACCACTACGGCCTGGCCGGACGGATCCGCGAGGCGTCCGGGGCGTGGATCTCGTTGCACCCCGCCGACGCCCAGCTCATCCAGGACCGCTACGTCGAGCCGGCCGACCTGCTGGAGCGCATGGGCGCCATGCTGCGCCGGAACGGGGCGCCCGCTGAGGAGATCGCCGTCCTCCAGAACGTGGCCATGCCGGTGCGCCCGCTGGTCGACCCGGTGCTGCCCGACATCCTGCTCGAGGACGGCGAGCGGCCCGAGGTCCCCGGCTGGGACCTGTCCGCCATCTGGACGCCCGGGCACACCCCCGGCCACCTGTGCTTCTGGGAGCCGGCCAACGAGCTGCTGCTGACCGGCGACCACGTGCTGCCCCGGATCACGCCCAACGTGTCGTACCACCCCCAGGCCGGCGTGAACCCGCTGGGCGACTTCCTGACCGCCCTCGACCGGTTGGACGAGTACGAGCCCGTCGAGGTCCTGCCCGCCCACGAGCACCGCTTCGTCGGACTGCACGCCCGCATCGACGAGCTGCGGCGCCACCATGCCGAGCGCTTCCGGGAGGTGCTGACCGCCATCCGGGGCGGCCACACGACGGCGTGGGCCGTCGCCGGTCGCATGTCCTGGTCCCGGCCGTGGGACGAGATCGACGGCTGGATGCGCCGGGCCGCCGTGGGCGAGGCCATTGCCCACCTGCGGGCGTTGCAGCTGCGGGGCGTCCTCAGCGAGATCGACGGCGAGCCGGCCCACTGGCAGCTCAGCGACGAGGCCGCGGCCCACGGCGGCTGACGCCGGAATGCCGATCAGCCGCTGATCACCGTCCCGCCCACCAGGGTCGCCACCACCGGGCGCACGTCCTCGTCGCGGGCCAGCGCGGCGTGGACGTCGGCCAGCGGGCGGTCGAGGAGGCACAGGTCGGCGGGCGCGCCCGGCTCGACCCGGCGCCGGTCGGCGGGGGCGTCCGGGCGGCCGAGGAACAGCGCCAGCGCCGTCGCCGGGTCGACCCGCTCGCCGGGCCCGAGCACCGTGCCCGCCCGGGTCCGCCGGTGGACGGCGGCCCGCATGGCGGCCCACGGGTCGGCCCCGCCGAAGGGCGCATCGGTGCCCGCGGCCACCGCCACCCCCGCGGCCCGCAGCGAGGCGCACGCGTAGAGCAGCGGTCGGTCGTCCGGATCGACGTCGACCAGGTACTGGTCGCCGCGCTCGGCCACGAAGTGGGGCTGGGTCACCACGGTCACGCCCAGCCGGCGCAGGTCGTCCCGCAGCTCGGCCGGGACCACGCCGCCGTGCTCGATCCGGTCGCCGGGCCGGGCGCCGGCCTCGGCCAGGGCCGCGAGCGTGGCCACCAGTTGCAGGCGGGTCACGCAGTGGACGGCCACGGCCTCGCCGGCGGCGTGGGCGGCCCGGAAACAGTCCACCAGCTCGGGGTGGGGGGGGTGGGTGGCGTCGTCCAGCAGCAGCTTGCGGGGGCCGGCCGCCTGGCGGGCTGCCAGCACGAGGCCGGACGCGCCCATGAGCACGAGCCGCTGGCGGATCCCGCCGGCGGCCAGGGCGTCGACGTCGGCCTGCGTGCGCGCCGGGTCGGCATCGGTGAACCCGCCGATCCCCCGGGCGGCGGCCTCCCGCGACACGGCCGCCAGGTCGAGCGGCACCGGGGGGACGGCTCGGGCCAGCCAGCCGTCGAGCCGCCACAGCCGCCCGTCGGGGTGGTCGGCCTCGGCCCCCAGCGACCGGAGCGCAGCCGTGTTGAGGACCCACAGCGCCCCGGTGCGGTGCTGGACCCGCACCGGCCGGTCGGCCACCGCGGCGTCGAGGCGGTGCCGGTCGAGCGGCCCCGCCACCGCCTCGTGGTAGCCCACGGCCCGGACCCAGCCGGCCCCCGGCCCGCCCGCCGCGGCGGCCGCCCGGAGGCGGGCGTCGAAGGCACCGCCGTCGCGGGTCGCCGCCGGGCTCACGTCCACCGAGGCCCGGGCCGCCGCCAGCGCCCGCAGGTGGACGTGGTGGTCGTGGAGGGCGGGGATGACGGCCCCACCGCCGGCGTCGAGCACCGGCTCGCCCGCGTGGCGGACCAGGGCAGCTCCCACCTCCGCCACCCGGTCGCCGGCCAGGCGGACGTCGAGGCGGCCGCGGCCGTCGACGTCCCCGCCGGCGATCAGCACCGCGGCACCGGGATCCCCAGCCCGGCCATCACCGCGTGCAGGCCGCGCCGGAACTCGTCGGCCGGCGGGACGCGGCGGGCGTCGGCGGCCGTGGCCGCCAGGTGGGGGTAGCGGTCGGTGGGGAGGCGGGACAGCGC
The DNA here is from genome assembly GCA_035707385.1 of Acidimicrobiales bacterium. Taxonomy (GTDB): domain Bacteria; phylum Actinomycetota; class Acidimicrobiia; order Acidimicrobiales; family VFJN01; genus ZC4RG19. Next base: position 29,449 of record DASSUD010000196.1, read on the forward strand.
CACGGTGCCCTCGCCCGACAGCGGCCCCAGGTGCTCGACCTGGGCCGCGCCCAGCACGAAGGCCAGCAAGGTGCGGAAGGCCACGACCCGGTCGGCGCCGGTGATGCCGCCGGCGGCCAGGGCGCCCAGCATCGCCTCGCCCCAGCGCAGCGGCGCCTCGATCCGGTGCCGGCCCACCAGCAGCAGGGGCACGACCGCCGGGTGGGCGCCGACGGCGTCCCGCACCCGCTCGCACAGCGCCGCCACCCGCCCGGCCCAGGGCGCGTCGGGTCCCAGGTCGTCGAGGTCGACGGTGGCCAGGACCCGCTCGACCACCAGGCCCTCCAGCTCCTCCCGGCCGCGGACGTAGCGGTACAGCGACATGGTGCCCACGCCCAGTTCGCCCGCCACGGCCCGCATGGACAGGGCGGGCAGCCCCTGGCGCTCGATCACGGCCAGGGCCGCCTCGGCGATGGCCGGGGTCGTCAGCGAGCGCGGCCGGGGCATGCGTTGCCGAGCGTACAACCTACGCTTACGCTGCTCTCGTAGGAGTACATCGTACGCTCACCTAGGGAGGCCCCCTATGCCGCACCACCTCGTCCCGCCCGCCCACCTCGCCCCCGGCGATGCCGTCGCCCCCCGCCGGCTGGCCACCATCGACGGCAGCGACGTGCCCGTCCCCGACCCGTCCGGCGTCGTCCACCTCCAGTTCCGCCGGTTCGCCGGCTGCCCGGTCTGCAACCTCCACTTGCGGTCGATGGCCCGCTACCTGGCCCGGATCGAGGCGGCCGGCGTGCGCGAGGTGGTGGTGTTCCACTCGTCGATCGACGCCCTCCGCCCCCACGCCGCCGACCTGCCGTTCGCGGTGGTGGCCGACCCCGGCAAGGCGCTGTACCGCGAGTTCGGGGTCGAGTCCTCGCCGCGGGCGCTGCTCGACCCCCGGGCCTGGTGGACCATCCTGCGTTCGGTGGCCCACAGCCTGGCCGGCGTGATCCGCCGCCGCCACCCGGTCCCGCCGATCGTGCCCGAGGGCGGGCGGCTGGGCCTGCCGGCCGACATCCTCGTCGCCCCCGACGGCCGGGTCCTCGCCGCCCACTACGGGCGGCACGCCGGCGACCACTGGGACGTGGACGAGCTGCTTGCCCTGGTCCCTGCGGCGGCGCCGGCGGCGCCGGCGGCGCCGTCCCCGGCACCATGACCGCCCGCGCCCCCCGGCCCGCCGCAGGCCGGGGGGCGCCGGCGTGACCGGTGGCCGCTAGCGCTCGGCGTGGTAGAGCCGCATGGTGAGCGGGGCGAACACCGCTACCAGGCCCGCACTCCACAGCAGCACGTAGACGATCGCCGAGGAGTCGACGGCCCCGTGCATCAGCTCGCGTGACGCCGTTGTCAGGTGGCTGATGGGGTTGACGTCGACGATCGCCTGCAGCCAACCGGGCATGGTCGAGGGGTCGACGAACACGTTGGAGGCGAAGGTCAGCGGGAACAGCACGGTCATGCTCATCTGCATGACGGTCTCCGGCGTCTGCATCTTCATGCCGATGGCGCTCCACACCCACGACAGGCTGGACGAGAACACCAGCAGCAGGGCGATGGCGGCCACCACACCCATGACGCCGCCGTCGGGCCGGAACCCGATGATCACGCCCAGCGCGGTCACGACCAGGGCCGCCATCGTGTAGCGCACGGCGTCGGCCAGCATCATCCCGACCAGCACCGCCGGGCGCCAGATGGGCAGCGAGCGGAACCGGTCGAAGACGCCCTTGGAGATGTCGGTGTTGAGCGCCATGCCGGTGTACATGGTGATCATCACGACCGTCATCACGAGGATGCCGGGCAGCAGGTCCTGGATGTACTCGCGGGGGGACCCGGCCAGCGCGCCGCCGAACAGGTAGGTGAACAGCAGCGTGAACATGATCGGGAACATGGTCACGTCGAACAGCTGCATGGGGACGTGCTTGATCTTGAGCATGGCCCGCCAGCCGAACGAGACGGAGGCGGCCAGGCCGCTGGGTGCCGGTGGGCGGGTGCGGGTGGACAGCGCGGCCCGCAGCGTGGCCTCGGCGACGGATGCCGGCTCGGCGGCGGTGGTGGTGGGGGCGGTCGTGCTCACGCCGCTTCCTCCTCGGTCTCGGTCGGGCCGTCGGCCGGGTGGCCGGTGAGCGACAGGAACACCTCGTCGAGGCTGGGCTGGCCGAGGGCGAACTCGGTGACGGCGATGCCGGCCTGGACCATCTCGGCCAGGGCCAGGGCGATGTGGTCGGGCTCGGCCCCGCGGGCGGTGAGCGCCACGGGGTCGGCCTCGAGCGCCACGGGCACACCCAGCGTGCGGGTGAGCAGCTGCTCGGCCGCCCCCCGGCGCTCGGGGTCGGCCACCCGGACGTGCAGCGAGCCGGCGCCCACCGACGCCTTCAGCTCGCTCGACGTGCCCTCGGCGATGATGTGGCCGTGGTCGATGATGGCGATGCGGTCGGCCAGCTGGTCGGCCTCGTCGAGGTACTGCGTGGTGAGCAGGACCGTCGTGCCCGCCGCCACCAGCACCCGCACGATCTCCCACACCTGGTTGCGGCTGCGGGGATCGAGGCCCGTGGTGGGCTCGTCGAGGAACAGCAGGTCGGGGGTGACGACGATGCTGGCGCCGATGTCGAGCCGGCGGCGCATGCCGCCCGAGTAGGTGCTGACCAGACGATCGCCCGCCTCGTCGAGGCCGAAGGCGTCGAGCAGCTCGCCGGCCCGCTCGCGGGACTGGGCTTTGGAGAACCCGTACAGCCGGCCCAGCAGCACCAGGTTCTCGCGGCCGGTCAGCTCCTCGTCGACCGACGCGAACTGGCCGGTCATGCTGACCGCGGCCCGAACCTTGGCAGCCTCGGCGACGATGTCGTGGCCGAGGACCCGGGCGGAGCCATGGTCGGGGCGCAGCAGCGTGGCGAGCATGCGGATGGTCGTGGTCTTGCCCGCGCCGTTCGGCCCCAGCACGCCGTACACGGTGCCGGCGCGCACGGACAGGTCGATGCCGTCGACGGCGCGGGTCTCGCCGAACACCTTGACGAGCCCCTCCGTCTCGATGGCCAGTGCGGATGCGGTCACGTGGTCTCCTTCGCGGGGTTGCGCCGCACGTCGGCGCGTCTGGTGTGTACGACTCGGGCGTGACACGGAACTCATCGGTCGGCCGCGGGGTCGGGGAGGGGGAGGGCGTCGAGCCAGGCCTGCCACCCCTTCCCCTCCTGGTCGGCGTAGCCGGCCGCGTCCGGGGAGAACAGGTAGACGTGGGCCTGGGCCAAGGCCCGGCCCTCGCGGAGGTCGAAGGCCCACAGGGCCACGAAGCCGGGGTAGGGATCGTCCACGCGGACCAGCAGGTGCCTGTCCGCCGCCCGGTGGACGTGGCCCTCCAGGCCCCGCACGGTGACCGCCCGGCCCACCTCCAGCGGGCCCAGGTCGGCCACCAAGGCGTGCCAGGTGGGGGCCGACGTCGTGCCCACGGTCCGGGCCGCCTGCACCGCGGTGGCCGCCCGCCCGGCGAAGTCGCGCAGGTACAGCTCCAGGTGGGCGAAGAAGGGCAGCCAGCCCTCCTCCATGCCGTCGAAGAACTCCTGCTCCCAGTCGGCGCCGGTGCCGAAGGCGCTCGACACCACCCGCAGCACGCTGGTGCCGCCGGAACGGGCCTCCACCAGGAACTCCGTGACCAGCGGGGTCACGGGCCCGGGCTCGTGGTCGGCGAGATCGGCCCAGTCGGGCTCGACGTACTCCAGGCGGCGGGGCGGGTCCCAGCCGGTGACCTCGCCGGCGGAGCTGTCGCTCTCGCCCATGTAGGTCACGATCCGGCCGCCCTCGCGGCCCTCGATCTCGGTGGGCAGGAACCAGGAGGTGAGGCCTGCACCGGTGGCGATGGCCTCCCACACCTGCTCGGGCGGCGCGGGCAGCTCGCAGGTCAGCTCGATGCGGTGCGGGACGTCGGGGGTGGTCATGGGTTCCTCTCCGGGGTCGGATGGGCGGCGACGACGACGCGGTGGGGTCGGCCGTCGTCGTGGTGGTAGCGGGAGACGAGGGCGACCACGGCGGCCGTGAGCTCCTCGGCGAACGCCGCCCGGTCCTCGGCCGAGCGGAAGCGGATCTCGGTGTCCATGGCCAGGGTCGGCAGCCGCTTGCCGGCGGCGTCGGCCCGGCGGGCGAGGCCGCCCACCTCGGCCACGACCCGGCCGGCGAGGGCGACGAGGTAGCCGGCGGAGAAGCGGTCGGCGGCGCGCTCAGGGTCCACGGCCGTCTCCCCCAGTGCGGCGGGCGAGATCACGTAGGTGACCGCCGTGGCCCGCATGACCCGCTCGGTGATGCCACCCCGCTTGCGCTCCTCGGCCAGTTCGACCAGGCCCTGGGCCTCCAGCGTGCGCAGGTGGTAGTTGACCTTCTGGCGGGGGAGGCCGACGCGGGCGGCCAGGGTGGCGGCGGAAGCCGGCTCGGCCAGCTCGGCCAGCAGCCGGGAGCGCATGGGGTCGAGCGCCACCGCGGCGGCCGCCGGCTCCTCGATCACCTGGACGTCGAGCACGGGTTCACCCTCGCGTCTGACAAATCTATTTGTCAAGGGCCGAAGTCGGCCGGATCCGTGTGGGTTCCTGCCGCAGGCCGTATCCTTGGCGGGGAGTTGGTGCCGATCCGGTCAAGCGGTGGGCAAGTGGGGCCCGCGTCTGTTTCCGGCGACACCCACGGACGGACACATCCCGCCGTGTCGGAGCGGCAGGTCGGCGCGAGGGAGCGCTGCAACGCCTATGGATCAGGCCAGCCGAGAGCTGGAGACCGCCGTGTGGTCGGCGGTCGACGGCATCGCCACGGACGAGCAGCTCGCCCTGCTCGAAGCCGACGCGCCCGGGTGGCGGCGCACGCTGGAGCGGCTTCTCGACGACACCGAGGACAACCTCGAGGCCGTCCGCCGACTCGACGGTCCCGAGCGGGCGCAGGTCCTGGCCGACCTCGAGGCCGAGCTGTCCCGGCTGGAGGCCGCCTACGACCGACTGACCTCGACCAGCGACCCCGCCTCCGCCGTGCTCGTCGCCCCCGACCCGGCGGGCGAGGTACGGCTCCAGGCCTCGTGGTCCGGCGGTGAGGTGGTGGTCTGGGCCGGCGGGCCCGACACCCCGCCCGCAGGCCACGACGAGCTGTCCGACCTGCTGGAGGGCATCGGTGGTCCCGCCCTCGGCTGGGAGCAGCACCGCGGCGTGCCCCTGCCGACCGGCGACCGGGCCGCGGCGCTGTCCATCCCGGTGGCCGACTCGCTCGGCTGGCTGGTGGCCGTCGGCGCCGGCCTGGGCCGGGACGGCGTCGGCTCCAGCGTCACCTGGATCGGCCGGGTGGCCGTCGCCGCCGTCCGCCTCGTGGCCCGGGGGGCGCTCGTCCCCACCGTGCGCAACGTGCGCCGCCCCGACGGCAAGGTGGCCGACCTGCACGTGCGGTGGATCCCCGCCGACCTCGACCAGGCCGAGGTGGAGGAGCTGTCGAGCGCCATGCCGGGCGCCGTGCGGGCGCTGGGCGGCGGCGAGCCCCGGGCCGTGACGCTCGACCTCATCGGCTCGGTGGTCAACGCCATCGCCACCGACGCCGCCGGCCGGCTGGAGCTGCCCGCCCCGCCGCCCGTGGTCCGCTCCGTGGCCGCCGCCGCCGAGTCGGTCGTCACCCGCCTCGACGGCTCGGCCTTCGCCGCGCCGGTGGCGGCCGGTGCCGAGGTGGCCAAGCGGCTCGACCGCTGGGCCCGCCCCGTCACCGCCTCCGGCCGGGCCCGCCTGGTCGTGCAGCTCGACCCGCCCGACACGGGCAACGCCTGGTTCCTTTCGGTCCTCGGCCCCGGCGCCGAGGGCGGGCTGCTGCCCATCGAGCTCGCCCTCACCGACCGGCACGGCACCAAGCCCCTGGCCGACGACCTGGCCCGCCTCGAACGCATCCTCCCCGCCCTGCTGCGGCCGGGCGGCCAGCGCCGGGGACAGGTCTACCTCGACCAGGAGGAGGCCTGGGAGCTGATGACGGTGACCGGCGCCTCGCTGGAGGCCGCCGGGTTCGAGGTCCGGGTGCCGGCCCTGTCCCGGCGCCGCCCGTCGCCGGCGCTGCGCCTCTTCACCGAGCCGGCCGGCGACACGGTCGTGGGCGCCCGCCAGCTCAGCAACGTCGCGTGGTCGGCGGTCTTCGACGACGTCGAGCTGACCGCCGCCGACGTCGCCCGGCTGGCCGCCGAGGCCCGCCCGCTGGTCAAGTCCCGCGGCCGCTGGGTCGAGCTCGACCGGGCCGACCTCAAGGAGGCGGCTGCCGCCCTGGCCGAGCGGGCGGCCACGACCCAGCTCACCGGGGCCGAGATCCTGCGCCACGCCGTCGGGCTGGAGGGCGCCGTCCTGGCCGGCGGGCTCACCGTCGAGGGCGCCGGCTGGGCCACCGACCTGCTGACCGCGGCCCGCACCGTCCCCACCGACCCGGTCACCAGCCCCGACGGCTTCACCGGCACGCTGCGCGTCTACCAGGCCGAGGCGCTGGCCTGGCTGGGGTTCCTCGACGCCGTGGGGCTCGGCGGAATCCTCGCCCTCGACATGGGCCTGGGCAAGACGCCCACCGTCCTCGCCCACATCGCCCGCACGGCGGGCAACGGCCCCGCCCTGGTCATCGCCCCGCCCGCGGTGGTGGGCAACTGGGCGGCGGAGGCGGCCCGCTTCACCCCCGGGCTGTCGGTGGTCGTCCACCACGGCGCCACCCGCGCCTCGGCCGACGATCTGGCCGAGGAGGTGGCCGGCGCCGACGTCGTGATCACCACGTTCGGCACCGCCGTACGCGACATCGAGGCGTTGTCCGACTACGAGTGGGACCGGGTGGTGGTCGACGAGGCCCAGGCCATCAAGAACCCGGCCAGCGAGACCGCCCAGCAGCTCCGCCGCATCCCCGCCGGCACCCGGCTGGCCCTTACCGGCACACCCATCGAGAACGGTCTCGGCGACCTGTGGGCCATCCTCGACTTCCTCAACCCCGGGCTGGTGGGCCCGCGGTCGACGTTCGTGGCCCAACTCTCCGGCGAGCGGGAAGCGGCCCTGTCCGCGCTCAACGGCATCCTGGTGTTCCGGCGGACCAAGACCGAGCCGGTGGTGGCGGCCGAGCTGCCCGACCGCATCGACGAGCTCGACCACTGCTCGATGACCTCCGAGCAGATCGGCCTCTACCAGGCCGTGCTCGACAAGCTGCTGGCCGGCTCCGGCGGGCCCGACGCCCAGCCCCAGCAGGGGGCGATCCTGGCCGCCATCACCGCCCTCAAGCAGATCTGCAACCACCCCGCCGCCTACCAGGACGACGGGCGGCCCCTGGCCGGCCGGTCCGGCAAGCTCTCCCGGCTGGAGGAGATCGTCGAGTCGGTGTTCGCCGCCGGCGAGCGCATCCTCGTGTTCACCCACTTCGCCGAGTGGGGCAAGCGGCTCGCCGGCCACCTCACCGAGGTCACCGGCGTGCCCATCTCCTGCTACCACGGTGGCCTGGCCCGCGGCGCCCGCGACCAGCTCATCGCCGAGTTCCAGGGCGGCGAGGGGCCGGGCGCGCTGGTGCTGTCCCTCAAGGCCGGCGGCACGGGCCTGAACCTGACGGCCGCCAGCCACGTCGTCCTGTACGACCGGTGGTGGAACCCTGCGGTCGAGGACCAGGCCCGC
>DASSUD010000197.1:0-3204 GCA_035707385.1 Acidimicrobiales bacterium
GCCGCCGAGCGGGGCGCCTCGTGGCGACCGGTGGCCCACGAGCGGGGTTTGGAGGTGACCGTCGACGAGCCCGGCCCGACTCCGGTCAGCGCCCCGCTGGGCGCGCTCGACCAGGTCCTCGACAACCTCCTGTCCAACGCCCTGGACGTGGGCCCGGCGGGAACCGCGGTCCTGGTCCGCATCGTCGCGGCCCCGCCCTGGGTCGAGCTGCACGTCACCGATCAGGGCCCGGGAATGCCGCCGGAGGTGCGCGCGCACGCCTTCGAGCGCTTCTGGCGAGCCCCGGGCGCCCGGGGGCGAGGCTTCGGCCTCGGGCTCGCCATCGTGGACCAGCTCGCCCGCTCGTGCGGCGGCGAGGCACGGCTCGATCCTGGCCCGGGCGGGCGCGGCCTCGACGCGGTCGTGCGGTTGCGGTCCGCGGCCCCGCCGCCGGAGGCGGCCGGGGTCCGGCGGGCGGCGAACCCTAACCCTGCGCTTACCTCCGGTTGACGGGCCGCTGGCCGGCGCCTCCGTACCGTCGAGGAAGCAAGGACGCCGTGGCCCGGCCGAGGGTCGGGCCGACAGGAGGAACCTCGATGGAACGACGCAAGGCCGTGATCGCCGCCGCCACCGCCTCGCTCACGCTGCTCGCCGGCGCGGCCGCGATCAGCCTCAACACCGGCATCGTCGGCGCGTCCGGCGACGGCGGCGTGGGCCAGATCAGCCCCGTCGACCCGGCCGTCACCTCGGGCGCGGTCTACGTCGACGAGCCCGCAGCCGCCGGCGCGCAGGCGCCGGGCCAGGACCGGGCCGGCGACGACGAGGACGGGTTCGAGGACAGCGACGGGTCCGAGGACGACGGCGCCTACGACGACCGCGGTGGCGACGACCACGACGAGGACCACGACGACGAGTACGAGGGCGCGGACGATGACGACTGACGGCCAGGCGCACCGGCGCCGTCCCCGGCGCGCCCACGCCGCCGCCGGCGGCCGGATGGTCGTCGCCGGTGCGAGCGCGGGCGCGCTGCTGGTGATGGTGGCGGCCATGGCCGGTCCCCAGGAGGCGGCCCCGAGCGGCGCCGTCGCCCAGCCGGTCGTGGTGGTGCGGCGGTCCGGCGGATCGCCCCCGGCCGTCGCCCGCACCGACGCGGCGCCGGTCACCACGACCGCGGCGAGCTGACCCGTGGCCGCGACCGCCCGCCGGGCGCGCGCCGTGGGCGAGGAGCGCCGGCGGGCCATGGGCAGCGACGCCCACGTCCTCGTCGTCACGGATCGCGCCGCCGGGCCGGCCGGAGCCACCGGCCTCCTCGCCCGGGCCTGGGCCCGCGTCGGGCAGCTCGAAGCACGCTGGAGCCGGTTCCGGCCCGACAGCGAGGTCAGCGCCCTCAACCGCTCGTGCGGGACGGCGGTCGCCGTGTCGGACGACACCTTCGCGCTGGTCTCCCATGCCGTCGCCGCCTGGGATCTGACCGGGGGCCGCTTCGATCCCACCGTCGGCGCCGCCGTCGCCTCGCTGGGCTACGACCGCGACTTCGCGGGCGTGAGCCGGGTCGCGGCCTCGTGCCCCGTCCCCGGCGAGGCCGTGCCGGTGCCCGGACCGGCCGGGATCGTGCTCGACCCCGGCCGCAGCACCGTGACGCTGCCGCCGGGGGTGAGCATCGACCCGGGGGGCATCGGCAAGGGCCTGGCCGCCGACCTCGTGGCCGGCGCGCTGCTGGACGCCGGCGCCCTCGGCGCGCTCGTCAACCTCGGCGGCGACCTGAGGGCTGCGGGTGACCCGCCCGGGGTGGGCGGCTGGGCGATCAGCCTGCCCGACCCGCTGGACGGGGGCCGCGAGCTGGCCCGGTTCTCGCTGGGCCAGGGCGCGGTCGCCACCTCCAGCCGGCTGCGGCGGCAATGGCGCACCACCGCCGGCGCCGCCCACCACCTCATCGACCCGGCCACGGGACGGCCCGCCGCCGGCGACATCGTGGCGGTGAGCGTCGTCGCCGATCGCGGCTGGCGGGCCGAGGCGCTCACGAAGGCCATCCTCCTCGGCGAGCCCGGCGACCTGGACCGCCACCCGGAGGCACACGCCATCGTCGTGACCGCCGGCGGCGGGCGCTACGCCAGCCCCGCCCTCGCCGGGGCGCTGCGATGAGCCCGCAGGTGTGGTGGCACCTGGCGCGCGCCAGCGGCATCGTCGCCTGGGCGCTGCTGGCCGCCGCGGTCGTCTGGGGCCTGCTGCTCAGCACCCGTCTCGCCCGCGGGCGTCCCTCCCCGGCGTGGCTGGCGGACCTCCACCGCTTCCTCGGTGCCTCGGCGGTGGCGTCGACCGTGCTGCACCTCGCCGCCCTGCTGGCGGACGGCTACGTCGACTTCGGCGTCGCCGACCTGCTCGTCCCCTACGCAGCCGGCTGGAAGCCCGGTGCGGTCGCGCTGGGCGTCCTGTCCCTCTACCTGCTGGCCGTGGTCGAGGGCACCTCGCTGGCCATGCGGCGCATCCCCCGCCGCGTGTGGCGCGGGTTGCACCTCGGCAGCTACGTGCTGTTCTGGTCGGCCACGTTCCACTTCGTGCTCGCCGGCACCGACGCCCCCCACCCGCTGGCCCGCGCCGGCGTCGACCTCGTCGCCGCCCTGGTCGTGTTCCTCACGCTGGTGCGCATCCTCAGCCCCCGCCCGCGAGCATTGTCCCGGACGTCCCGTCCCCGCCGCGCGCAGCCCGCGGCCGGACGGTCCTGACCCCGAGGCGCCATCCGACGCGATCCGGCAACCGGAGGAAACCATGCAGCTCGAGAGCCTCTTCGGCCTCCCCGCCCACCCCCTCGTCGTGCACGGCGCGGTCGTGCTCCTGCCGCTGGCCGCGGTGGGAACGCTCGCCGTCGCCGCCCTGCCGCGGGCGCGGCGCCACTACGCCCTCCTCGTGCTCGCCGTCAGCCTGGCCGCCACGGTCGCCGTCGGCCTCGCCCAGACCAGCGGCGAGGAGCTGGAGGACCAGGTGCGCGAGACCGACCTCGTCGAGGCCCACACCGGCCAGGGCGAGTCGGTGCTCCCCTGGGCCATCGGGGTCAGCGTCGTCGCCGTCGCCGTGGCCGCCGCCTCGCTCCGGCCCGGCGCCCGGCCCCGCGCGGTCACGGCCGTGCTCGTCGCGGTCGCGCTCGTCGCCGGAGCCGGTGCGACGTGGTCCGTGATCGACGTCGGCCACAGCGGAGCCAAGGCGACCTGGTCCACGGTCGAGGACGGG
>DASSUD010000198.1:0-11190 GCA_035707385.1 Acidimicrobiales bacterium
GATCACCGGGCCGGCCGGGCTGACGCCCGAGGAGGTCGAGGCCGTGCGGTCGAGCATGCAGCCCGCCCGGACCTACGGGCCGACGACCATCCGCGAGTCGATGGCGATGATCGCCGCCCACCAGGGCGGCTACGCCCTCTAGGCGATCAGGTGCTGACCACCCGGGCCTTCATCGCCTGGAACTCCTCCTCGGTGATCGTGCCGTTGTCGCGCAGCGCCGCCAGCCGGTGGAGGTCGTCGACCGGCCCCGCCCCGGCCGCGCCGGCGCCGCCGGCGGCCGCCGTCTGGCGGATGTAGTCGTCCAACTCGGCCTTGGACGCCGCCGCCGCCCGCGCGGAGCGCTCGGCCATGCTCGGCCCCCGGACGATGATGTAGATCAGCGAGCCAACCAACGGGAAGATGATCAGCGCGAGGACCCAGAGGGCCTTCGCCACCCCGGACAGCTCATGGTCACGGAAGATGTCCGAGATCAGGGCGATGAACACCCAGATGAACATGAACAGGAAGAAGAGCCAGAGCGTGGTCCACAGCAGCTCGGCCAGCCCCACATCGGCGATCAGCATCGACGGAACTCCCATCGGATCAGAGGTGCGCTGAGGCTCAGGGAACCCCGCCGGCACCTTCCGGGCGTCACCCGGTCGGGGTGATCGGGGCTCCCGGTGCCGCCGGTACAGTCCGGCCGTGGGATCCGCCTTCTTCTGGGGCGCGTTCGGGGCCGGCGCCCTCGTCGTCGGGGCGGTGGCGGCCCTGGTGGTGCCCATCGGCCGGCGGGCGCTGGGGCTCGTCATGGCGCTCGGCAGCGGGGTGCTCATCAGCGCCGTCGCCTTCGACCTGGTCGAGGAGGCGGTCGACACCACCGACGACCTCCGCGGCGTCGCGCTCGGCCTGGCCGCCGGCGCGCTGGCCTTCTACCTGGGCGACGCCGCGATCGACCGCATGGGCGGCGACAACCGCAAGTCGTCCGGCGGCGAGCAGGCCGACGGGTCCGGGCCCGCCATCGTGCTCGGCGCGGTCCTCGACGGCATCCCCGAGTCGATCGTGCTCGGCCTCGGGCTGCTCGGCGGGACGGGGGTGAGCCTGGCCTTCATCGCCGCCGTGTTCCTGTCCAACCTGCCGGAGGGCGTCGCCGGCACGACCGGGCTGACGGCCGCGGGCTGGGCGCCGCGGCGGGTCATCGGGCTGTGGCTGCTGGTGACGGCGGTGTCGGCGGTCGCGTCGCTGGCCGGGTACGGGCTGTTCGACTCCGCGTCGGCCACCACGGTGGCCTTCGTGCTGGCCTTCGCCGGCGGGGCCGTGCTCACCATGCTGGCCGACACGATGATGCCCGAGGCCTTCGAGCACGGCGGCCGGTCCGTGGGGCTGGTGACGACCGCCGGGTTCGCCCTGGCCTTCGCCCTCCACCTGATGGACTGACCCTGTCGTCAGGCGGGCAGGCCGTCCACGTAGGTGACGGTGTTGGTGCGGACCGCCGGGGTGCGGGGCCCACGGATGATCACGCCGGTGAGGTTGAGCGGGTCGCAGGCGTTGACGGTGACCCGCTCGCCGTCGCGGGGGGCCTTGCGAGCGGCCTTGAGGCCGTCCATGGCCGCCGGCAGCGCGTACTGCTCGCCGCTGAAGCCGGACACGAAGCGGCCGCCCCGCACCAGGCCCCGGTCCTCGAACCGGCGCAGCGCCCACTGGAGGTCCCGCCACGGCACGGCCACGCCCTCGTGGACGGCCAGGTCGCGGAACACCACACCCCACCGGGCCAGCAGCTGGTCGGCCATCACCTCGGCCAGGCCCTCGCGGTCCTCGACCGTCTCGGCCGCGCCCACCAGGGACCACCGGCCGGCGGCGGTGGTCGGGCGCCCCGCTCCCAGCCGGCGGCGGGTGAGCGACCGGGTGGGTCCGGTGGCCTTGCGGGGCCCCTCGACCAGGGCCCGGATGGCGGCGAAGCCGTCGGCGGTGAGCAGCCCCCGGGCCACGCCGTCCCACAGCGCCTGCTCCAGGTCGGTGGCGAGGCGGCCGGTGTCGGCCATCAGCTCGGACAGGAAGCGGGCGCCCCTGGCGCCCAGGGCCTCGACCACCTCGGCGGTGGCGCCCACCTCGGGCACCGCCGGCTCGACCGCGGCGCGGCCCGCCTGCAGCAGCCACGGCAGGTCGGCACGGAACGCCAGGGTGACGGGTGTGGCCTTGGACGGCCCCGCCTTGCGGTCGCCCTCGGCGGGCGGCGGCCGGAGCCGCAGCCAGGTCACCTCGCCGTCGTGGCACAGCCGGTCGAGCTGGCCGGGGCGGTAGTCGGCCACCCGCCGGGCCAGGAGCTCGGGCTCCCAGGCGGCCACCGCGGCCTCGAAGCCCTGGAGCTGCTCGACCACGGCCCGCACGCCGTGATGCCCCCGCAACTGGGTGCCCGGCGCCACGTGCTGCCAGCGCAGCAGGAAGCGCACCAGGTCGGAGGCGGACGCCGGCTCGACCGCCTTGCGCCGGGCCCGCCGGGAATACGCGTGCATGCGGGCCAGGAGCCGCCGGGCGCACCACTCGACGTCGCTCCGGTCCGGGTCGGTGAAGGCGCCCTGGAGCACGAAACCCTCGTTCTCCAGGACCGCCAGGCCGACGGTGACCTGGCCCGGGGCCAGGCCGGTCGCGGCGGCCAGCGCCGCGGCCGTGCGGGGGCCCGAGATGTCCAGGTGGCCCCGCAACACGGCGGCGGCCACCGCCTCGCGGGGGTGCACGTCGTCGGGCGCGCCGTGCACGACCACCGCCGCCTGGTCGTCGGCCTCGGCCGTCCACCACAGCTCGATGGCGCCGGTGTCGTGACTGCGCACCCGCTTCCGCTCGGACAGGGCGCCGAACAGCTCCCGCCACTCGTCCCGGGCCGGGGTCACCACCAGGGTGCCCAGCAGGTCGTGGAGCTCGTCGGCGGAGCGGGGTGCGGGCGCGACCTCGTCCTCCACCCGGGCGATGGCCTCGGGGTCGAGGCGCCCGATGGTGCCGAGCTCGACCGGCAGGCCCCGGCGCAGGGACACCGCGTTGGTGCGGCGGTCGACGGCCTCGCCGTCGTCGAGGAAGGCGTAGGGCTTGGCCGTCAGGATCTCGTGGCCGAACGCCGACGCCTCGGTGGTGTCACGGAAGTGGACGCGCACCCGCCCCGTCTCGACCCCGTCGAGCAGATCGGTGAGGCCGTCGATGTCGAGGCCCTCGGTCAGGGTGTCGTGCACCGTCTGGCGGACCAGCGGGTGGTCGGGGATCTCGATGGGGCCGGTGACGTTCTCCTGGCAGGCGGCGGCGCCGGGGAACAGCGCGGCCATGAGGTCGTCGGACTCCATGCGCTGGATCGGCGGCGGGTTGCGGCGCCCGCCCTTCCAGCGCAGCACGACCAGGGCCCGGTTGAGGTTCCACCGCCAGCGGCTCTGGAACATCGGCGAGTCGAGGATCGCCTGGGTCAGCACCGTGCGGACCGTGCCGGTCGACAGGAACCGCGGCACGTCGGCCAACGGAAAGCTGTGGTGCGGCCCCAGCGAGATGACCACGGCGTCGTCGTTGGCCGCCGCCTGCAACTCGAAGTTGAACGACGTGCAGAAGCGCTTGCGCAGCGCCAGGCCGAGCGCCCGGTTGACCCGCCCCCCGTAGGGCGAGTGGATCACCAGGTGCATGCCCTCGGCGTCGTCGAAGAACCGCTCGAACACCAGGTCGTCGTGGGTGGGGACGACGCCCAGCACCGCCCGGCCCGCCGCCGTGTAGCCCACGATCTGCTCGACGGCGGCGTCGTCGAGCGGGGCCTGCGCCCGCAGCCAGTCGCCGGCGCCGCCGCCGTCGCCCGCCGCCAGGCGCTCGTCGAGCGCGGCGCGCAGCCGGGACACCTCCCGGGACAGCTCGGCGGTGCGGGCCGGGGCCTCACCGGTCCAGAACGGGATGGTCGGCGGCTTGCCGGCGGCGTCGACCACCCGCACGGTGCCGGCGGTGACCTGGCGGATCTGCCATGCGTGGGTGCCGAGCAGGAAGATGTCGCCGGCCATCGACTCGACCGCCCAGTCCTCGTTGACCGTGCCGACGAACAGCTCCTCCGGCTCGAGGACCACCCGGAAGTCGCCGATCTCGGGGATGGCGCCCCCCGAGGTCACCGCCGACAGGCGGGCCCCGGCCCGGGCCCGGACCTCGCCGTTGACGCCGTCGAGGTGCAGGTAGGCGGCCCGGCGCCCCCGGCCGGTGGGTATCCCCTGGCTGACCATCGCCACGACCTCGTCGAACGCCTCGCGGGTCAGGTGGCGGTAGGGGTGGGCGCGGCGCACCAGGTCGTAGAGCTCGTCGAGGCGCCAGCCCTCCTCGCCCACGGCCGCCACCTCGGCCACGATCTGCTGGGCCAGGATGTCGAGCGGCCCGTCAGGGGGCTTCAGCGCGTCGAGCTCGCCCCGCTGCACGGCGGCCAGCAGCGCGGCGGACTCGACCAGCTCGTCGCGCGTGAGGGGGAACAGCCGGCCCCGGGGCACGCCGTGGCGGCTGTGGTTGGCCCGGCCCACCCGTTGCAGGAAGGTGGCGATGCTGCGGGGCGAGCCGACCTGGCACACCAGCTCGACCGGACCGATGTCGATGCCCAGCTCCAGCGAGGCGGTGGCCACCAGGGCCCGCAGGTCGCCGGCCCGCAGCCGGGTCTCGACCCGGTGGCGCCGGTCCTTGGACAGCGACCCGTGGTGGGCCGCCACGACGTCGTCGCCCAGCTTCTCGCCCAGCTGGTGGGCCAGGCGCTCGGCCAGGCGGCGGGTGTTGACGAATACGATGGTGGTGCGGTGGCCGCCCACCAGGTCGGCGATGCGGTCGACCACGTCGCCCATCTGCTCGGCCGAGGCCACCGGCTCGAGCTCGCCCTGGGGCAGCTCCAGGGCCAGGTCGAGGCGGCGGCGGTGCCCCGTGTCGACGACGGCGCACGGGCCGGGTGCCCCGGCGCCGCACAGCAGGTCGGCCACCAGCCCGATGGGGCGCTGGGTGGCGGACAGGCCGATGCGCTGGGGCCGGGTGGCGGCCGCCCGCTCGAGCCGCTCGAGCGTGAGCGCCAGGTGGGACCCCCGCTTGTCGCGGGCCACGGCGTGGATCTCGTCGACGATCACGGTCTCGACCGTGGCCAGCATCGCCCGGCTGCGGGCCGCGGTGACGAGCAGGTAGAGCGACTCGGGCGTGGTCACGACGAAGTTGGGCGGGCGCCGCACCATGGCGGCCCGCTCGCTGGTCGTGGTGTCGCCGGTGCGCACCGCCACCCGCAGGTCGGGGGCGTCGTAGCCCAGCTCGGCCGCCACCCCGGCGATCTCGCGCAGGGGGCGCTCCAGGTTCTCCGCGATGTCGACGGCCAGGGCCTTGAGCGGGGACACGTAGGCCACCTGGGCCTTGCCCCCCACGTCGACGCCCCGGGCATGGGCCCGGTACAGCCTGTCGATGCCGACCAGGAAGCCGGCCAGCGTCTTGCCCGACCCGGTGGGGGCGGCGATGAGCGTGTCGTCGCCGGCCGCGATGTGCTGCCACCCCTCGTGCTGGGCCGGGGTGGGGCCGTCGGGGAACCGGCGCGCGAACCAGGCCGCCACCGCAGGGTGGAAGCCCTCGTCCGCCAGCGGGGGTGCGAACAGCGACAGCGCCTCGACCGTGACCATCTCTCGGCCGAGCGTAACCACCGGGTGTGACACCGAGCAGCGAGGGCTCAGTGGCCGTGGGAGCGGAGCCAGCCGAGCACGTGGTCGGCGACCTCCTCCCAGCCGCGGTCCAGCGCCAGCGAGTGGCCCTTCCCCGGGAACTCGTGGATGTCGGTCACGGCCGGGGAGCGACGGTAGCGCTTGTGGGTCGAGCGGGTGATCGCCGGCGGTATGACGCGGTCCTCGCCGCCGGCGGTGAGCAGCAGCGGCCCCCGGTCGGCGTTGCCCACGTCGACCGCCAGCGGGGACCTCGGGTTGACGGCGGCGAACGCGCCCTGCCACAGCGGCCGGCCCGGGGCGGGGATGTACCACCGTTCGTACATGCCCGCCGACTCCTCCTCGCTGACCGCGTTGCCGAAGCGCCAGCGGAACTGCTCCTCGTCGAGCGGGACCGTGCCCCTGACCGTGAACGGGTTGCGGAGGGCGGGGAAGGCCGTGCGCAGCGTCGACGGCGGCAGCACGAGCACACCACGGATGGCGGCGGCGTCGATGGCGACCGCCGCGGCGGCGAGGCCCTGGCCGAGCAGCTTCTGCACGACGAGCCCGCCGAACGAGTGGCCGATCAGGACCGGCGGCTCGGCCAGGCCCCGGATGATGCCCGCGTAGTGCTCGCTCACCTCGGCCACGCCGACCCCGGCGATCGCCTCGGGGTGGGCCCGGGCGTCCTCCACGGACTCCGGGAAGCCGGGCCACCCGGGGTTGGCCGGGGCGTAGCCCTCCGCCCGGAACCGCTCGACCCACGGTCCCCACGACGTGGCGTGCAGCCACAGGCCGTGGACGAACAGGACGGGCGTGCCGGGGGCGTCGGGGTCGCTCATCCCCAGAGTCTCGACCAGTTCCGGCCCCGTTGCCCGGGATCGTGTGGCCCTGACCGCGCCCGGCACCCTCTGCGCCGGATGGCCCGCTGGTCTGATCAGGCTCGACCATCGCTAAAGGGTGTATCAACAGAGGATACGTCCACAACGGCTGGACAAATATAGGCTCTGTGTTATGTTCGTGAACAAGTGCTTTGACTAGGGGTCCATAGCTAAAGAACGGTCACCGTTCTGAGGGGTTCAAGGTCACGGGGAGCGCACATCGCTCGCTCACGGCGCGTGTCGACTGCCGCGTACCCATGCCGCCCCGATCGCGTTGGCCGGCTGCGTCATGCCTGGTCAGAAGTCTCCGGACGAGGACTCTCCGACCAGAGAGTCTCCGAACAGAGAACGACGTCGACCGCAGGAGGTCGCCGGTTCCTCGGCGCGGCCGGGCGCGATCTCGGCGGCGAGACCAGCAGCAGCATTACTCCTAAATCTGACCTGGCAACATACGTATAGGACCCGACCGAAGGGCTCGCAGTCGAAAGGGGCAACCGCGTGAAGACAAGACGAGTGACGAGAAGGGACTTCCTGAAGTATTCGGGCGGCGGCCTGGTGGGGATAGGCGCAGTGGGCGCTGCGCCGTGGGTGGTCGCGGCCAGATCACGCGGAACCGGGCAGGAACCCCTCGACCCGCTCACGATCCCGAAGTACGCGCACGAGCTGACCATCCCTCGGGTGTTCGCGCCCTCGGTCGTGCGGGACGCGAGGGGGAACGTCGTCCGGCACGACTACACCATCTCGACGGACGTGATCCGCAGCCAGGTGCTGCCTCCCGGCTTCGGGCGCACGACGCAACTGGCGTATGGCGGCCGGGTGAGGATCCCGGGCTCCAACCGGACCGAGACGGTCTTCACGGCACCGGGGCCGGTGTTCGAGAACACCCGGGGCGTACCGAACCGCGTGACGTGGCGCGACCGGATCCTGCGGCCGCACATGCTGGCGGTGGACCCGGTCCTGCACTGGGCGAACCCCAACGCCATGGAACCGCCCGAGCCTCCGTTCACGCCGTTCCCGCCGGGCTACGCCAAGGCGCAGTTCCCCGTGCCGGTGGTCACCCACACGCACGGCCTGGTCGTCAAGCCCCAGTTCGACGGCACGGCCGAGGAGTGGTTCACGGCCTTCGGCCACCGCGGTGCGAGTTACGTGAGCAACGTCTACGAGCAGCCCAACGAGCAGCCCTCCACGCAGCTCTTCTACCACGACCATGCGATGGGCATCACCCGGCTCAACGTGTTCGCAGGGCTGGTGGGACCGGCGTACTACATCCGCGATCCCGACAATCCCCTCGACCAGCCGAGCTCCGCGCTGCCGAAGGGAGAGTTCGAGATCCCGCTCGCCATCGCCGACAGGGCCTTCTTCACCGACGGGGAGCTGGACTTCCCGAGAGTCAGCGACACCCCGTTCCTTCCGTACTGGCAGGCCGAGGACGAATCGAGCGTCGTCGTCGTGAACGGCAAGGCGTGGCCGAACCTGAACGTCAAGCGGCGGCAGTACCGCCTGCGGCTCCTGTCCGCCTCGAACATGCGGGTCTGGCGGTTCCAGTTCGAGCACGACGGCGCCTTCCTCCCCTTCACGGTCATCGGGTCCGACGGCGGGTACCTGCCGGCACCCCAGGTCATGGACGCGCTGACCATGGGCATCACCGAACGGAACGACATCCTCGTCGACTTCTCGCCGTTTGCGCCCGGGACCGAGATCATCATGCGGAACACGCTCGAGATCGAGGACGAGGACGGCGAGATCATCGTCCCCGACCCGGAGACCGTCGGCCAGATCATGCGCTTCACGGTCGTCGGCAGCACGCCGGCTCCTCCGCCGGCACTGGATCCCGCGCTGTTCCCGCCGCGGGCGAACCTGGTCACCGACGCGCCGACCCGGACCAAGGTGACGGTGCGCTTCCGGGACGATCCCGACCACGTGACCAAGACCGATCGCACCCGCACGATCGACGGTCTGGGCTTCACGTCGCCGGTCACCGAGCTCCCGCTCATCGGCTCGACCGAGCAGTGGGACATCGTGAACACGAACGATCCCGACGACGACGCCGACGCCGGCGCCCACATGATCCACCTCCACCTGCTCGAGTTCCAGATCCTCGACCGCCAGAGGTTCGACAACGAGCGGTTCCTCCAGGACTGGTTCCTGTTCAACGGTCACCGGCCCATGACCCGGCCGATCGTGCTCGACATGAGCGACTACCTGATCGGCGACCCGATCCCGCCGTCGCCGAACGAAACGGGCTGGAAGGACACGGCCCGCGCCGACCCGAGGCACGTGACGCGACTCGTCACGCGATGGGCGCCGCAGGAGGTGCCTGCCGGCGGCGTGCAGCCGGGCGAGAACCTGTACCCGATGGACGTCGAGTTCCCCGACTCCACCGACACGTTCTCCGGTCCGGGCTACGTCTGGCACTGCCACATGCTCGGCCACGAGGACCACGACATGATGCGGCCACAACCCATGGTCTTCGCGTGGGCGGCAGGTGTCCGGTACCCGGCTGGCAGGATCGTGGCGCACTCGGGCGTCAACTACCGCGTGCGGGTGGCCCACACCTCCACCGCCGCCGAGCCACCGACGGCCCGGTTCGATCTCTGGGAGCGCGTCAACAACAACGGCGGGAGCTGGCAACCGCAGATCATCTACGCGATCGAGGACCGGGTCCTCCACGGCGGCCAGCTCTTCGCGGCCCTTCACGTGCACCAGGCGGAGGCCGGTCAGATCCCGCCGGACCACCCCGATCTCTGGCAGCCGCTGCCGATGACCGCCAAGGAGCAGCTCGTCACCTTCTGCGACCCGGCCAACCCGGACCACGCGCCGTTCTTCGACATCGGGCAGAACGGAACGGAGGACGAAGCCCGAGAGGTGCTGGCCGCGGCCCTGGCGGTCTGCCACCCCATCGAGCCCATGCCGAGCTCGGGCATCACCGAGGACGCGATCCACTTCACTGTGCCCGACGGCGAGGAGTTCCGGCCGGAGCCGACGCCCGGCACGACGTTCTACGAGACCATGTCGGAGCTCCTGTCCGTCACGCTTCCCACCGATCTGGGACCCGGGCAGCGAGTCACCGTCAACGGAAGGACGATGCACGGCGGTCGCAACTATCCGCTGCCGCCCCAGCGCAACGAGGGCTACCTCATCGAGACCACCGGACGGGCCACCTTCACCGCCCGGTAGCCGCGGGAGCCGCGGACGGAGGCAGCACGCGGGCCACCCGGAGCTGGCGGCCGCCACCTCACGCCGGGACGGCGCCCGCCGTTGTCCCGGCGTGAGCACGCGGCGCGCCATCGCCGGCCTCGACTGGCCGGCCCTCACCCGTGACCTGGACGAGACCGGCTGCGTCCTGACCCCGCCGGTGCTGAGCCCGAGCGACTGCCGGGCCCTGGCGGACCTCTACGACGACGCCGGGCGGTTCCGCTCCACGGTGGACATGGCCCGCCATCGCTACGGCTCGGGGCAGTACCGCTACTTCGCCCACCCGCTCCCCCCGCCGGTGTCGGCGCTGCGGACCGCCTTCTGGCCCCACCTGCTGGCGGTGGCGCGGGACTGGGCGGGGCGCCTGGGACGCGAGGCGCCGTGGCCCGACCGGCTCGACGACTGGCTGGCCGCCTGCCACGCCGCCGGGCAGGACCGGCCCACCCCCCTGCTGCTGCGCTACGGCCCCGGCGACTGGAACGCGCTGCACCGGGACCTCTACGGCGACCTCGTCTTCCCGCTGCAGGTGGTCGTCGGTCTCGACGCGCCGGGCGCCGGCTACACCGGCGGCGAGTTCCTACTGGTGGAGCAGCGCCCGCGGGCGCAGTCCCGGGGGACCGCCACCACCATCGGCCAGGGGCAGGCCCTGGTCTTCACCACCCGGGACCGCCCGGTCCCCTCGGCCCGCGGCTGGTCGGCGGGAGCGGTGCGCCACGGCGTCAGCACCGTCCGGACCGGCCGGCGCCGCACGCTCGGCCTGGTGTTCCACGACGCGGCCTGAGCTACCGGCCGTCGTCGTCGGCGGTGTCGTCGGTGGGCGCCAGCAGGTCGCCGGACAGGGCCAGCGCCGCGGCCAGGCCGGCGGCCCGGTCGACGACGGCGGCGATGGCGATCTCGGCCATGGCGCCGGGGCCCGGCAGGGGCGGCTCGCCGAGCGAGCGGACCAGGGCGGTGGGATCGGTGGCCGGCACGATCGGGGCCGGGTCGGACAGCGGGGGCACCGGCCGCCACAGGTCGACGGGCTTGGGCTTGCCCTTGCGCCCCGACCGGCGGCGGCGGGACACGGCCTGGTTGCCCTTGCCCTGGTTGCCCTTGCCCTGGTTGCCCTTGCCCTGGTTGCCCCTGGCCTGGTTGCCCTTCGGCTGGTTGCTCATGCCGCGCCCTCCGTGAGCAGTGCGTCCGGCCGCATGCCGAGAGCCACCCGCAGCTGGTCGGCGTCGAGGTCGGACAGCGAGCTCGACTTGGGCAGGACCAGGTCGGCGATGTGGCGCTTGCCCGCCACGACCTCCTCGACCCGCTCGTCGACCGTGCCCGGGCACACCAGCCGGTGGGACACCACGGTCCGGGTCTGGCCGATGCGCCACGCCCGGTCGCGGGCCTGGTCCTCGACCGCAGGGTTCCACCACCGGTCGTACAGGACGACGTGGCTGGCGGCCGTCAGGTTCAGGCCCGTGCCGCCGGCCTTGAGGGACAGCACCAGCGCG
>DASSUD010000199.1:0-7499 GCA_035707385.1 Acidimicrobiales bacterium
CCGACCCCGACGAGCTGGCGGCGCTGGCGGCGTGGGCGGCGACATCGGCCACCGGCGACCGGGCCGAGCTGCCGGTCGAGCCCAGCGAGGCGGCGTGGTCGGCCGTCAGCACCGGCTCCCGCGACTGCCCGGGCGCCGCCCGCTGCCCCCGGGGCGACCGCTGCTTCGCCGAGGCGGCCCGGGCCCGGGCGGCGGAGGCCGACGTGGTGGTCGTCAACCTCCACCTCTACGGCCTCGACCTCGGAGCCGACGGGGCGATCCTGCCCGACCACGACGTGGCCGTGGTCGACGAGGCGCACCTGCTGGACGACGTGATCTCGGCCACCGCCGGGGTCGAGCTGGGCCCGGGACGGTTCACGCAGCTGGGCCGGGTGCTGCGTGGCATCCTCGCCGGGGCCGACACGACCATCGCCGGGGTCATGGACGGGGCCGGCCTCCTGACCGGGGCGCTGGCCGGCCACCGCGACCGCCGGATCACCGCCCCGCTGCCCGACGACCTGTCGGGGGTGCTCGCCGCGGCCCGCGCCCGGGTCGAGGCGGCGCAGGCGGCGCTGCGCAACATCCCGTCCTCCGCCGGCGACGACGTCACCAACCGCGCCGTCCGGGCCCGCCAGGCCGCCACCGCGCTGGTGGACGACATCGCCGCGGTGGCCAATCCGGGCCCCGAGCACGTGCTGTTCGTGACCGGGCCCGAGCACGCGCCCGCGCTGCGGCTGGCCCCGCTGGACGTCGCCGGGCTGCTGGCCGAGCGCCTCTGGTCCCGGCGCACGGCCGTCCTCACCAGCGCCACCCTGCCGTCGGGCTTCGGGCCCCACG
The DNA here is from genome assembly GCA_035707385.1 of Acidimicrobiales bacterium. Taxonomy (GTDB): domain Bacteria; phylum Actinomycetota; class Acidimicrobiia; order Acidimicrobiales; family VFJN01; genus ZC4RG19. The sequence goes on from DASSUD010000199.1 coordinate 817, forward strand.
TCGGGCTCCCCCAGCGTCCCGACGAGCTGCTCGACGTGGGCAGCCCGTTCGACTACCCGGCCAACGGCCTCATCTACTGCGCGTCGCGCCTGCCCCGGCCCACCGACCCACGCTGGGCCGACGCCGCCGTCGACGAGCTGGCCGCCCTCATCGACGCCGCCGGCGGCCGCACGCTCTCCCTGTTCACCAGCTACAAGGCCATGAACCGGGCGGCCGAGGCGCTGCGGCCCCGGCTCCGCTACCCGATCCTGGTCCAGGGCGACCTGCCCAAGGCCGCGCTGGTCGACCGCTTCGCCCGCGAGCCGGAGACCTGCCTGTTCGCCACCATGAGCTTCTGGCAGGGCATCGACGTCCCGGGCCCGTCCCTGTCGCTGGTGACGATCGACCGGCTGCCGTTCCCCCGGCCCGACGACCCCCTGCTCCAGGCCCGCCGCGAGCGGGCCGGCGCCGGCGCGTTCACGATCATCGACGTCCCCCGCGCCGCCACCCTGCTGGCCCAGGGCGCGGGCCGGCTCATCCGCACCGCCGCCGACCGGGGTGCGGTGGCGGAGCTCGACCCCCGGCTGGCCACCGCCGGCTACGGGCCCAAGATCGTGGCCACGCTGCCCCGGATGCGCCGCACCCGGGACCGGGCCGAGATCGAGGCGTTCCTGCGCAGCCTGCGCACACCGGCCTGAGCCGGTCGGGTCAGAACCCGAGACGGTCGAGCGAGCCCGGGCGCCGCTGCCAGTCCTTGTCCACCGACACGTGCAGCTCCAGGTAGGCGCCCTCCGGCAGCTGGCGCCGCACGGCCGTGCCCACCTGCTTGAGCACCGCGCCCCGGTGGCCGATGACGATGCCCTTCTGCGACTCCCGCTCGACGAGGATCTCGACGCGGACGCGGGGCCACTCCCACTCGGTCACCCGGGTGGCGATCGAGTGCGGCAGCTCGTCGCGGGCCACGGCCAGCAACTGCTCGCGGACCAGCTCGGCCACCTGGAACGCCTCGGGCACGTCGGTGACCATGCCCTCCGGGAAGTAGCGGGGCCCCTCCGGCAGCCGGGACACGAGGTGCTCGACCAGGCCGTCGACCCCGCCGCCGGTGCGGGCGGACAACGGGAAGTACTCCGACCGGTCGAGCTCGGCGGCGGCCCGCAGCTGGCTGAGGACCGCCTCCGGGCTGGCGGCGTCCACCTTGTTGACGACCACCACCGCGTCGCGGGGCACCCGGTCGGCGACCCACCGGTCGCCCCGTCCCAGCGGCTGGGTGGCGTCGATCACGAACACCACGACGTCGACGTCGCCGATCGTCGACTCGGCGGCCGTGTTGAGCCGCTCGCCGAGCGGCGTGCGGGGCTTGTGGATGCCGGGCGTGTCGACGAACACGACCTGGGCGTCGGGCCGGCTCAGCACGCCCTGGATGCGGTGGCGGGTGGTCTGGGGCTTGTCGGACACGATGGCCACCTTGTGCCCGAGGATGCGGTTGAGCAGCGTCGACTTGCCGACGTTGGGGCGCCCGACGAGGCTCACGAACCCGGACCGGAAGCCGGGGGTGCCCGGAGCGACGACCTGTGCTGTCTCGACGTCGTCATCCGGGTCCACCTGCGGCACGCTACCGGCCGGGATCGGCCGCGGCCCGGGCCGTCAGCGGCCGATGTCGCTGGTGGCCAGGTTGATGACGGGGTTCTCGCCGCTGAACAGGCCCCACGGCGACTCCCAGCCCGGGACCTGCCACAGGTGCGCCATCCACAGGGAGGCCCCGAAGGTGCGGCCCTTCTGAGCGCCGATCGAGTCGCACAGGTCCTGCGGCGTCTGGTCGGGGCCCACCACCAGCCCGCCGAGCACGCACAGCGAAGGGTGCACGTGCCACGAGTCGTTGGGGCCGGTGAAGCCGTCGGGTGGGTCCTCGCCCACCACGGCGTAGCTGAGCCCGACCAGCACCGAGTCGGGGCGGTTGCCGTTGTAGAGCAGCATCTCCGGCTCGGCCGGGTCGAACCCGTCGTCCGTCACGTAGCCGATGTTGATGTAGTGGGCGCCGATGCCGGGCACGTAGGGCGTCACCTGGAAGTAGCCGGCCGCCATGGCGTCGGCGGCGGTGGCCCGCGGCGCGATCAACGTACCCGCCGTCTGCAGCTCGGACTGCAGCCGGGTCAGCTCCGCCGGATCGGTGAGGTCCTGCCACACCGACACGCCGTGGGAGTGCATGGTGGGCTGGTCGCTGTCGCCCGTGGCCTCGCCGTTCTCGGCCCGCAAAGCGTTGTCGACGGTCCAGGTCGCGAAGGCGGCGATGAGCTCCTCCCGCTCGGCCTCGGGCATCCCGGCCAGCAGGCGGGACCGGTTGCGGATCTGCTGGGACACGTAGTCGCGGTTGATCGCGCTGAGCCGGTCGATCTCGGACTGGGGCAGGTAGCCGGTGAGGGCGGCCAGGCGCTGGTCGGCGAAGTCGTCGCCGGCTGCGGCCGCCTCGCCGTGGCCGTGGTCCATGCCGGGCATGTCGCCCGTCGCCCCGTCGACGTGCCCGCCCTCGTCAGTGGCGTGGGCGTGGTCGCCGCCCAGCGACGGGACGACCGAGGCGGTCACCAGGCCGATGAGCGCCACCGCCGGTACGCCGGTCGCGAGCGGGCCGGGCCGCCGGGCGAGCCCGGACGCCGGGCGGGCCAGCCAGCCGAAGGCGAGGGCGAGGGCGGCGAGAGCGGCCAGGACCTCGAGCCCGGAGGCCAGGGCGTCGGGGAACCCGACCGGCTCGGGTTCGTCGCCCGGCAGGCCGGCGGTGCGCGACAGCAGCCACAGGCCGGCCACGCCCAGGTTGAACGCGGCGCTGCCCAGCAGCCAGGCCCGCCCGGGCCGCCACCGGAAGGCCAGTGCCGCAGCGCCGAGGAGCTGGGACCAGCCGGTGACCAGGAAGAATGCGCCGTGCGACGTCTGCTCGGCCAGGTGGTCCGGGGCGAAGGCGAAGTGGATGACGGCGGCACCCAGCATCGCCAGCGCGGCCAGCGTGCGAAGCACGTCGCCCGCCCCCGAGCCGCCGGCGTCCGGGATGTCGGACGTAGGCGTGGTCGTGACGGCGTCGTCGGTCGGCGTGGACACGGCGCAATTCCTCCCCTGATGCGGCGATGGAGCAGACCCCGGCCCCCGCGCCCCCGTCGAGGCGCCCGGGTCAAATTACTCGCGGTAACGCAGTGTAACCACCGGCCCCGCTCGACCCGCTCGCGCCAGGCGAGTAGTCCTTCGCCGCAGCCCATGTCGAGGACCGGGCGCTGACCGCGACCGTCGTCTGCTACCGGTCCCGCTCGACCCGGACGCGCACGGCCACGTCGATCACGTCGAAGCCGAGCAGGTCGGCCGCGGGGGCGAAGCGCGGCGGCTCCACGACCGCCCGGCCGGCGATCACATCACCGACGCCGTCGCCGTCGTCGTCCACCAGCTCCAGCTCGACGACGGTCGACGGCTGCCGGCCGATGGCGCCCAGGTTGCCCTCCGCCTCGCGGGCCAGGGCGATCAGCTCGCCCGGCCCGGGGCCCGCCCGACCTTCGCCCCCGCCGGCGGCACGGGAGGCGGCGTCGTTGAGGGTGGCCCGCACGACCGAGGTGGCGTACAGGCCGAAGATGACCTGCACGGCGAGGAACAGGCACGTCAGGAAGACCAGGAACCCCACGGCGGCGGAGAGGACCCCGGCGCCCCGGTCGTCCCGTACCCCCGCCCGGGTCATCCCCCGCCGATCCGGTCGACCTGCTCCTCCGTGCGGGTGGAGACGTCGTTCCACAGGCCGTCGAAGGTCACCCACATGGCGGCGCCGATGAGCGCCATGATCAACACGACGATGGCGGCGGAGATCACGCCTTCGCCCCGGTCGTCCCGGGCAGAGCAGCGGCCGGGCGGGGCCACCGCGGCGGGCGGCGGGATGGGAAGGTCAGCGGGCACGTGTCCTTTCCTTTCAGCTGTTGGCGAAGAGGCGCAGCGCCTCGACGAACGGGACGGCCAGGAAGATGACGCCCGGCACCAGGGCGGCGACGGTCACCGGGATCCACACCTGCTGGCCGCGGCGCTCGATCGCCTCCACCAGCTCGCGGTGCACGTCCCGGCGGATGGACCGGGCCTCATCTCCCACCAGCCGGCCGAGGTCGCCGGCCTGGCGGTTGAGCGCCAGCACGCTGACCAGGCGATCGAGCGCGTCGAGGTCGACGACCGCCGCCCATTCCCGCAGCGCCTCCACCTCGGTGAGCCCCTGGCGGATGCGCCCGGTGACCCGCACCAGGTCGCGGCCGCAGGCGCCCTTGCCCCGGGCAGCCAGCCGTGACAGCGCCGCGCCCAGCGAGTAGCCGGCCCCCAGCAGCATGCCGAGCTGCTCGGACACCACGGGCAGCTCCAGGAAGATCCGGCGCTGCCAGGCGGCCGACTCGGCCGCCAGCCGCTGCTCCACCACCAGGAACGCCAGCGCGGCCCCGCCGAGCACGAACAGCAGCGCCAGGAGCCCGCCCACCCCGAGCCCGAGGGCGCCCACCGCGCCGCCCACCAGGCCGGTCACGCCCCAGCCGAGCTGGCGGACGCGGAACGCCGTCACGTCCAGCGGCGAGTGCACCCGCTCCAGGCGCACGGCCAGGGCCTCGGTGACGCCGAACGCCCGGGCCATGCGCCCGCCCACCGCCCGGGCCAGCGGCCCCACCACCTGGCCGAACGACGCCGCCGACATGATGGGGCCCCGCCGCTGGGCCGCCGACCCGCCCGGCACGTAGGGCGCCAGGCGATCGACCAGCGGCCGGCGCCGGAACCAGCGCAGCTCGCTCAGCAGCAGCGTCGAGCCGGTGAAGAGGCACAGCCCAACGAAGGCCAGCAGCCGCGTGCTCATTCGTAGAACACCCGCTCTTCCTCGGGCAGCCGCAACAGGCGGCCCGCCCACAGCCAGCAGGCGACGGTCCCGAGGATCCCGATCGCCACCATCGTCTGCCCCCAGGGCGTGGCGTAGGCCGCCCGGCCGTCGCCGATGCTCATGCCGACGAACGCCATCCCCGCCGGGACCAGCAGGACGAATCTCCGGGCGAACCGCACGCCGGCCTGCTTGGCCCGGGCGTCCTTGCGTCCCTGCACGTCGATCACCCGGTCCTCGATCAGCGCGTCCAACCGCCGGTCGAGGTCGGTGCCGCCGATCTCGTGCGCCACCAGCAGCGTCTCGCAGGCGGCGTCGGCCGTCGGGTCGGCCAGGGCCGCCTTGAGCACGGACACCGTCCGCTCGAAGTCGGTCGACAGCAGCCACTCCCGCTGGGCCGCCGCGAACGCCGGGCGGAGGCTGCCGGGCGCCCGCCGCCCCGCCTCGAACAGCGCCTGGGGCACGGAACGCCCGAGCCCCGAGGTGACGATGCGGATCTCCTCGATGATCCGGGGCCACGACTCCTGGGCCGCGGCCCGCCGCTGGCGCCGCCGCACCCGGTACGAGGCCAGCGGCACCGTGGCCAGGCACGCCGCCAGCACCGCCCCCGGCAGCGGCCCGCCGAACACGGCCGCGCCCACCGCCAGCCCGGCGGCGGCCAGCACCGCCGTCACCGTGGCGAACTCGCGAGGGTCGACCTCGGCCAGCCCGGCCTGGACCAGCCAGTCCGCGGCCCGGGCCCGGCCCCGCACGCCCCGCTCCCCGATGGCCGGCCCGGGGCGGAGGCCGGACCAGCCCAGCACGACGGCCGTGTAGAGGTAGAACACGCCGGCCGCGGCCACCAGCCCCAGCACCAGCCCGGTCACCGCAGCACCAGCCGGTCGTCGAGCAGGCGGCGGACGTCGTAGCCGGCGTCGGCCAGCCGCCGCACCGCCCGGGCCGGGACGTCGCCGGTCCAGGCCAGCGGGGCCCCGGCCCCCGCCCGCCGGAACACCTCGGTCACCGTGAAGTGCGTGGCCTCCGGGCCACCGGCCAGGTCCTCGACCAGCGCCACCTCCATCACCCGCGGACCCGCCGGGGTGCGGGCGCAGTGGACCACCACGTCGATGCTCTCGCTCACCAGGCTGTTGAGCGCCGCCAGCGGCAGGCCGCCCCCGGCTGTGCCGGTCAGCTGGCACACGAACCGCAGCCGGGTGAGCGCCTGGCGGGCCGACCCGGCGTGGATGGTCGTGTAGCCCGTGACCCCCGACGACAAGGTGAGCAGGAGGGGCAGGGCCTCACGGTCCCGCACCTCGCCGACGATGGCCACGTCGGGCGCCATGCGCAGGAAGCCCGCCACCAGCCGCCGCAGGTCGATGGCCGGCCGGTCGGCCCGGGTCGGGCGGGTCTGCATCTGGGCGACGTTGGGCACCGGGACGTCGGACTCGAACACCTCCTCGGCCACCACCACCCGCAGCCCCGGGTCGAGCTCGGCCGTGGTGCAGCACAGCAGCGTCGTCTTGCCCGACCCCGGTGGCCCCGCGAACACGATCGAGAGCTGGGCGTGCACGCAGGCCCGGAGGAACAGGGCCACCTGGGGGCTGAGCATGTCCCGCTCCACCAGCTCGCCGAGGGTCCGGAACGGGATGCCCGTGAACTTCCGGATGTTCACCAGAACGTGCCCGCCGCGGGCGATGTCGCCGTGCACGATGTGGACCCGGGCGCCCGAGTCGAGCTGGGCGTCCTGCAGGCCCTCGGCGGGGTCGAGCTTGCGGTGGGCGGCCGAGGCGTCGTCGAGCAGCTTGGTCAGGGTCCGCAGGACGTGGTCGTCGTCGTGGAAGACCTCGTCGTGGTAGCCCGA
>DASSUD010000200.1:0-2293 GCA_035707385.1 Acidimicrobiales bacterium
CCGTCAGCGCGGTGTCGTCGAGGGTGCTGAGGTCGACGTCGCCGATGTACACCTTGCCCGCGCTCAGCGTGTCGAGCCCCGCGGTGCAGTGCAGCAGCGTCGACTTGCCCGACCCCGAGGGGCCCATGATGGCGGTGAACCTCCCGGACTCGAAGGCGACGGTCACGTCGTCGAGCGCCCGGACCTCGGTGTCGCCGCGCCCGTAGATCTTGGTCGCCCCCACCGCCGCGGCGGCGGCGTCGACCGCCACGACCGTGTCGTGGACCTGATTGCTCGTCGTTACCATCAGATGACTCCTACGGCTGGGGAGATCGGTCACGGATGGTGACGTCTGGTGGCCCGCCTCGGCGGTGCCTCTTCGACGGTGCGCCCGGGGCCGTGGCGCGACCAGGGCCGAACGTCACCGGCCGCCGTGACACAATCCCGGGAGCACGCAGCCGACCCGGGAGGACCCGTGGGGCACCGGTGGAAGCACGCACGCGCGGGGGTGGCGGTCGCCCTGGCGGTCCTTCCCACCGGCGCCTGCACCACCGCCCCCGACGACGGGCCGCGCCTGGCCGGCACCACCGTCGAGGTCGTCACCGTGTGGCGGGACGCCGAGGCGGCGGCCTTCCGGCAGGTCCTGGCCTCCTTCGAGGACCGCACGGGGGCGACCGTCGAGCTCACCTCGACCGAGGGTCGGGACATCGGCGCCGTCCTCGACGCCCGGGTGGCCGCCGGCAACGCCCCGGACGTCGCCATCCTCCCCCAGCCGGGCCTGCTCCAGCGCTACGCCCGGGAGGGGACGATCCGCCCCCTGGACGACGCCCTGGTCGCCGACGTGGGCGCCCGCTACAGCGCCACGTGGCGACGGCTGGCCACGGTGGACGGCCGGATGTACGGCGTCTGGTTCAAGGCCGCCAACAAGAGCCTCGTCTGGTACAGCATCGGCGCCTTCGAGCGGGCCGGCACGGTGCCGCCCGGTGACCTCGACCAGATGGGGCAGGCTGCCGCCGCGCTGGCCGCGTCGGGCACGCCCCCGTTCGCGATCGCCGCCGCGCCCGAGGACGCCTGGAGCGTGACCGACCTGTTCGAGAACCTCTACCTCCGTCTCGCCGGGCCGGAGCGCTACGACGCGCTGGCCGGGCACCGCCTGCCGTGGACCGACGGCAGCGTCCAGGACACGCTCGCCGCCATGGCCGACCTCCTGGCACCCGGGTACGTGGCCGGTGGGCCCTCCGGCGCCCTGACCACCGGCTTGACCGGCGCCGCCCGGGCCGTGTTCTCCCGCCGGCCGGGCGCAGCGATGATCGTGGAGGGTGACTTCGTCCCGGGCGTGGTGGCCGGAACCACCGACGCGGAGCTGGGCGTGGACGTCGACGTCGTCCCGTTCCCCGAGCCGCGGCCCGGCGGCCGGGTCGTCGTGGGTGGCGGTGACGCGGCGGTGCTGATGCGCCCGCGGGCCGCCGCCGTCGAGCTGCAGCGCTTCCTGGCCACGGCAGAAGCCGGTGAGACCTGGGCCGCGCGGGGCGGCTTCCTCTCGCCCAACGAGGCCGTCGACCTGAGCGTCTACCCCGACGACACCACCCGGGACATCGCCCGGGCCGTGCTCGAGGCCGGCGACGGCTTCCGCTTCGACCTCTCCGACCTGCAGCCCGTGGCGTTCGGGGGCACCACCGGCGCCGGCCTGTGGGGCGAGCTGCGCGCCTTCGTGGCCGACCCGGGCGACGTCGCGGGCACGGCCGCCCGCCTCGAGGCAGCCGCCGCGGCGGCGTGGGCGGGCGGCTGACCAACTTCGCCGCCCGGACCTGCGTCACCGCCCCACGAGGCCCTGGCGCACGAGCCAGCCGTGGGCCTCGGCCGCGGGCGCGTTCCCGGCGACCGACACCCGCCAGTTCAGGAAGCGCAGGTTGGCGGTGGTGAGGCGCGCGGACACCTCGTCGAGGGCCGTGACCACGCGGTCGCCGCCCGCGCCCGCCACGACGTCGGCCCGCACCAGCGGCGCCAGGTTCTCCGCCGGTTGCAGGCCGCGGTCGTCGGCGAGCTGCACGAGGTCGCCGCCCACGAGCGCGCCGTCCGTGGTGAACAGCACCCCCACGTCCACGACGCCGTCGTCGAGCGCCCGGCGGACGCGGTCCTGCCCGGCGATCGGGACGAACGCCTCGAACCGCAGCCCGTACACGTCGCGCAGGCCGCCGAGGCAGTAGGGGCGCTCGGGGCACTCGGGCGGCCCGCCCAGCGTCAGCGTGGCGGCGGCGGGGCCCAGGTCGCCGACCGCGGCCAGCGACAGGCGCTCGGCGGTGCGGCGGGTGAC
>DASSUD010000201.1:0-3486 GCA_035707385.1 Acidimicrobiales bacterium
AGCGGCCGACGGAGGGGCCTCCGTGGCCGACGCGGGCGCAGCGGCCCCGGCAACAGAGCCGGCAGGCGGATCGCCGGGCGACGGCGAGCGGGGGGCCACCGTGGGCGCAGCGCCGGAGGCGCGGCCACGGCCGCCCACCGACGGAGAGCCGGAGGGCGATGGTGCCGAGGAGGTCGAGGTCCTGCGCCTCCGGGAGCGGGCCCTGCCGCGCGCCGGCGCTTCGGGGGCGGGGGCCTCGGGTGCAGGGGCGGGCAGGCCACCCGGTGGCGGCCGGTCCGCACCAGCGTGCGCGTCGGGGACCTCGGCGACCGGCGCGGGAGACGGCTCGGCGCCCGGAGCAGGAGACGCCTCAGCGCCCGGGGCAGGAGGCGACTCGGGAGTCGAGGTGGGAGACGACTCGGGAGACGACTCGGGGCCCGACGTGGGCGACGGCTCAGCGCCCGGCGCGGGAGCCGCCTCAGCTCCCGGGGCAGGAGACGATGTGGCCGACGACTCGGGGGCCGACGTGGCGGACGACTCGGGGGTCGACGTGGCGGACGACTCGGGGGCCGGCGCGGGAGACGACTCAGCGGCCGAGGTGGCGGACGGCTCGGGGGTCGAGGTGGGGGGCGAGTCCGGCGCTTCGCCCGGGGTGTCCTGGTCGCCGGGGCTGGTGGGTCCGGGGTCGGGGCCGGTCACGGGTTCTCGCCGGCGGGCTCGGGGGCGTCGGCCACCGGGATGGCCTCGTCGTCGGGGGCCGGGTCCGGGGCGGGGCCGGTGTCGGATCTGGCGTGGGCGGGTCGCTGAGGGCCAGGGCGCTTGCGGCGCTGGCGCGCCGGGGTGGCGCCGTTGCCGTTGCTCGTGGACCCATTGCTGCCGGCGGGCGCAGGTTCCGGCGGCTCCGAGGCGCCGTCTGCCCGTTCTGGCGTCTCTGCTGATTCGGATTGCTGCTGAGGGACGCCGGAACGAGCCGCCGCACCCGCCGCCGCACCCGCTGCCGGCGCCGGGGTGGGGAGGTAGCCGGCCAGGGTGGCGCGGGCGGCGTCCAGGCGACGGTCGAAGTCCGCCGGGGACAGGCCCAGGATCCTGGCCGCGGCCTCGGGGGTGAAGCCCTCGCGGTCGACCAGGACCACCGCCACCCGGTCGGCCGGGCCGAGGGTGGCCAGCCCGGCGCGGGTGCCACGGCCGCCGGGCTGGGGTGGCGTGCCGTCCCGGCGCAGCGCGTCGATGCAGGCGTTGTACGTCACCCGGTACAGCCAGGCCCCGGCGTCGTCCTTGGCCGTCAGCCGCACCACGTCCCGCCAGGCCCGCAAGTACGCGGACCCCAGCGTGGCGTCCATGGCCTCGGGGTCCAGGAGCAGGGCGAACGCCAGGCCCCGCAGGCGGGCGTCGTAGCGCCCCACGAGCGCGCCGAAGGCCCGCCGGTCGCCTTGCTGCGATCGGCGCACGAGGCTCGCGTCGCTCAGTCGTCTCGTCTTCGGCACGGTGTGGTGGGCCTCAGGTCGGGCGCCGCCGCCGCCACATTGTGGGGGAGAGCGGGGGCACCGTGGGGGATTTCACCACACGACCGGGGTCCCCGTCAGCCGCCGGCGGCGGACAGGACCGGCACGGCGTCCCGGGCCAGGTCGGCGATCGATCCGGGCCACACGCCCACCACCAGGGTGACCACCAGGCACACCGCCAGGGCGATGCCGGCGCCGGCGGGGATGTGGAGCCGGGTCACGGCGGGGGCCTCGTCGGGGTCCGACATGTACAGGCTGACCGTGATCCGCAGGTACAGGAACGCCGAGATCACCGAGGTCAGCATGGCGATCACCGCCAGCCACGCCGAGCCGGCGTCCACCGCCGAGTTGATCACGTAAAACTTGGCGAAGAAGCCCGAGGTCAGCGGGACCCCCGCCTGGGCGAACAGGAACACCGTCAGCGCCAGGGCCAGCATCGGGCGCGTCCGGGACAGGCCCCGGTAGTCGTCCAGCGAGTGGTGGCCGTCGCCCCTGCGCCCCACCAGCGTGACGACCCCGAAGGTGCCGGCGATCAGGAACGTGTAAGTGGCCAGGTAGAACAGGGCGGACTGGACCCCGTCCCGGGTGGCCGCCTGCACGCCGACCAGCACCCAGCCGGCGTGGTTGATCGAGCTGTACGCCATCATGCGCTTGACGTCGGTCTGCACGACCGCCAGCACGGCACCGACCACCAGCGTTGCCACCGCCAGCCCGTACAGCATCGGCTGCCAGTCGACCCGGTAGGACTCGAAGGCCAGCACGAACACCCGGATCAGCCCGGCGAAGCCGGCCACCTTCACCCCCGACGCCATCCACGCCACCATCGGCGACGGGGCGCCCTGGTAGACGTCCGGCGTCCAGAAGTGGAAGGGCACCGCCGCCACCTTGAACCCCAGGCCCACCAGCATGAGGGCCAGACCCGCCAGCACCAGGCCGTCCTCGGCCAGGGCGTAGGTGCTGAACGTGTCGAGGATCTCCACCAGGTTGGTGGTGCCCGTGCCGCCGTAGACCATGGCGATGCCGTACAGGAAGAAGGCCGACGAGAACGCCCCCAGCACGAGGTACTTCATGCCGGCCTCCTGCGACGTCAGCCGCCGCCGGTGCATGGCCGCCAGGACGTACACGGCGATCGACAGGATCTCGAGGCCGAGGAACAGCACGATCAGGTCGTTGGCCTGGGCCATGATCACGCCGCCCGAGGCGGACAGCAGCAGCAGGACGTAGGGCTCGACGCCCTCCAACCCCTCCCGGCGCAGGTAGCCGTCGGTCAGCAGAGCGGCCAGCACCACCGCGGCGGCGATCACCACGGTCATGAACACCGAGAGCCCGTCCACCCCCACGGCGTTGGCCATCGTCGAGAACGGCCCCCGGTCGGCGTCCGTGACCTCCAGCCACAGCGGAACCGCGGCGCCCACGGCGCCCAGCGCCGCCAGGCAGGTGACCACCGTGTACGGAACCGTGAGGCGCCGGGAGCGGGCGAACGACGCCACCAGCATCAGCAGCAGCGCCCCGCCCACCAGGACGAGCATCGGGGCGACCGCGCCCCAGTCGACGCCCGGCGTCTCGATCGGCGACGGGTCGACCGGCAGCGGCTGCGAGCCGGCCGCGCCCGCGACCAGGGCTGCGATCACTCCCCTGCCTCCTGGGTCTCGACGGTCGGCGCCACGAAGTCGCTGTTGTCGTCCACGTGCTCGATCAGGCGGTCGACCGACGGCTCCATCCGCTCCAGCACCGGCTTCGGGTAGACGCCGAGGAACACGATCAGCGCCACCAGCGGGGCCATCACCATCCCCTCCTGCCAGGTGATCTCCGGGAAGGAGCGGTTCTCGTCGTCGGGCGTGCCGTGGAACACCCGCTGGTAGGCCCACAGCAGGTACAGGGCGGCCAGGATCACGCCGCCGGCGGCCACCACCGCCCACCATCGCCGGGTCAGGAACGACCCGACCAGCACCAGGAACTCGCCGACGAAGCCGTTGAGCCCCGGCAGGCCGATCGACGACAGCAT
>DASSUD010000202.1:0-3494 GCA_035707385.1 Acidimicrobiales bacterium
GGGGGCGGGGTCGACGCGCTCGCCCTCCCACTCCAGGAAGGCGCCGCACGACTCGCAGAAGTCGATGCCCTCCCGGGCGGTCTGGCCGCACTGCCGGCACACGATCACGATGGCTGCCTCACGTCTCGTCCGGGGGACGGCGCGCCTGGCCCGCCGTCAGCCACGCCAGGATGCCCTCACAGGTCCGCACCGCGCCGCGCGCAGCCGCCTTCACCGCCATCGACGACATCGGGTGCTCGGCCGTCTGCGACCACCGGTGGCGGGCCTCCAGCGCGGCTGCGCTCAGGTCACCGAACCCGGCGTCGGGCGGCAGGGCCAGCCGCTCGGTGGGCGTCACGCCCCGGCCGCCCAGGAGGCGCTCCAGCTCGTCGGCCTGCGCCTCGTCCCGCAGCACCAGCTCGCCCAGCCACAGCTCGGTCAGCAGCCGCACCTCGGCGATCTCGTGGGCGCTCGACGCGATCATCTCGGCCCGGGTCGCGAGCCGATCGCTCTGCGGCCACGACCGCGACGCCAGGAGCGACGACAGCGCGGCCAGCGCCGAGCGGGCCTTGAGCGGCTGGCTGCGCCCGATGAGCTGCACGTGCAGCGTCCACTGGAGGTCGGCCACGCCGCTGGCCTGCACCAGGCGGCCCGCCAGCTCCGGGCCGGACGTGACCGTGTGCCGGGCCAGCAGGTCGAGCGCCAGCCGCACGCCGTACAGCCCGAGCCGGCCCAGGAGGCGCCACCGCCCGTCCGCATCGACGTCGACGGCGGCGTCGGGTGCCACGAACCGGTCGGCGGTCAGGGCCAGCTCGGCCGGGTCCGGGCGGCCCGGGCCGACCAGGGTGGACAGCGCCCGGAACTCGTCCTCCCGGAGCGTGGCCCCCGCCTGGGCCACGAGGCCCGCGACCGGGATCACCGACCGGCACAGCTGGCGGATGCGGGGATCGTGGCCGTAGCGGGCGGCCACCCGGCGGGCCGAGTCCATGGCGTCGAGCCGGCAGGCCCCGATCTCGTCGGCCCGGGACAGCACGCCGACGGCGTTGACCGGCGTGCTGTGGGCCAGGTCGTCGTCGTGGAAGGCCTCCAGGAAGCGCACGTCCGTGTTGTGCAGGTGCCGCACCAGGTAGAGGACGGCGTCGGCCGCGGCCGGCTCCTCCTCGTCGGCGGTGAGGAACGTGTAGGTGCGGGCGGACAGGTCGGTGGAGATCGAGCCGATGCCCGGCGTGTCGATCAGGGTGACCTCGGACAGGCTGGCCGACGGCCACCACACCACCAGCCGGTCGAGGTCCTCGGCCGGCGTGCCGCCGAGGTCGATCTCCAGCTGGTCGTCCCGGCGCCGGAACGGGCACTGGCGAACCGTGCCGTCCTTGCCGTAGGCCTCGACCCGGTAGGTGTGGGCGTCGCGGTACCAGGTGACGACCCGTGTGCACTCGCGCGCATCGGTCGGGGCCAGGTGGTCGCCGACCAGGGCGTTGAGCAGCGTGGACTTCCCGGCCTTGACCTTGCCGGCGATCGCCACGCGCAGCGGCTCGGACAGCCGGCCCGCGACCTCGTCCACCGCGTCCCGGGCGTCGTGGTCCGGGGCGGTGTCCCGGGCCTGGGCCAGCAGGGACATGAGCTCGTTGATCAGCCCGCCCGTGGGCGCCTCGGTGGTGGTCACGGCAACCCGCCCGGCGCCGGGGGCGGCGGCGGTGCCGCGCCGCCCAGCTGGCCGAGGTCGGCGATCTCCCGGGCCGCCTGCCGGCCGCGGGCGGCCCGCTGGGCGGCGTCGAGGTCCCGCGCGGCCTCGGCGCTGGCCAGGGCCGCGGTCGTCGTCTGGTGGAGCGAGGCGGCCCGGGCCGCGAACTGGTCCCGCAGCAGGCGCTGGGTGTGGCGCAGGGCGTCCTTGCACTCCTTGCCCACCACCAGGCTGACCTCCTGCGCGTAGCGGTGGAGCGCGGCGCGGGCCTCGGCCTGGTGCTGCTGGTGGCGGCGGGTGCGATCCTCGCGCAGTGCCCGCCGGCCCAGGCCCAGGCTGAGCACCAGCAGCACGGGCGCCGCCACCGGGATGCTGAGCAGGCTGCCGGCCATCCCGAACATCAGCATGCCGCCGTAGGAGCCGCGGGCCGCCGACAGCAGGGCCGAGGCCCGGGCGCCCTTGTCCCGGAAGTCGCCGCCGAGGTGGATGCCCTCCAGCGCCGACACCGGCGCGCTGATCGAGAAGGCGATCGGGTGGTCGGCGTCGCGCTGGAACTGCTGGCCCACCCGATCGGTGAGCTCGGCCGCCCGGTCGGCCAGGTAGTCGTAGGTGGCGACGGCGGCGGTGACGACCTGGCGGCGCAGCCAGGTCTCGAACTCGGACCACGACTCGGCGGGATCGCTGCGGGCGATGATCTCCTCGCCCGAGCGCACCACCACCTGGAGCCGGATGCGCAGGTCGTGGTCGACGTCGGCCACCAGGTCCTGGATGCCGTCGGACAGCACCTGCTGCCACGGCGCGGCCCCGCTCTGCAGCGCCCGGGTGATGCGGGCCTCGTCGGCCAGGCGGGCCACGACCGCCTCGGCCTGCTCGGGACGGGCGATGACCTCGGACTCGGCCTGCACGACCTTGGCCAGCTCGCCTGCGGCGAAGGCCACCTCCTCGGCCACCCTCGCCGCCTGGGCGGCCCCGCCCTCGGACACCACGCGGGTCCGCAGCCACTGCACGAGCGCCGGGTAGCCGGACTCGTCGTTCATGGCCTCGTCGACCCGGGCGGCGGCCCGCATGCGCAGGAACGACGACACGGGCACGACTGCCATGTCGAGCCCGGCGGCGGCCAGGTGCCCGCGGTCGAGGTCGACGATGCGGCGCCACTCGCCGTGGAGGTCGGTCTTGGTGACCACGCACACGATCCGGGGGCAGCGGGCCTGGGCGGCCTGCAGGAACGTGATCTCGGCCCGGGTCAGCTCCTGGGAGGCGTCGGTCACGAAGATCATGGCCTCGGCCAGGCTGAGGACCCCGAGGACCACGCTGCCCTCGGCGGACTCCAGGCCGCCGACACCGGGGCTGTCCACGAAGCACAGGCCGGTCCGCCGGAGCATCTGGCGGTCGAGGCGGACCTCGACGGCCCGCACCTCGCCCGGCGGCACCGACCCGTTGACCGACTCGCCGCGCACGTAGCGGCGCAGCTCGTCGAACGGCACCGGCGTGCCCTCCGCGGTGAGCCCGAGGCCCCCGCCGCTGCCCTCGGCCGGCTCGGGGGGGCTGCCGTCCTCCGGCGTCACGTGGACCAGCGCCTCGGCCTTGGCCCCGTAGTGGACGATGGTGGGGACGGCGGTCACGACGTCGTCGTCGACCGGGCACACCTCGGTCTGGACCACGGCGTTGACCAGCGTGGACTTGCCCTGCTTGAACTCGCCGGCCACCACCACGGTGAGCTCCTGCTGCCCGAGCCGGCGCCGGACCCCCTCCAGCCGCTCGACCAGGTCGTCACGCCCCTGCTCCCGGGCCTTGGCCAGCGCCTGCTCCAGGGCCGGCGGCGCGGGCGCCCGGG
>DASSUD010000203.1:0-6631 GCA_035707385.1 Acidimicrobiales bacterium
GCCCGAGTTCGGCACCCTCAACTTCACCAAGACCAAGGTGGCCCCGCCGGCCCGCAACCCCTGGGACCCCGCCATGACCCCCGGCGGGTCGAGCGGGGGCAGCGCGGCGGCGGTGGCCGCCGGCTGGGTCCCGGCCGCCACGGCCAGCGACGGGGGCGGCTCGACCCGGATCCCGGCCGCCTTCTGCGGGCTGGTGGGGTTCAAGCCGAGCTACGGGCGCATCCCCTCGGCCGGTGCCACGGGGTCCGAGACATCGGTGAAGGGCCTGCTCACCACCACGGTGGCCGACAGCGCCCGCCACCTGGACGTCACCGCGGGCCCCGACGACCGCGACCGCTTCTCCCTGCCCCGACCGCTGCTGTCCTACGAGTCGGCCGCCGCGTCGCTCCCGGTCGAGGGCCTGCGGGCGCGGTGGTCGGCGGACCTCGGCACGTTCCTGTGCGACCGCGAGGTGCGGGAGGCGGCCGAGGCCGCCGCCCGGGAGCTGGCGGGGGCCGCCGGCCTGGTCCTCGACGACGAGCCGGTGTCGCTGACCGACCCGGTGCGGGCCTGGCTGGGGTCGGGGTCGCTCGACCTGTGGCTGTCGATCGAGGACGGCATGTGGCCGGCGGCGGCCGACGACTTCACCCGCTACACCCGCTCCGTGCTGGAGCAGACCGAGCACTACCCGATGCCGCGGGTGGCGGCGGCGGCCCGGCGCCGCGAGGCGCTGGTCGAAGAGGTGGCCGCCCTGTTCGACGAGGTCGACGTGCTGATCACGCCGACGACGGCCGTCCCGGCCTTCCCGGCCGAGGGCCCGCCGCCCGACACCATCGACGGGCAGCCCGCCCGGCCTCTCGGCGCCTCGGCGACCCCGTTCACGATGCTGGCCAACCTGTGCTGGAACCCGGCGGTGTCCGTCCCCGCCGGCCTGACCGCGGCGGGCCTGCCGGTCGGGCTCCAGATCAACGCCCGCCGCCACCACGACGAGATCCCCCTCCGCCTGGCCCGCATCTGGGAGGAGACCCGGCCCTGGCCCCGCCACGCCCCCGGGTGACGTTCCGGCGCTCGCTCGTGTCGTTCTCCGACACGTGCGAACGCCAGAGTGCTACTCGCGCCGGTCGCGGAGGTAGCGCTCGACCTCCTCGACGAGCGAGCGGGCGCCCTCCTCGTCGTCGCCGCCCCCGGCGTCGTGGCGCTGCTCGAGCTGGCTGACGTAGTCGGACGTCTCCTCGTCCTCCTCCACCAGCTCGGTGACCTGGCGCTCGTAGGCCGCGGCCGCGATCTCCAGGTCGGTCGTCGGCACCCACATGCCCAGCACCTCGGAGGTCTGCTCCAGCAAGGCCAGCACCGCCTTGGGGGAGGGGGCGGTGGGCACGTAGGTCGGCACCGCGGCCCACAGCGAGGCGGCGGCCAGGCCGGCCTCCCGGCAGGCGGCCGACAGCACGCCGACGACCCCGGTCGGGCCCT
Source organism: Acidimicrobiales bacterium (assembly GCA_035707385.1). GTDB lineage: Bacteria > Actinomycetota > Acidimicrobiia > Acidimicrobiales > VFJN01 > ZC4RG19. The sequence goes on from DASSUD010000203.1 coordinate 1,450, forward strand.
GGTAGCTGGACGGGCGCAGTCCCAGGTCGGCCTGCAGCGCCGGGTCGCTCACCGTGCCCACCACCGGCACCGGCCGGCTGTGGGGCACCTCGGCCACCAGCGCACCGAGGATGACGACCAGCCGGCAGCCCAGCTCCTCGGCCAGCCCGGTGACCTGGGCGCAGAACGTGCGCCACTTGAGCTGGGGCTCGGTCCCGATCATGAGCAGGGCGTCCCCGGCCTCGCCGGGCAGCGTGGCCGAGTACACCGACGTGGTGGGCCACACGATGTGGCGCACGCCCTCGTCGTCGATCTCCGCCTGCGGCCGGGTGGAGGTGAAGTCGAAGAACTCCTCCGGGTCGATCTCGGCCACCAGCTCGGCGTCGTAGCGATCGATGAGGTAGCGGACGGCACCGCTGGCGGCGTCGCCGGCGTCGTTCCACCCCTCGAAGGCGGCCACGAGCACCGGGCGGTCGAGAGCCGGTCGCGCATGCCAGCGGACGTGATCCACCGTGCCCATGGTATGGGCAAAGGGGGCCTGTACCCCGCCCGGAGGGGACGGGCGGGGTCAGGCGGCCGTGGAGGTGGTCCGGTGGGCCGGCGCCGGCCCGGAGGCGTGCCCGAGCCGTTCGAGGAGGGCCGTCACCTCGTCCTGGGCCCGGGACCACTCGTCGAGCGAGCGCCGGGCGTTCCTGGTCGCACCGGCGCCGGTGAACGACCGTGCCGTCCAGGACTGGAGCGCCGTGCGGAGATCCATGGCGGCCACCCTACGGACCGCCTGTGTCGGGCGGCCGACGGACGTGTGAGCGCTGGGTCACGGCCGACTGAACGTTCTCCAACGCCGCTGCGCGGTCGCGGCCGCACGATGTGTCAATACGGTCGCGGACGTTTCGCCGTCCGGCAGGCGGATCTAGGTTGATGGCCGTGACCCCCCACACCGTACGCACGGTGGCCGAGGTGATGAGCTCGCCGGTGATAGTGGCGTTGCCGGACGAGACCGTGGCCGAGGCCGCCGCCCGCATGAACGACCGGACCGTCGGCTCCGTGGTCGTGGTCGACGGGGCGCGGCCCGTCGGCATCCTCACCGAGCGCGACGTGGTGAAGCTGGCGGCCGCCGGCCCGTCCGCCGAGGCCACCAAGGTCGCCGAGTGGATGACCCCCGACCCCGACTGCGTCGAGCCCGGGCTGTCGGTGCAGGAGGCGTTCGCCTCCCTCAGCGAGCACGGCTACCGCCACATCCCGGTGGTGGAGGGCGGCGAGCTGGTCGGCCTCGTGTCGCTGCGCGACCTCATGCGCATCGCCCTGATCCAGCCGGTGGTGCACCCGGGCCAGATCGAGGCGCCCCCGGGGCTGGAGGGCGTCATCGTGGCCGAGACCAAGGTCGGCGACGTGCGGGGCCTCGAGGGCTTCTACCACTACCGCCAGTACTCGGCGGTCGAGCTGGCCGCCAAGCGCTCGCTGGAGGACGTCTGGTTCCTGCTGTTCGAGGGCCACCTGCCCACCGCCGCCGAGAGCCGCACCTTCGCCGAGGAGGTGCGGTCGCGGCGCCAGGTGCCGGGCGGGGTGCGGGACCTGCTGCCGGCGATCGCCGCGTCGGGCGGCCCACTGATGGACAGGCTGCGCAGCGCGGTGTCCCTGGTGGGGAACAGCCAGGGCTTCCGGCCCTGGCTCGACGTCCCGGCCCGCGAGCTGCGCGCCAACGCCGTGCAGGTCTGCGCGGCGGTACCGACGGTGATCATGGCCCTGCACCGGCTGGAGCAGGGCCTCGACCCGGTCGACCCCGACCCCGATCTGGGCTACGGCGCCAACTACCTGTGGATGCTGACCGGCGAGCGGCCCGACGAGGCGCGGGCCCGGGCGGTCGAGCAGTACCAGATGCTCACCATCGACCACGGGTTCAACGCCTCGACGTTCACGTCCCGGGTCATCACCTCCACCGGTGCCGACCTGGCCGGCGCGGTCACCGGCGGCATCGCCGCCCTGTCGGGCCCGCTGCACGGCGGCGCCCCCGCCCGGGCGCTCGACCTGCTCGACGCCATCGGCACCCCCGAGAACGCCCGGCCCTACCTGGTCGACGCGGTCACCAACGGCGAGAAGATCATGGGCTTCGGCCACCGCGTCTACAAGACCGACGACCCGCGCTCGCTGTTCCTGCGCGACGTGGCCGAGCGCATCGGCGCCGAGAAGGTCGGCTTCGCCCGGCAGGTCGAGCAGACGGTGGTGGACGTGCTCGCCGAGCTCAAGCCCGGCCGCAACCTCTACGCCAACGTCGAGTTCTACGCCGGCGTGGTCATGGAGCACACGGGCCTGCCCCGCGAGCTGTTCACCCCGACGTTCGCGTCCAGCCGGGTCATCGGCTGGTGCGCCAACATCCTCGAACAGGCGGCCGACAACCGGATCATCCGGCCGTCCGCCCGCTACATCGGCCCCCCACCGCCGCAGCCGGTGCCCGACCCGGCGTGACGGCGGGGACGCCCCGCGCGGGTAGCGTCGCGGCGTGAAGGTCGAGATTGCCACCACGCTGACGCCCGCCATCGTCGACGCCGTCGAGCGGCTGTTCTCGCAGCTGTCGTCGTCCAACCCGCCGCCGTCGACGGCCGAGCTGGGCGAGATCGTCGGGTCGCCCGCCACCGACCTGTTCATCGCTCTCGACGACGGCGGCACGATCGTCGGGATGTCGACGCTGGCGGCGTTCCGCATACCCTCCGGCGTGCGCGCCTGGGTCGAGGACGTGGTGGTCGACGACGCCCGCCGGGGCCAGGGAGTCGGCACCGCGCTCACGCAGGCCATGCTCGATCGGGCCCGGGAGCGCGGGTGCGTGACGGTCGACCTGACCTCGCGCCCGTCCCGCGAGGCGGCCAACCGGCTGTACCGGTCCCTGGGGTTCGCGGTCCGCGACACCAACGTGTACCGCTACGACCTGCGGGGCTGACCAGCATGCGCTGTGTGTTCTGCGGGGTCGAGGGTGGCGCGGGCACCCGGCTGGCCACCGGCCCAGGGGTGGCCATCTGCGCGGGCTGCGCGGCGGCCGCCGCCACCGTCACCGGCCCTCCCCCGGCGGGCTGGGAGGCGCCCGCCCGGCCCGGGTGGGACCGGGACGGCACGGTCGATCCCGGGGCGCTGGCCGCCCTGCCCGTCGCGGCGTTGCAGGCCGAGGCCCTCGTCGTCTGGGAGGTCGGGGCCCCGCTGCGCCACTTCCTCGACGCCGTCCGCGGGCTGCTGGGCGGATGCTCGGGCCACCGGGACCCGGTGACGCTGGCGGACGGCACGGTGGTGTGGGCGGCGTCGTTCGACGAGGCGGCGCCCTACGACCGGGACGAACCGCCCGACTTCGGGCTGTACCTGGACCCCCGCTGGTCGCCCCCGTGGCCCCACGCGCACGTCGACTGGCCCGACTTCGCCGTGCCCGCCGACGGGGCGGCCGCGACCGCGGCCCTGGCCGACCTGCTCGGTCGGGCCCGGCGGGGCGAGCGGGTCGAGGTCGGTTGCCTCGGCGGCCATGGTCGTACCGGCACCGCTCTGGCGGTGCTGGCGGTCCTGGCCGGCACGCCGGACGAGGAAGTTGTCGACTGGGTGCGGTCCGCCTACTGCGCCCGGGCGATCGAGACCGACGAGCAGGCGGCGTTCGTGGCGGCGACCCGGCGCTGAGCTCCGACGGGGACCGCCGGTCGGCTGACGGCGGCGACATCCAGGTGCCGGCGGGCCACCCCGCTAGCGGCCCGCAGCCGCCAGCAGCTCGGCCCAGGGATCACCGCCGCCGGCCACCGGCCGCCAGCCGGGCGCCTGCCGGTGGGGCCACCCCCGGGAGTGTTCGATCAGCCGGGCGATCTCGGCTGCGGGTGGGCGTAGCGGCACGCCGAGGCCGGCGCACACGTCGTGGCCGTGGAGGACGAGCTCCAGCCCGCCCCGGGCCGGGAAGTCCTCCGGGCCGCGGACCTCGACCCGGGGCCGCCGCCAGATGACTGCCCGGGTGCCCGGCGGCGCGTCGGCGACGACGGCGGACAGGACGTGCCCGACGGTGGCGATGGCCTCGCCCGCCAGGTCGGGCCGTCCGTCCTCGGCGGTCGCCGGCACCGTCCAGCCCCACTCCGGGTAGCCGTCCGTGCGGCGGGAGGCCAGGAAGAAGGCGACCGCCAACACCGCGTCGACGGCGTGGTCGGCGGTGCGGGCGCAGCTCCACGCCAGCGTGCCGGCGGGCGCCGACCAGTCGCCGCCGGCACCCGCTCGCCACGCGTCCCCGACGCAGTCGGCCAGCGTGTCGAGGTCGTGGCGGCTGAACGTCCCCAGCGTGCTCATCCCGCTACGCTGGCACACGGCGGTGCCGGTGGCGGCCGGCACGGCGCAGACAGACGGAGGCGGAACCATGGCGGGATCCCGGGTACGGCTGTACGTCGACTCGCTGCGCACGGGCCAGGTGGCCCGCGACGGCGAAGGGCGGTGGCAGTGGGAGTGGGGGGAGGGCCGGCGTGGCGCGGTCGTGGTACCCGACCCCGGCGGAGGGCTGCGGGTCGAGCGGTCCGCGCCGGTGGTGCTGTGCGTCGACCGCGACCTGGCGTCGGAGCCGGACGCCCCCGACGTCACCCTGTCGCTCAGCTCGTTCGCGGCGGCGCGGGTGACCCTGTGGTACCCGGGCCGCGATGGGCGGCCGGTCCCGCTGGTGGGCGCCCGGGCTGACCGGCTGGAGTCGACCCGGCTCCGGGCGGTGGAGGAGATCGAGCTGCGCCTGACCGCCCACACCTTCCCGGACGGCGGCTTCGACGGGCTGGTCGAGGTCATCGCCGACATGGGGGACATGGGCGGCGGCGCTGACCGCGACCGCTACCGGGACCGGGCGGTCCTGCGGGTGGCGCCGTGGGTGATGCCCGGGTCGTCCCTGCCTCCGGAGGCGCTGTACGTCGTGCACGCCACCGGCTGGAACAGCGGTTTCGTGGCCGCGCTGTCCGAAGCTTGCGCCGAGGCCGGGGTCCCGCTGCGCGAGGTGGCGGGCGAGTTCGCCGACGGCGACCCCTGGATCCAGGACGAGGTCGAGCCCGGCCACACCTGGGGCCCGGGGCAGGCGCCGGTGCACGTGATCGTGGACGGGCCCCGGGACCGGGGCCTCGACCCGGCCGTGGAGCGGGTGTTCGGCCACGACGGCGTGGACGTGTACAGCGTCCCGGCGCACGGTGGCTGGCAGACGTCGCTCGACTCGTTCGGCAACCTC
>DASSUD010000204.1:0-20884 GCA_035707385.1 Acidimicrobiales bacterium
CACGTGGCGCACCACCGACGCCGGCCCGCCCGGGGTCCCCGCCCGCTTCAGGACGAGCGGCTTGGTGGCCCGGCTGGTCCGCCGCACCGCGTCGAGCACCGGCGGCCAGTTGAACCGCATCCCCAGGAAGAACACGAGCCACAGGGCGACCAGCGCCCCTGCGGCCGACCAGACGACTCGCCTCATCGCCACCCTCCTCCGGTGCCGGCGTCAGTCACGGGCGTGGCGGCGCCGGGTGAGGCGGCGGAACCAGCCTGCCGTCGCCGTCGCGCCGGCGACGGGCGCCTCGGGTGAGGCCAGGACACCGGCCGCGGCCGCCGTCACGCGATCGCGGCAGTCCGCGCACACCCGACGACCCGTGGCGGTGGTCACGGACCGGCGGCTCATGCCGAACGGGCGGTCGCAGTCCTGGCACCGGGTCGCCGCCATCGGGGACGACTCTACGCCGTCATGCCGGCGGCGAGATCCCGGGTCACGGCTGCACGCCGGTGACCCCGATCGTCGGCCCGGCAACGCACCCGCGGGCACCGAAAGGGACCTTCGGCCCTGCCGTCGATCGGCCGCGCAGCGCAGTCTGCGTCGATGGAGTCGGGGCGGTGGTTCTTCCGGGTCATCGAGAGCGCCGACGGATGGTGGGCGTGCCGCCGCGGACGCGCGGAGGTCGACCGCCACGCCGAGATCGACGAAGCCCTCCGGCACATCAGGCAGATCGCGGCTGAGAACCGGCCGAGCCAGGTCTGGGTGCACCACCTCGACGGGCGGGTGGTGCTGGCCGCCGATCTCGGTTGACCCACCGGGTGCCGCCGGGGGGCGGTCCGGAGCCGTCGCTCGTTAGGTCGTCACCCTGGCGTTCCTGAAGCGATCTCGATCGCCAGGTCACGGTTGGCCGCCTCGTCAGGACCGTGGACAGTGACGTCCCACAGGCCACAGGCCGGCAGGGCGACGGGTACCCGGATCTGCACCGTGTCCTGGATGCCGTAGGGCGTGTACCAGACCGTGGCGTCTCCCCACGTGGTGGTGGCGCCTTCGGTGCGTTCACCATCGAGGTCGCCGGCTGCCGTGGCGGGGATGTGGATCTCTACGGTCTGGGGGTCGACCGTGGCGTGCCAGGTGGTGTTCACGCCGGCCATGGCCTCCGCGGGCAGCAGCCAGGATCACGACCGCGGCGGCGGCGAGCAGGATCCAGCGAGCACGCCTCGGTCCGCCGTTCAGGTCGGTGCGGTCGTCGACCGCGCCCGCTGGGGCGCGGCTCACGATGTCGCCCCATTGATCGGGGACATCGACGGCTGGATCGCCGGGTCCGACGTGGATGCCACCGCCGCATCATGCACACCCGGCTAGGAACCACCGAGCCCCCAAGCGTTAACACCGCCACCCACGGGGTGAGCACTGGTTGACCCCACCGTCGTGACGCTGTCGGCCGGGATCGCCGCTCGGCTCGGGACGCACGCCGGGCGGCGACCACGGCCGGCTACGTCAAGCGGCCTCGGGCGCGGGCCCCAAGCCGTTGGCGGAAGGTGTGGGATTCGAACCCACGGTGACCCGGAGGCCACAACGGCTTTCGAGGCCGCCCCATTCGTCCGCTCTGGCAACCTTCCGCCCGAGAGGCTAGCGGGCCTCCCCTTCCCTCCCGAACTCGGTAGGCAGCACGATGCATCGCAGGCATGCGACCTGTGCGCCCGCCCTGTCGCACAGCACGGCTGGCCGGAAACGGGCTCAGACCACCACCGGGCGGGGGGTGGTCCGGGGCTCGTCGCTGGGTGCGTAGGCGGCCCACGCCTGCGCCAGCCGCCGCATAGTCTCCTGCAGCACGGGCGGCTCCGCCGTGTACGGCAGGCGCAGGTGCCGCAGGTCGTCGCCCGTGGGCGACATGTGGTCGCCGGGGATCACCTCGACCCCGAACCGCAGCGCCACCTGGCTGAACGCCGACGCCGTCCCCGACGGCAGCTCGACCCACAGCGACGGGCCGCCCTTGGGCGGGCGCCACCGCCAGCTCGGGACCAGGTCCGCCAGCAGGTCGCCCACCAGGGCCAGGTTGCGGTTCAGCAGTGTGCGCTGGTCGTCACGCAGCTGGTCCAGATGGGGGATGACCCTCGCCGCCACCGCCTGGTCGAACAGGGGCGACCCCAGGTCGATCATGGCCTTCAGCTCGGACAGCCGGGCGATCATGGGGGCGGGACCCCGAAGCCAGCCGACCCGCAGCCCGCCCCACGCCACCTTGGACAGCGATCCGGCCGTGAGCACGGGGGCGGCTGCGGGGGCGAACGAGGCGATGGGCGGGATCCACTCGTCGTCCAGCGGCGAGTTCTCCAGCGCGTTGTCCTCGATGAGCGGCACCCCGTGCTCGACGACCAGCTCGGCCAGGTCGCGGCGGCGGTTGGCGGCCAGCTGGGCGCCCGTCGGGTTGTGGTAGCTGGGCATGACGTAGATGGCCGCCGGCCGCCCGGCCCGCACGGCCTGCGTCACGGCCCGCACGTCGACGCCGAGGTCGTCGATCCGCACCGCCGTCATCTCGGCGCCCCGGGTGCGGAACACGTCGAGGGTGCCGGAGAAGCTGGGCGCCTCGACCACCACCTCGTCGCCGGACCGGACCAGCATCAGGGTGGCCAGGCTCACCGCCTGCTGGGCGCCGGTCGTCACCAGGACCTGGTCCTCGGACGTGGGGGTGCCCCGGGCGCTGAACATGGCGGCCAGCTCGCGCCGCAGCGCCGGCAGCCCGGCCGGGACGTAGCCGTTGTGGGCCAGCAGCTTGGCGCCGTCGGCCGCCGTCTCGACGATGGCTTCGCCGACCCGCGGATGGGCGGGCGAGGTGGCGCAGGCGAGCGAGATGACGTCGTCCCGCACGTCGATCAGCGTGCGGTACACGGGGCTGACCTGGAACGTGTCGAGCGGGTCAGGCCGGTGGCCCACCGACCGGCCGATGCGGGTGCCGCTGCCCTGCCGGCTCTCCAGGAGGCCCTCGGACCGCAGCGTGTCGTAGGCGGTGACGACGGTGCTGCGGCTGACCGCCAGGCGTCGCGCCAGGTCGCGCTCGGATGGCAGCCGCTCGCCGCCGGCCAGGCGGCCGTTCTCGGTCGCGGCCCGCAGGGCGTCGCTCAGCTTCCGGTGCAGGGGGCCTGGCCCGTCGGACCACACGCCGAGAGCCTGCTCGATCGGCTGCCTCATACCAATTCTCCCGAAGTGGCTGGCGATTGGACTGGATTCTCGGCGTAGCGTACAGGCCATTACCCACGATGTCCACGAAGAACAGGCAGCATTGGCCTGTGATTGGACAGGAGAGATGCCATGTTCACCGTCCACTGCCACGTCCATGGCTCCACGGTGCTGCTCGACGCGTCGCGCATCGAGGCCATCCACAACACCGCACGCGGCCCCGCGCTCGACTGGACCTGCTGGTGCGGCGCCCGGGGCCACCTGCTCCCCAGCGGCCGTTCGGTGGCGCGCCGGCGTACCCCGCCCGTGGCCGCCTGATCCGGATGGCGGCGCCGGGGTCAGCCCCGGCGTTCCTCGAAGAACCCGGTGATGAGGGCGGCCGCCTCGGTGGCCCGCAGCCCCCGCACGACGTCCACCTCGTGGTTCAGCCGGGGGTCGGCGCACAGGTTGTGCAGCGAGCCGCAGGCCCCCGCCTTGGGGTCGGCCGCGCCGAACACCACCTGGTCGACCCGGGCGGCCACCAGCGCGCCGGCGCACATGGGGCACGGCTCGACCGTCACCACCAGGGTCGTGCCCTCCAGCCGCCAGCCGCCGACCACCTCGGCCGCGTCCCGAAGGGCGAGGATCTCGGCGTGCGCGGTCGGGTCGCCCAGCTTCTCGCGCTCGTTGTGGCGCTGGGCGATGACCTCGCCGTCGCGCAGGACCACCGCGCCCACCGGCACGTCGTCGTGCAGGACGGCCGTCGCCCCCTCGTCGAGGGCCAGGCCCATGGCGGCATCGAGATCCACGGCCCTCGAAACTAGCGGAGGGAGTCCACGCCCCTGTCCGGCAGACTGGCGTCGTGGCCATCGAACTCAACCACACGATCGTCGCCGCCCGCGACGCCCGGGCGGCGGCCCACGGGTTCGCCGACCTGTTCGGGATGGCGGCCCCCGAGCACTACGGGCCCTTCTGGCAGGTCTCGACCGCCAACGGCGTCGGGCTGGACTTCGCGGACGCCGAGGGCGAGATCACGCCCCAGCACTACGCCTTCCTCGTGTCCGAGGACGACTTCGACACCATCTACGGCCGGGTGGCCGAACGCGGGCTCGACCACTGGGCCGACCCGACGCGGCGCCGCCCCGGCGAGATCAACCGGAACGACGGCGGCCGCGGCGTCTACTTCCTCAACGACGACGGCCACTTCCTCGAGATCATCACCCGGCCCTACGGCAGCGGCGCGTAGGCGGCCGCAGGCGCCGCGTACCGTGCGGTGATGCCTGCGCATCCCCTGGAGCCCGACCGGGCCGCCATGGAGGCCATGGCCGCCGCCGCCACCGGCCTGGTGGCCGCGTTCGTGGAGGGGCTCCCCGACGCGCCCGCCGCCGCGACCGGCGGCGCCGGGCCGCTGGTCGGGCCGCTCCTGGCGCCGCCACCGGAGGGGCCGGGCGACGTCACCTCGCTGCTCGACCGGTTCCGGCAGGCGGCCGCCCCCGCGATCGAGACCGCCGGGCCCGGCTACCTGGCCTACGTGGGCGGCGGCGGCCTCTACTCCTCGGCCCTGGCCGAGTTCGTGGCCCGGGCCTTCAACCGCTACACGGGCCTGGCCGCCTTCGCCCCTGCGCTGGTGGCCATGGAGGAGGGCACCCTGCGCTGGCTGGCCGCCGAGATGGGGTTGCCGGGCGGCAGCGCCGGCATCGTCTCCACCGGCGGGTCGCTGGCCACGCTGACCGTCCTGGTCGCCGCCCGGGTCGACCGCCTGGGGGACGACATCGGCACCGGGACGGTCTACGTCACCGAGTACACCCATCGCTGCGTGGCCAAGGCGGCCCGGGTGGCGGGGTTGCGGCCGGACCAGGTCCGGGTCATGCCCTGCGGGCCCGACCTGCGGACGGACCCGGCCGCGGCCGCCGGGATGATCGAGGCGGACCGGTCCGCCGGTCGCCGGCCGTTCCTGCTGGTGGGGACGGCCGGGACCACGCACACCGGCACCGTCGACCCCCTGGGTGACCTGGCCGCGGTGGCCCGGGAGGCGGGCGTGTGGTTCCACGTCGACGGCGCCTACGGCGGGCTGTTCCGGCTGACGGGGCGCGGGCGCGCCCGCCTGACCGGGATCGAGGCAGCCGACTCGGTCGTGCTCGATCCCCACAAGAGCCTGTTCCTGCCGCACGGGACCGGGGTGGCGCTGGTGCGGGACGGGGCCACGCTGCGCCGGGCGTTCGCGGCCGACGGCCACTACCTGCAGGACGTGGTCGGCGACGAGGTACTGCCCGACTACGCCGACCTGGGACCGGAGCTGACCCGGGACTTCCGGGGCCTGCGCCTGTGGCTGCCGCTCCACCTCCACGGCGTGGCGGCGTTCCGTGACGCGCTCGACGAGAAGCTCGACCTGGCCGCGTACGCGCACGGCGAGCTGGCCCGCTCGGGCGGGCTGGAGCTGCCGTGGGCGCCGGACCTGTCGATCGTGGCGTTCCGGCTGCCGGGCGGGGAGGCGGCCAACGGCGCCAACCAGGCGCTGCTGGCCCGGGTCAATGCCGGTCGCCGGGTCCACATCTCCAGCACGCTGGTCCGCGGGGTCGTGACCCTGCGGCTGTGCATCATCTCGCATCGGACCCACCACGACCGGGTGGCCGAGGCGGTCGAGATCATCGTGCGAGAGGCGGCGGCGGTCCCACGGCCGTGAGCAGCCGTATCCACGAACCGTCGGGCCGGGTGGCGGCCGACAACGGCTGGGTCCTGGCCAGCCACACGGTCGACGGCACTGGCCGGGGGGTCAGCTCCGGCGGCACGATCCGCGACGACGTGGTGGCCGAGATGTGCCGGCTCGGCACGGAAGCGCCGTCCAAGGACAGCTCGATGCCTGCGGGCAGCAGCTCGGGCTGCACGACGTCGTCGCCTCGTCCCCGCCGACCGGTTCTGGACGCTCCAGCTGTGGGAGGCGGCGCTCCTCCTGGCCCTGGCGGTGGCGGCCGGCGCCTTCTCGTTCTGGTGGGTGAGCCGCCGGGCCACCAGGTGAACGCGGCGGCTCCCCGGGTCGGCGGTCAGCGGGTCAGGTTGCGGAGGGCGTCGCGGGCGCGGTCGGCGATGGCGGCGAAGGGGCCCACCGCCAGGTTCCCGAGGGCGCTGTCGGGGCCGTGCGGGTGGGGACGGGTGGGGGCCAGCTTCTGGGCGACCTGGATCGCCTGGCCCATGCGGTCGAGCATGTCCTGGTCCTGGGTGCGCTCGAGGAGGGGCAGCACGGTGGCCTCCTCGCTGGTCGCGTGGCGGACGACCGCGTCGCGCAGGACCACGAACCGCGGGGCGAACTCGTCGCTGTCGACGTCTACCTTCTCCAGGTCGGCCAGCATGCGCTTGGCCTCGCTCTCCTCCTGGATGCGGGCGTCGGCGATCTCGTCCCCACCGGTCTCGCGCCGGACCACCGGGTAGATCACCTCTTCCTCGGCGGTCTCGTGCACGGCCAGGAGCCGGACGAGATCCTCGAGCGCCTCCCGGCGCCCGTCTCCCTGCTGGCCGTCCACCAGCGTGAAGAGGCGCTTGATCTCCTGGTGCTGGTCCCGGATGAACTGAGCGATGTCCCGCGCCTGCGTTCTCGTGGTCATGGTCACCTCCGTGGGTGACCGGGCTCCTTCCCCCGGGGTCGGGGCCTCATACCGGCCCCACCGCGCCGGCGCGGCGGGTGCCGTCAGCCCGGCGCGAGTCGCACGGCCAGCTGGGCGTGGCCGTCGTCCCGGGCGACGTCGGCCGGGGTCCGGCCGTCGTCCGCCTGCCGTGTCGCGTCCGCGCCGGCGGCGAGGAGCAGTTCGACCATCGCCTCGTCACCCCGGTGGGCGGCCTCGTGGAGGGCGGTGAAGCCCCCGGATTGCGCCCGGCCGAGGTCGGCGCCGGCGGCCACGACCAGCGCCAGCCCCGATCCCGTGGGGCTGGCGGCGGCGGCGTGCACCGCGGCGATGCCCATGGGGTGTCCGGCGGCGGCGTCGACGTCGGCCCCGGCCCGCAGCAGCACGGCGGCCGCCGCCGGATGGTCGAAGAACAGCGCCAGCTGCACCGGCGAGAATCCGTCGGGGGACCGCTCGTCGACCGGCACCCCGGCCGCCGTCAGCTCGCCGACCCGTCGGACGTCCCCGACCGCCGCCGCCTCGGCCAGGCCGAGCGGCCGCAGTGCCCGGATGGCGTCGACGACGTCGCCCATCCCGCGGTAGCGGGCCAGGAGCAGGGCACTGACGCCGGCCTCGTCGGAGGCCCCGGCCTGCCCGGGGTCCGCCCCCAGGGCGGTCATCGCCCCCGCTGCGTCCCCGGCCAGGATCGCTTCCACCACCTCCGCAGTCATGTAGGTAGCCTACCTATATGACGCTGCCCCGTCGAGAGGTCGCCGGCCGGCTGCACTCGGCCGCCATCCACCTGCTGCGGCTGGCCCGGACGGTCGACGGCGAGTCCGGCCTGTCGCCGTCCCGGCTGTCGGCGCTGTCGGTGCTGGTCTTCGGTGGGCCGCGCACGGTCGGGGGCATGGCCGCCGCCGAGGGGGTCCGGTCGCCGAGCATGACCCAGCTGGTCAACGGCCTGGAGGCCGACGGCCTCGTCCGGCGCCGGCCGGCGGAGAGCGGCGACGGCCGGCGGGTGGTGGTCGAGCCCACACCCGCGGGCCGCCGGCTCCTCCGCCGGGCGCAGGCCCGCCGGCTGGACGTCCTCGCCGAGGTGTTGGCCGGGGCCGGCGAGGACGACCTCGACCTGCTCGACCGCGCCGGCGCCGTCCTCGACCGCCTGACCCGCGATCGGGTCGGCCCCGCCACCGGCGCCGGCCGGTGAGGCATCACCGCGTCCGAAGCGCTCAGCGCGGACGGCGCCGGCTCGCATCGAGGTGCGCGTCGGCGAGCTCTCGGGTGCAGGTCGCCACCACCTCGTCGAAGTACTCCAGGAGGGAGGCCCGGCCCTCGACGAGGTAGAGGTGGATGGCGGTCAGGAACCAGCTGGTGGCCATGAGCGTCACCGCGTGGATGTCGAGATACGAGCGGGACTCCCCGGGTCGGGTGCGCAGCGCTTCGGCCAGCCGCTTCTCGAACTGGAGGCCCCCGATCGAGAGCTCGTCGCGGGCGAGTCGCGGTTCCGTGGTGAGCACCGCCCGGATCTGGGCGAGCAGCCGGACGTCGTAGCCCTCTTCGGCCAGCTCGCGGAGGACTGCGTGCAGGCTGGCGATCAGCGGCTCGTGGACGGGCCGCTCGCGCAGCCGCTGGAGCGTGACCTCACGGCGGAGCGACAGGTGGTCGACCAGGACCGCTTCCTTCGTGGGGAAGTGGCGGAAGATGGTGCGACGGCCGACCCCGGCGGCGGCCGCGATCTGGTCGATCGTCGTGTCGGCGTAGCCGTGGCGCTGGAAGAGGTCGAGCGCGGTCTCGGCGATGCGCTTCCGCATCGCCACCCGGTTGCGCTCACGAGCTCCTCCCTCCGGCATCCGCCGTGACGCTACCGGGCGGACCGATCGGCGCAGTGGCCCGTCGCCCGGGCGTCATCCCGGCGGCTTGTCAGGGATCTTCCCCGTGGCGAAGTACTGCTCGAGCAGCATTCGCAGGTCGGTCGTCACCAGCTCGATGCGAGGACCGGAGGGGGCGCGGTGGTACACCCACGAGAGGGCTCCGTCGGGCCGCGTCCCGGCCGCCTCCCGCGGGATGCCCTGCGCGTCGAGCGCCGCCGAGTCGCGCCCGACGTCGTCGGACCAGTAGCCGAGGTGGTGGATGCCGGACCCCGCCACCGGCGTCCACAGGGTGCCCGGCATGCTCTGGATGATCTCCAGCCTCGGCGTGCTCCTGGAGTACCGGAAGCGGAACTCCACGACGGCGTCGCCGGTCGCGAGGGCGACCGGGGTCGGCGCCACCATCTCGTCGCACCACTCGTAGCCGAACAGGTCCGCGAGCTGCGCCACGGCGGCGTCGAGGTCGTCGACCACGATGCCCACGTGGAACTGGTCCTCGGCCTTCACGGCTCGATCACCACCCGGATGGCACCCGACGAGCGGTCGCCGGCGACGCGGAAGGCCTCGGCCGCATCCTCGATCGGGAAGCGGTGCGTGATGAGCGCCCGGGGGATGTCGGGGTCGTCGGCGACCATGGCGGCTGCGTCCTCCATCTCTCGCCCGTCCTCGTGCCCGCAATAGCCGAGCGACGGGACGATGCGGGCCTCGCGGTGGAACAGCGGCATCCAGTTGAGCTCGACCGTGCCCAGGTGGACGCCGGGCACCACGATCGTTCCCCGCGGCGCGATCAGCTCGATGGCACGGTCGAGGCTCGCCGTGGTCCCCGCGGCCTCGACGACGACGTCGTACTCGTCGGTGGCGCCCGCCAGCGCGCCGAGGCGTTCGCCCGCCTCTCGCTGGTGGGGATAGCGAGCCTCGAGGACGACGACGTCCGCACCCATCCGCCGGGCGCCGGCCACCGCGAGCAGGCCGAGCGCGCCGCCGCCGACGACCGCGACCCGTTGCCCCGGCCCGGTGCCGGTGAGACGGAGGGCGTGCCACGAGACCGCCGCCGGCTCGACCAGGCACGCGTCCCGCACGTCGAGGCCGGCGGGCAGCGGCACCAGGCGCTCGGGCGGTGCCCGGAACTGCTCGGCCATGCCGCCGTCGATGCTCACCCCGAGTGCCCGCTGCGGGTGGGTCGGGCACAGGTTGTACCGACCACGGCGGCACTGGTCGCAGCTCCCGCATCCGTAGAGCGCCTCCACCACGACCGCCGTTCCGTCCTCGCGGAACCCGGCGAGCTCGTGCCCGAGGATCTTGTCGAAGCCCATGGCGACGTAGCCGAGATCCGACGCGCACACGCTCGTGGCCGCGATGTCGACGAGCTCGCCGGTACCGGGAGGGTCCTCGACGTCGACGACCGCGACCCCACCGTTGCCGGCGCGGACCGCCTTCATGCTGTGACCACCGTCATGACGTTCCCCCTCGCGGATCGGCCGCCCGGCTCACGAGAACATCATTGCCGACCTGGACCGGTCGGTACAGAATTCCGTTGACCGGCCGCACGGGTGGCACTAGTGTCAGCAGCGATGGGGGCCGTCGACAGCGGCGCCTCGAGGGGGAGGTCCGGGGGGATGGTTCGTCGTGTGCTGGGGGGCGCCGTCTGCGTGCTCCTGGTGTCTGCCGGGCTGGGCGGGGTCGCGCACGCGGATGCCGCGTCGCCGGCGGTGTCCGGGCCGGTCACGGGTGGCAACGGGGTGCCGATCGTGTTCAGTGGCCAGCCGGCGGACCGGCTGGTGGGTCGCGAGTCCTTCGATCTCGCGTCGGTGGGGTACGCCCAGGAGGAGTTCTTCCTCGAGGGCACGGCCGACGCGTACTCGCCCGTGGCGGGCTCCTCGCTCACGTCCGATGGCCGCTGGAGCGTGGAGCCGACGTCGCAGGCCGCGTTCGCGACCCGGGTGGTGGTGAACCGTCCGGTCGACCGGCGCGACTTCAACGGTGGCGTCGTCGTCGAGTGGCTCAACGTCTCGGGCGGCAGCGATGCCAGCCCGGACTGGATGCACACCCACGTCGAGCTCATCCGGCGCGGCTACGCCTGGGTCGGCGTGTCCGCGCAGGCCGTGGGGCTCAACGCCCTCAAGGGCGGGCCACCGGGGGGAGATCCGGCGCGGTACGCGTCCCTGACCCATCCCGGCGACAGCTACTCCTACGACATGTTCTCGCAGGCAGGGCAGGCGATCCGCGACAGCGGGGACCTGCTGCTCGGTGGGCTGCGTCCTCGTCGCCTGATCGCCGCCGGGGAATCGCAGTCCGCCGGGCGCCTGGTCACCTACATCGACGCGGTGCACCCGGTGGCGCAGGTCTACGACGGCTTCCTGGTGCACAGCCGCAGCGTGTCGGGCGCACCCCTGGCCCAGGCCCCGCTGGCGCCGGTGCCGACGCCCGCGCCGGCGCTCCTACGTGACGACCTCGACGTGCCGGTGCTGGTCTTCAACACCGAGACCGACGTGGGCTCCCTGCAGGCCCGGCAACCCGACAGCGCCACCTACCGGCTCTGGGAGGTGGCGGGGACGGCGCACTTCGACCAGTACGGCCTGTTGACCGGCGCCACCGACACGGGACAGCGTGCGTCGGTGGCGGCGTGGTTCGGCACGATGCTGCACCCGACGAACCGCCCGAACCCCGGGTTCACCTGCGCCCTGCCGATCAACACGGGTCCGCAGACCTTCGTGCTGCGCTCGGCGGTCGCCCACCTGGATCGCTGGATCACCCGCGGCACGCCACCGCCCACGGCCCCGCGCTGGGAGACGACCAGCATCGCGCCGGCCCGGTACGTCCTCGACGCCAACGGCAACGTGCGGGGCGGCATCCGCACCCCGGCCGTGGACGCTCCCGTCGCGACCCTCAGCGGCCTGGGCCAGACGGGCACCACCTTCTGCTTCCTGTTCGGCACCACCACGCCCCTCACGCCCGACCAACTCGACGCGCTCTACGGCGACCACGGCGGGTTCGTCCGGGCCTGGGCGAAGGCGACCCTGGAGGCCACGCGGGCCGGCTACCTCCGACCGGAGGACGCCTGGAACATCCTCGTCGTCGGCGCCCAGGCGGACATCCCGTGAGGCCGATCGGGCCCTGATCCGGACGGCGGTGACTCGTCAAGACCGGTCTCGAAATCGGAGAGTGTTATTCTTCCCGCCGGAAGGGGCCCATCCATGACTGCGTTCGACGACCTCGACTTCTTCCGTGGCGACGAGCTGATCGCCGACCCGTATCCGTACTTCGACCACCTGCGCCAGCACTGCCCGGTGCGGGCCGAGGCCCACCACGGCGTGGTGATGGTGACGGGCTACGAGGAGGCGGTCTCGGTCCTGACCGACACGGACACGTTCTCGTCCTGCAACTCGGTGACGGGACCGTTCCCCGGCTTTCCCGTCCCGCTCGGGGGCGACGACGTGAGCGAGCTCATCGAGCAGCACCGCGACGAGCTGCCGTTCAGCGACCAGATCACGACGTTCGACCCGCCCAAGCACAAGGCACATCGCGGCCTGCTGATGCGGCTGCTCACGCCGAAGCGCCTCAAGGAGAACGAGGACTTCATGTGGCGCCGCGCCGACCGCCAGATCGACACGTTCCTCGCACGCGGCCGCTGCGAGCTCGTCCGCGACTTCGCCGGGCCCTTCACGCTGTACGTGATCGCCGATCTCCTCGGCGTGCCGGAGGCCCACCACGAGACGTTCCGCGAGCAGCTCCAGGGCGGCCACCAGGCCCAGCGCGTCGTCGGGAGCACCGCAAGCTCGATGCGCGGCAACCCCCTGGAGTTCCTCTACGACCAGCTCACCGCCTACGTCGACGAGCGCCGGCGGGAGCCCCGGGACGACGTGCTCACGAAGCTGGCCACGGCCACGTTCCCGGACGGGTCGACGCCCGAGGTGATCGACGTCGTCCGCATCGCCGCCAACCTGTTCTCGGCGGGGCAGGAGACGACCGTCCGACTCCTGGCGACCTCGTTCCAACTGCTCGCGGAGCGTGCCGACCTGCAGCAGCAACTCCGTGACGACCCCAGCCGCATCCCCGACTTCGTCGAGGAGTGCCTGCGGATCGAGAGCCCCGTCAAGGGCGACTTCCGGCTAGCTCGCAGACGGACCACGGTGGGCGGCGTGGACATCCCCGCGGGCACGACCGTGATGGTCGTCAACGGCGCCGCCAACCGCGACCCTCGCCACTTCCCGGACCCCGCGGACCTCCGCGTCGACCGCCAGAACGCACGGGAGCACGTCGCGTTCGGGCGCGGCATCCACGCCTGCCCCGGCGGCCCCCTGGCCCGGTCCGAGGCCCGTGTCGCCATCACGAGAATGCTCGAGCGCACGAGCGACATCACGATCGCGGAGGCCCACCACGGTCCCCCCAACGCCCGGCGCTACGACTACGCGCCGACGTACATCCTGCGCGGGCTCACCAACCTGCACCTGGAGATCACCCCGGCCTCGTGACCCAGCCACCGGCGGGGAACGCTCAGTCGAGGCGTTCCGGGTGGGCGAGCAGGTCGGCCATGTCGGCGAGGAAGGCGGCAGCGGGAGCGCCGTCGGTCACTTGGTGGTCGACCGTGAGGCTGAGCACGAGCGTGGTCCGGGGCTCGATGCGATCGTCGACCACTGCGGGCCGGGCACGCGCTCGGCCGACGCCGAGGATCGCGGTCTGCGGTTGGTACACCAGCGGCGTGAAGGCGTCGATGGGATGGCCGCCCAGATTGGTCACCGTGAACACGGCCCCGCTCACGTCGTCGATCGTCAACGTACCCGCCGAAGCCCGCTCGGCCAGCGCCGCGACGTCGCTGGCCAGCGTCGGGAGGTCCTTCTCGTCCGCGCGGTGGATCACGGGCACCACGAGCCCGTCCTCGAGCGACACGGCGACGCCGATGTCGAAGGTCACGGGTGGCACCAGGCGGTCGCCGTGCCACCGGCTCGCGAGACGGGGATGGCGGGGGAGCGCGAGGACGCATGCGCGCACGATGGCGGCGGTCCACTGTGGTTGCCGCTGCGCCAACTCCGTGACGTCGACCTCGGATGTCAGGGTGAACTGAGCGGTCGCGGCCAGCCAGCTGCGGACCCTATCCGCCAGCAGCCGGCGGGTCCCGGGCAGCGGCTCCCCTGCAGACGGTCCTTCCGAAGCCCGGCGGACATCGTCCTCGACGATCCGCCCGCCGGGGCCAGTCCCCTGCACGGCGGCGAGGTCGACGCCGAGCTCCCGTGCCACGCGCCGCGCCGCGGGCGAGGCGAGGGCCACCGTGGCCGCGGGCGCCGGCTGGGGTGGGGCTGCCCCGGCCCCCGAGACGACGGCGGGGCGACCGGCAGCGGCCTGTTCGTCGGCCGCGCCGATGCGGGCGATCACCGCGCCTTGCTGGACCACGTCACCCTGACCCACGACCAGCTCGAGCACCTGACCCCCCACCGGTGCATACACCTCCTCCTCGACCTTCTCGACCTGCACGGAGGCCACGAGCGCGCCCTCGTCGACGGCCGCGCCCGATTCGACGAACCACGTGACGAGCACGCCCTCGTCCACCTCGTCGGACATGTGGGGGAACAAGACGTCGGTAGCCATGGGTCTCCTCGCAGTCCACCAGCACCGCCGGCGGCTCGGGGTGACGGACCACCCGGCCACCGCGTTGGGGTCAGCGACCCACGATCTGGCGGGCCGCCGTGGCGATGGTGTCGGGGTTGGGCAGGCAGAACTGCTCGAGCGGCCTGCTGTAGGGGATCGGGACGTCCGGGTACGCAAGGCGGGCGGGTGGTGCGTCGAGGTAGTCGAACGCTCCCTCGATGGCGGTGGTGATCACCTCGCCCGACATGCCGAAGCTGCGGTAGTCCTCGTCGACGACCAGCAACCGCCCGGTGCGGCGCACCGATTCGACGATGGCCTCCCGGTCGAGGGGCACGAGCCCGCGCAGGTCGAGCACTTCGGCCTCGATGCCGTCCCGGGCCAGTGCGTCGGCGGCGTCGAGAGCCCGGTGCACCATGAGCGACAGGGTGACGATGGTGACGTCCGTACCGGGACGCTTGATGTCCGCCTTGCCGATGGGGATCGTGTAGGGCTCCTCCGGCACGTGGTCGGTCGCCCGAGGATTGGGTGTCATCCACCCGAGCCCCATGATCCCCTTGTGGAACATGTAGAGGACGGGGTTGTCGTCGCGGATGGCCGAGGTCATGAGCCCCTTGGCGTCGTAGGGGGTCGACGGGACCACGACCTTCATGCCGGGGAGGTGGGCGAAGGTGCCGTACAGCGTCTGGCTGTGCTGGGCGCCGTCGCCGTAGCCGCCGCCGATCGCTGTCGTCAGGACGACCGGGACCGCGAGGTTGCCGCCGGACTCGTAGTGGATCTTCGCCATGTGGTTGTAGATCTGGTCCATGCACACCCCGAAGAAGTCGACGAACATCAGCTCGGCGATCGGACGCATGCCCTGCAGCGCGGCGCCCACGGCCGCCCCGATGAACGCGGTCTCCGAGATCGGGGTGTCCATGATCCGCTCGGGTCCGAACCTGTCCAGCAGGCCCTCGGTGGCGCCGAAGATGCCGCCGTAGGCGCCGATGTCCTCGCCCATCACGAAGACGTTCGGGTCGTGCTCCATCTCCTGGGCAATGGCTTCGCTGATCGCCTTGGCGGTCGTCAGCAGGCGCTTGGTCTCAGTGATCTGTGCCATGTCAGCGGCTCCTTGCGTCAGGCGAACACATGGTCGAGGGCGTCCGCGGCGTCGGGGTACGGGCTCGAGCGAGCGAACTCGATCGCCTCGTCCACTTCCGCCTGGGCCGCGGTCCGGACCTCGGCGGCGGCCTCGCCGGTCAGCACCTCGTTGTCCGCGAGCCGCTTCTCGAAACGGCGGATCGCATCGCGCGCCTGCAGGCCCTCGATCACCTCCGCCGAGCGGTACACCTGCGGGTCACCCTCGAAATGACCGAGCAGACGATCTGTCTCGACCTCGATGAGCGACGGTCCGCCACCCTGCCTCGCCCGGCCGATCGCCTCGCCGGCAGCTTCGTAGACGCCGACCACGTCGTTGTCGGTGACGAGCGCGCCGGGGATGCCGTAGGCGGCGGACCGATCGGCGTTGTTGGGGATGGCCGTCGCCTTGTCCTTGGGCACGCTGATCGCCCACGTGTTGTCCTCGCACACGAACACGACGGGCAGGTGCCACAGGGCCGCCAGGTTGAGTGACTCGTGGAACGCTCCCTGGTTGGCGGCGCCTTCGCCGAAGAACGACACCGCCACGTCGTCGCGGCCCTGCTTCGTGAACGCCAACGCGGCGCCCACCGCGGTCGGCATCCCCTCGGCGATGATGCCGCTGCACCCGAAGTTGGTCTCGGGATCGAACAGGTGCATGTGGCCGCCCTTGCCCCGGCCGAGGCCGGTCTCCTTGCCGAAGATCTCGGCCGCCAGCCTGCGCATGTCCATGCCGTGCGCGAGCGCCACGTGGTGCGGGCGATGCGTCGCCGTCACCGCGTCGGAGGGACGGAGGTGGGCGCACACCCCGGCGGCCACGGGCTCCTGGCCGGCTGCCAGGTGCATCTCCCCCGGGATCGGGCCGGCGGCGATGTCGAAGGCCGGTGTCTTGCCTTCGAAATAGGCCTTCTGGATCGTCTCTTCGAACACGCGGGCCCGGACCATCTGCCGGTGCAGTTCGCGCAGCACGTCATCGGTTGGCATCACGCCTCGCTCTCGTCATCGTCGCTCGGGCGTCGGCCGTGCCACGGTCCGTGCCCGGGCTGCTGTCTGAACAGGCCGTCGGACGCTGCCTGTCGCACCAGGGCCGCGGCGTCGATCACCGTCGGGCCCTCGTCTACGAGCCGGATGCTCGCCCGCTGACCTGGCTGGAGCACTGTCTCCCGCTCGCCGTCGAAGGCCAACGTCATCCGTCCGCCACCGACGACGACCTCCTCCCCGGCGGCGATCGCCTCCCACCTGGAGACCGGGAGGACGGCGAGGTGTCCCGGGCCGAGTGGCGCCAGCACGTCGGTGCCGGGGCCGAAGCGCAACCTGATGGCCCGGCATCCGCCGCCGGGATCAAGCATCCCCGCCACGCCGGCGAGCCCGGTCACGGTCGGGTCCGTCCGGGTGACCACCGCCTCGACGAGCAGCCCCGGCTCCCACAGCGCGTGGGCGCCCGCCCAGGCCCCGTCCACGACCGCGACGTCCACCAGCGCCCTCGTGTGGGGGATGCCGTCGACGTCGACGGCGAGGTAGGGCACGACCTGGGCGTGCGCGCCGTGGCGAGCGTCGTCGCGGGCGAACAGACCCGCGGCCAGGCCCACGACGGTCGGGTCGACCGGCGGCGCGAAGGCGTTGTTGGTGCCCGCAGGCAACGGTGCGAACACGACGTCGGGCCAACCCAGCGCCACGGCCCGGTTCGTGCCGTCGCCCCCGACGGTCACCACGCAGGGCATGCCGGCCTCGGCCAGCCACGCCGCGGCCGTGACCGTTCCCTGCGAGTCGACCGCCGGACCAGGGGAGGGGATGGGGCGCAACGACGGCGTCCGGCCCGCCGACGGCACGTTTCCGGTGAGCGACGTCCACGCCCGCTCGACGACCTGGCAGGGCTCCGGCATGAAGCGCACTTCGTCGACGCCGGCCGCCGCCAGTCCCCGCAGCACCCGGGCCACGATGTTCACCCGCTCGTGGAGGTCGACGGTGCGGGCGAGGGACGTCAGCCGCCGCACATCACGCGCGGCCGCCGGGTTCACCACGAGCCCGACAGTCACGCGCACGCCCGTCTTCCTCGGCGCGCTCGCTGGCCGCATGTCTCGCATGAAACCGCTGGTCGGCACCCAGGGCAAGGGGAGGAAGTCCCGTCCCCCTCACCGAGGTCACCTCAACGTCGGCGCCGTTCACCCCCGTTGGTCCGCGAGGACGTATGTGGGTGGGGCGCGGGAAGCGACGTCAGGACGCAGCGGCGGGGACGAGGATCCCGCGGCCCTGCAGCCGTCCGGTGTCGAGGTCGTCCATCGCCTCGTTGACGGCCTCGAGCGGATAGGGCCGCGTGTGGAGGGTGACCCGCCCGGTCTGGGCGAGCACCATCAGCTCGGCCAGGTCGTTGTAGGTCCCGACCAGGTTGCCTACCACGTTGCGTTCCGTGGAGATGACGTCGATGGCCGCCACCTCTATCGTCCCTCCGTAGCCGATGACGAAGTGGCTGCCGGCCCGCCGGGTCATCTGCCAGGAGTCTCGCTCCGCGCCCCTCTCGCCGACGAAGTCGAGCACCACCTCGGCACCCTTCCCGTCGGTCAGCTCGAGCACGCGAGCGACCTGTGCACCGTCGGCGAGCACCGTCTGATCGGCGCCCCACCCCAGCGCCAGCTCCAGCGCCGCCTCGTTGACGTCGATGACCACGACCGACGCGGCCGTCAGCGCGCGCAGGCACTGCACGCCGATGTGCCCAAGGCCGCCGGCGCCGACCACGACGCACGTGGTGCCCGGATGCAGCAGGGGTGTGGCCTTCTTCACCGCGTGGTAGGCCGTGAGCCCGGCGTCGGCGAGCGCGGCCACGTCTGCTGGTTGTGTGCCGGGGGCGAGCTTGACCACCGACCGGGCGGAGGTGCGCAGCAGCTCGGCCATGCCACCGTCGGCGTCGATGCCGGGGAACGTGCTGCTCTCGCAGTGGACGTCGTCGCCGGCCCGGCAGGCACGGCAGAAGCCACATGTGGCCAGCGGGTGCAGGATGACCGTGTCGCCGGGTTGGACGTGCTCGACCGCCCCGCCGACTTCGCGCACCCAACCGGCGTTCTCGTGGCCGAGGGTGTACGGCAGCGCCACGCCGCTGCGGTCGGCCCACTGGCCCTCGACGATGTGCAGGTCGGTACGGCACAGCCCCGCGCCGCCGATCTCGACGACCACGTCGTACGGCCCGTCGACCGTCGGCTCCGGGACGTCCTCGACAGTCGGGCGCTCGTCGTACCGGTGCAGGCGTACGGCCTTCACAGCGACCTCCCGCAGCCTCTTGCGTCGCCAGGGCGACGGTGCTGCCTGGTTGTATCGCCAACGAACGGTAGTAGGGAGGAGCACGGGCCGGTTGCCCGCGTGCCCGGACAGGGCGAGACTCCAACTCGACGCCTGCGGCAGGAGGACCCACGATGGCCACGACCCGCACACCTGAAGAGGTCTTCTCCCACCACGGATCGACGCTCGGGGCGGGCGACCTCGAGGGCATCCTCGACGACTACCGCGATGACGCGATCCTCATCGTGCAGAGCCAGCTGTACCGCGGCAAGGATGGGGCGAGGCAGGTCTTCACCCAGTTGCTCGCCGACGTGCCCGAGGCCGAGTGGGATCTGTCCACCGTGTTCGCCGACGACGTTCTCTACCTCGAGTGGTCCGCGGTCGCCGCGGGCGTCGGTCGCCGGGTCGACGACGGTATCGACACGTTCATCTTCCAGGACGGCCAGATCCGCGTGCAGACTGTCCGCTACACAGTGCACTCGATCCAGCAGTGACGACCCGACGGACCAGCTCGACCTCGGCCGGCGATGCGGGGCCCTGGGGCCTCACGCCCCGAGGTCGTCGGAAGGAGCGTGGCGGACGCGGGCACGGATCTCGTCGACGAGGCGGCTGACGTGACCGCACGCGCGGCACTGGTAGAAGGCACTGGTAGAACTCGTCGACGTGCTGGCCCGTGAGCGGTTCGAGGCGCTGGTCCACCTCGGTCTTGGTCACGGCCAACCCGTGCGGCACCATCGTCAGATCCTCGCCCAGGTGGTCGACGAGGCGGCGAAGATGCGAGTGGGGGAGCCCCGTGCGGGCGGTGAAGCCTTTGCGGATGACCGACTCCGGTGGCGTGGCGCTCGATCGGGACGAGATACGGGCCCTGCTCGCTGCGGTCGCTGACCATCGGCCAGGGGGCGGCGGTCGCGCTGCTGTTCCTGCAGGGGTGGCGGGTTTCGGAGGTGCTTGGCCTCGCAGGGGCGAACCTGGACCACGACACGGGCATCGCGCACGTGCATCGTGCCTCGGTCTATGTCGACGGTCGGGGCCAGCAGCTCGGGCCGCCGAAGACCGAAGGGGCACCGTTCCTGGACCTGGTCCGCACGCCGCTTCTTGAGCATCGTGGCGACGGTGGGCTGTGCTGCGCGAGAGCGTCGCGAAGATGATGAAGCAGGCCGCCAAGACCGCCGGAATCATTGTCCGGCTGGGAACGCACGCTGGGCGGCGGATGGTCGTCACGACCTTGTCGTAGAAGGCGACGAGGCGTTGGAGGACATCGCCCGCTTCGTCGGGCATGCCAAGCCGTCGACCACCGCCGGCTATGTGAAGCGCCTCGGGCGCCGTCCGCAGTCGATGGCCGAACGGGCGGCCACGATTCTTGACGACTACGGACGGCGCGAGGGTGCCGAGTGAACGGTGGGTTCAGGCCCTGCGGGCCGTCTGTCGGGTGCGCTCAGCCGCAGCTGGCAGTTACGCGGTCCACGGTCACGTCGCCGTTCGGGGTGACGGTGAAGTGTTGGGCGAGGTGAATCCGTATGCGTGTGCCGTCTGCAGCGCGGCCGATTGCGATGACGTTGTTGGTGAAGGCCTCGGTGGGGAAGCCCGGCCCCTGGTCGGAGAATGTCGTGGTGAAGTGGCCGCTGGCGAGGAACTCCCCGGTGGCGGAGTTCACGACGAACGTCCCTGTCTGCGTCCCGCCGACGTGGAAGGTGTCCTCGGTGAAGATCAAGTGGAAGATGTCGGTGAAGACGAGGTCGATGGTGGCGGTGGGGTCAGGGCCTGGGCACTCAGCCAGCTGAGGAATGGTGACCTCTACGTTCTTGACCACGCTTTTCTCGTGTGTTGGTGGCGATGCATCGGCGGGTGCGAAGCCCGCCATGCATGTGGCGACAGCAGCTGCGAGAGCTGCGATCGTGGTCCGCGCTAGTGCCCGTCGGAACATGTTGTTCCTCCTGTCCGATGCGTCGCCGCCGTCGACGACAAGCGCACCTTCGCGCCGGCAGGTTAAGGATCGCTTAATGAGAGGCGCGCGCTGCGCGCGAGGGGCTCGGAGTCACTGGGCGATCTTGGCAGCAACGCTGGGAGTTACCGCCGCGGATCGGTCGATTCAGCGTCGAACCCGTTGCGAACCGTTTTCCCTGATCAGCGGCTACTGGCCTGGACGGTGCGGAACCGTCCTGACCTGCATGCGGAGGGAGTGGGATGGGGGGCCTGCCCTGGCTGCAGGCCTTGGTGGGAGGAACGGCGAGAGCTACCGGGGTGCGATCCGCGCCTGACCCGGTTCGGATGGGCTGGCTATCCGCGATGTTTTACTGTCGGACCCGGCAGGCAGGTCGGTCT
>DASSUD010000205.1:0-4422 GCA_035707385.1 Acidimicrobiales bacterium
CAGCGCCCGTTCGATGCCGGCACGCCGCCCGGCGCTCACGTCGACGTCGAGCAACAGGTCCAACCGGACCAGTCAATCGGCTCGGAACTGGTCCAGGCAACTGGTCCAGCTCGTCCCTACCCTCGCCCTCGTGACTGCCACCGACACGAGCACCCCCACCACTGCCGGCCCCCGCCTCGACATCGTCCGCCCCTGGCCGGCGGGCTACCGGGCCATGGCCGCCTTCGGCCGCACCGTGGCCGACGAGTCCCCCCTGGCGCCCGCGCTGCGCCACCTCGTCAAGCTGCGGGCCTCCCAGGTCAACGGCTGCGCCTTCTGCCTCGACCTCCACGCCCGGGAGGCCCGCGACGTCGGCGAGGACCAGCGGCGCCTCGACGTCCTCCAGGCCTGGGAGGAGGTCGACCTGTTCACCGACCGGGAGCGCGCCGCGCTGGCGCTCGCCGAGTCGATCACGCTGCTGGGCGAGGGCCACGTCCCCGACGACGTGATCGCCGAGGCCCAGCGCCACTTCGCCCCCGACGAGCTGGCGGCGCTGGTCTTCGAGGTCGTCGTCATCAACGCCTGGAACCGCATCGCCGTCACGGCCCGGACGCCGCTCCCGCCCGCGGGCGGCTGAGTCGCCCCCTAGGGTCGCGGCCGACACGGCCCGACCGAGGGGGGACACGATGGCGCACGAGGTACGCGGGGTGATCGCCCGGGGCAGGGGCGAGCCGGTGACGATCGAGACCGTCGTCGTGCCCGACCCCGGCCCGGGCGAGGCGCTGGTGGCCGTGCAGGCCTGCGGCGTGTGCCACACCGACCTCCACTACCGCGAAGGCGGCATCAACGACGACTTCCCGTTCCTCCTCGGCCACGAGGCCGCCGGCGTGGTCGAGGCCGTGGGCGACGGGGTCACCGACGTGGCCGCGGGCGATTACGTCGTGCTCAACTGGCGGGCGGTGTGCGGCCGGTGCCGGGCCTGCCGCCGGGGCCGGCCGCACCTGTGCTTCGCCACCCACAACGCCACCCGGACGATGGCCCTGGCCGACGGCACCACCCTGTCGCCGGCCCTCGGCATCGGCGCCTTCGCCGAGCGGACCCTGGTGGCCGCCGGCCAGTGCACCCCCGTCGATCGCAACGCCCCGCCCGAGGTGGCCGGCCTGCTTGGCTGCGGGGTCATGGCCGGCATCGGCGCGGCCGTCCACACCGGCGGGGTGGGCCCGGGCGACAGCGTGGCCGTGTTCGGGTGCGGCGGGGTGGGCGACGCCGCCATCGCCGGGGCCAGGCTGGCCGGGGCCACCACCATCATCGCCGTCGACCTCGACGACCGGAAGCTGGAGTGGGCCAAGGGCTTCGGCGCCACCCACACCGTCAACGCCCGCCGCGCCGACCCGGTCGAGGCGGTGCGCGACATCACCGGCGGGTTGGGCGCCGACGTGTGCGTCGAAGCCGTCGGCCACCCGGCCGTGCTGGAGCAGGCGTTCTACGCCCGGGACCTGGCCGGCACCGTGGTGCAGGTGGGGGTGCCCACGCCGGACATGCGCTTCCCCGACATCCCCATGATCGAGTTCTTCGGCCGGGGCGGCGCCCTCAAGCCCAGCTGGTACGGGGACTGCCTGCCGTCGCGTGACTTCCCGGCCCTCATCGACCTGCACCTGCAGGGCCGGCTGCCGCTCGACGCCTTCGTGTCGGAGACGATCGGCCTCGACGGCGTCGAGGCGGCCTTCGCCCGGATGGAGCGGGGCGAGGTGCTGCGCAGCGTGGTGGTGCTGTGACCCGCCCGGCGGGGCACTGGCGGGGCCCATCCCGCTAGCAGGGGACGTTGCGCGGCCGGTCGGGGTCGTGCTGGCAGTCCCAGTCGGCTCGCAGCCCGGCCCGGCGCGTGTTCTCGTCGGCCGCGGCGGTGACGGCGTCGTCGAGCTCGCCCGCCAGCCGCCGCAGCCTCTCGGACAGCTCGCTCGCCGACAGCTCGGTGTCGGGCCAGGCGATGCCGAAGTCGTCGGCGTAGGCACCGGCCCAGCCGGCCCGGGCGTCGACTGCGGCGGTGGACGCCAGCGCCATGCGCTCGTCGACGAGCGTGGCCATCGACCGGCACTGGTCGGCCGCCGCCTGGACCGCCGCGGTGGGGAACGGGAGCGGCTGCATGTGCGACGGGTAGGTCACGCCCGGGGAGGCTAGGGGGCGCGCCCCGCGGGCGGGGCGCGCCCCCTACCATCCCGGCCGTGCCGACCAGCAGCGCCGAGCCGGGCAAGCTCCTGGCCTTCGAGACGGCGACGAACGACGCGCTGGCGGGGCTCTACGACCCGGCGCTGACGCTGATGTCGGCGCTGCACGCGGTGCGGATCGACGCCGACGCCCAGCGCTTCGTGCCCGCGGTCCCCTACATCGGGTCGGACGTGCTCGACCTCTACGGCATCGGCCGGCACCTGGCGTCGTGGGTGGGCGACGTGGGCCGGGCGTTCCAGGCCGCCGACACCGACGGCGACGGCCGGGTGGACGACAGCGCGCTCGGCTCCGTCCCCCGCCTCGGCAACGGCACCTTCACGGTGATGGACGTGAACGGCCGGGTGGTGATCGACACCGGCGACGGCGACGACCAGGTCACGGTGGTGGCGGTGCCCGGCGGCGTCAGGATCACCGTCAACGGGGTCGAGCAGGTGCTCATGGGCGTGGCCGCCAGCACGGTCATCGTCCGGCTGGGCGGCGGCAACGACACCATCGAGATCGGCACCGACGTCGACGTGCACTTCACGCTGGAGGGGCAGTCCGGCCGCGACCGGCTGGAGGGCGGGGCCGGCGACGACACGATCCGGGGCGGCGCCGACCGCGACTACCTCGACGGCTTCAGCGGCGACGACGACCTCGACGGCGGCGACGGCCACGACGTGATCTACGCCGGTGACGGCGACGACACGGTGCGGGGCGGGTCCGGCCGCGACTACCTCGACGCCGGGCAGGGCGCCGACACCGTGCTGGGCGGGACCGAGGCCGACATCGTGTCCGGCGGCGGGGGCGGTGACCGCCTCGACGGCCAGGGCGGCGACGACGTCGTCTACGCGGGCGGCGGCGACGACCGCATCACCGACCACCACGGCACCAACACGGCCTACGTCCAGCCCGGGTCCGACACCACCGACCACGTGATGGGCCGGTCCACCACCGCCACCGTGACCGTCGACCTCAGCGGCCTGCCCGGCGACAGCGCCCTGCGGATCGAGGGCTCGCCCCGGTTCCAGCAACGGATGCTGGCCGACCTGGAGATGCTGCGATCCTCGCCCGAGGGCCGGGCCATGCTGGTGGCGCTCGACGACATCCACGAGGGCACCAAGGCCATCGCGGCCGACTGGCCGGTCCTCGGGGGCATCGCCTACCAGGGCGACACCATCACCATCCGCGAGTTCCCCGGCACCGACAACAGCACGTCGAGCTACCAGGGCGCCCCGTTCGACCTGTGGCGGAGCAACGAGATCCGCCAGAGCCGGGCCATCACCGAGATGTACGGCGGCAGCTACACCCCCCACCCCACCGACATCGCCTGGCAGGAGGTCCCGCCGGTCGTCGTCCTGTTCCACGAGATGGCCCACCAGTACGACTTCGGCTTCGAGACGGCCCTGGACGGCACGTACCCCGAGCCGAACGGGCCGGTGAACAACCTGGAGCGCCAGGCTGTCGGCCTGCCGGTCGACCACGACGGCGACCCGGGCACGCCCGAGCAGGTCGACCCCGACCACCCGCTCACCTACACCGAGAACGGCCTGCGCGACGAGATGGGCCTGCCCGACCGCACGACCTACGGCTGGCCGCCCTGACCCCGGCCCGCGCCGCCCTGATCGCCGTGCTGGCCGTGACCGTCTCGCTGGCCGCGTGCGGCGACGACGGAGACGACGACGACGGCGGCACCGCCGGCGGCGATCGCCGGCCGGCGGAGGGCGCCGCGGCCGACGCCTCGCTGGAGGTCTCGGTGACCGAGCTCGACGCCGGTGTCCGCATCGCCTGGACGGTGACCAACGACGGCGACGAGCCGCTGCTCGTGTTCGACAACCTCCGGGGCGACGAGGCCGAGGGCGAGCCGGTGCAGGGCGCCTACGTCACCGGCGGCGAGGGCGGCACGGTCGAGGTGTCGCGCCGCCTCTTCCCGGTGCCCGACGACGTCGAGGGCGTGCAGGACTACGCCGTCACCGCCGCCGGCCTGGCGCCGGGCGCCAGCAAGGCCGCCACCGACAGCGTCGGCCTGCCGTTCGCCTACGGCCCGGCCGCCCCGGAGGGCGGGGGCGACGCGCTGCCCGACGCGCCCAGCCGGGCCGTGTTCTGCGTGGGCGTGGCCCCGGTCGAGGCCATCGAGACCGCGCGCCCCCTGGCCCCGGGGCGCTGGTCCGTGCCCCACAGCGAGGAGAACGCCGCCCGCCAGACCGTGCTGTGCGGCGACCCGTTCGACGTGTGAGC
>DASSUD010000206.1:0-7980 GCA_035707385.1 Acidimicrobiales bacterium
CGATCCCGAGACCGGCGAGCAGCGCGAGGTCGCCACCGGCGACGCCGGCCTGCGCCGCCGCTACGCGGTGCTGGCGCGCGAGCGGCGGGCGGCCACCGCCGCCACGCTGCGGGGGGCGGGTGTCGACCACCTGGTGCTGCGCACCGACCGGGACGCGACCGCCGACCTGGTCCGCTGGTTGGCGGGGCGTCCTGCCCGGGTGGCCCGGATGCGCCGGCACCGCGCCGTGCACCCTGCGGGCGCGGTGGTGGGCTGGTGATGCGGTTCCTCGTGGTGTGGCGGCTGTCCCTCCTCGTCGGGGTGGGGGCGATGGCGGGCACCTGGGTGGCGGTGGCCACCCAGCGCCGCAAGCACGTCGTGCGGTTCACCTCCGTCGAGCTGCTGGACGTGGTGGCTCCCCACCCGCCCCGGTGGCGGCGTCACGTCCCCGCCCTGCTGTTCCTCGTGGCGCTGGCGGCCCTGGTGCTGGGCTTCGCCCGGCCGGTGCGGGCCATGCGCGCGACCGAGGAGCGCGCCACCGTGATCCTGGCGGTCGACGTGTCGCTGTCGATGCAGGCGACCGACGTCCCGCCCAACCGCCTGGCCGTGGCGCAGGAGGCAGCCCGGGCCTTCGTGGAGGACCTGCCGGACGACCTCGACGTGGGCCTGGTCACCTTCCATGACGTGGCCGGGGTGGCGGCCGCGCCCGGCCGGGACCGCGACGCGCTGCTCGACGCCATCGACCGGCTCCGCCTGGGCGAGGGCACCGCCATCGGCGAGGCCGTCGTGACCTCGCTCGACGCCGTGGCCGAGGCCCCGCCGGGCGAGGACGGCGAGCCGGTGCCCGCCCGCATCGTGGTCATGTCGGACGGCGAGACGACCAGCGGCATCTCCAACGAGGAGGCGGCCGAGCGGGCGGCCCGGGCCGGGGTGCCGGTCGACACCATCGCCTTCGGGACCCCGGAGGGCACGATCGAGGACGCCGGCGACGGCAGCACCATCCCGGTCCCGGTGGCCCCCGAGCCGCTGGCCGACCTGGCGGCCGGGACCGGGGGCGACGCCTACGAGGCCGGGTCCCTGGGCGAGCTGAGCGACGCCTACGCCGACATCCGCCGGGTGGCGGGGTCCGAGGACGTCGAGCGGGACGTCAGCGCCTGGTTCGTGGGTGCCGGCATCGGCCTGCTGGCGCTGGCGGGGTCGCTGTCGCTGCTGTGGTCCCAGCGCCTGCCGTGATCCCGGTCGAGTTCCCCGCCCCCGGGCCGGCCTCGTAAGTTCGGCGCGGATGGATCCGCTCATCCCCACCCGCTACGAGACCGAGCGGCTGTGGCTGCACCGGCCCGTGGAGGACGACGTCGACGGCCTCCTGCCGCTGTTCGACGCCGAGGTCGTGCGCTACCTCGACGGGCACGTGCCCAGCCGCGACGACATGTGGCGGGGCGTGTGCACGTGGCTCGGCCACTGGGAGCTGCGGGGCTTCGGCATGTACACGTGGGTCGAGAAGGAGTCCGGGGCCGTCGTGGGGCGCGGCGGCCTCTGGTTCCCGTCCGGCTGGCCCCAGCTGGAGGTGGGCTGGACGCTGGGCCGGGCCTGGTGGGGTCGGGGTTACGCCACCGAGGTGGGGCGGGCCATGCTCGCGCTGGCCTGGGAGTCGCTCAGCCCGCCGTGGATGTGCAGCATCATCCACCCGGACAACGCCGCGTCCCAGGCGGTGGCCGAGCGGCTCGGCGGCCGCCCGGTCGAGTCCCGCACGCTGCGGGGCTTCCCGGTCGACGTGTGGCGCTACGAGCGGCCGTGAGGCCCGACGCCCACGCTGCTGGTCAGGTCCCGGCGGCCACCTTCTCGCTGACCACCTTGGACGAGCCGCCCGGCTGCATGGTCACGCCGTAGAGGCAGTCGGCCGCCTCCATCGTGCGCTTCTGGTGGCTGACGATGATGAGCTGCGCCTCCTGACGGAACTCGGCCACCAGGTCGAGGAAGCGGTGCAGGTTCACGTCGTCGAGGGCGGCCTCGACCTCGTCCATCACGTAGAACGGCGACGGGCGGCTGCGGAACACGGCGAACAGGTAGGCCAGCGCCGTCAGCGACCGCTCGCCACCCGACAGCAGCGACAGCTTCTTCACGTTCTTGCCCGACGGCTTGGCCTCGACCTCGATGCCGGTGTTGAGCAGGTCGTCGGGGTCGGTGAGGCGCAGGCGGCCCTGCCCGCCGGGGAACAGCGTGGCGAAGAGCTGCTCGAAGTTCTCGCTCACGTCGGCGAAGGCCGCCGCGAACACCCGCACGATCTCCTCGTCGATGGCCCGGATGACCTTGCCGAGCTCGCGGCGGCTGGCCTTGATGTCGTCGAGCTGCTCGGTGAGGAAGGTGTGCCGCTCGGCGAGGGCCTCGTACTCCTCCAGTGCCAGCGGGTTGACCGGGCCCATGACCCGCAGCTCGCGTTCCAGCTCCCGCACCCGCACGGTCGGCGTCATGCCGTCGGCCAGCTCCGGCGCCACGGCCGCGACCGCCGCGTCCGGCTCGACGTCGAGCTGGACGCGGCACACCTCGATGGCCTGCTCCAGCCGCAGCCGGATCTCGGCCTCCTCCAGCTCGGTGCGCTGGGCCTTCTCCCGCCGCTCGCCCACGGCCTTCTCGTCGGCGGCGCGGTCGCGCCGCAGGCCGTCCAGCCGGGCGGACAGCGCCCGCTGGGACGAGGTCTCCCGCTGGCGGCGCTCCTGGAGGTCGACGAGGCGCGCCTCCAGGCCCGACAGGCGGTCCTGCACGAACGCCGCCAGCCGGTCGAGGGCCCGCTCCGTGGCGTCGAGCTCGGTGCGGCGCTCCTCGGCCTGGCGGCGGGCGGCGACCGAGCCGGCCAGGCGCTCCTCGACCTCGGCCAGCCGGCGCTGGAGGAAGGTGTTGCGGTCGGCGAGGGCGGTGCGACGCTTGTCGAGGTCGGTGCGCCGGGCGGCGACGGCGCTGGCCTGCTCGTCGAGACGGCGGCGCGCCTCCGCCATGGCCTCGGCCCGGGCCCGCCGCTCGGCCTCCTCGGCCTCGAGCGCGGGGAGCTCGGCCGCCAGCTCGGCGGCGCGGGCCTCGTCGCGGGCGAGGCGATCGGCGCCCTCGCCCTGCTGGGCCGCGGCGGTGTCCAGCTCGGCGGCGGCGTCGGTCCGGTCCCGCACCGCCCGGTCCCGGGCGGCGCTGGCCGCGGCCCGCGTCCGCTGGTGCTGGTCGAGGGCCTTGGCGGCGGCCGCCTCGGCCTGGCGGGCGTCGGCCAGCGCCGCCCGGGCGCGGCCGTGGTCGGCCACGGCGGACTCCGCGGCGGCCGCGGCGGCCGCAGCCCGCTCCCGGGCCTCGTCGAGGGCGGCACCGGTGGCGCCGGTGGTCACCGTGGACACGTGCCAGCCCGCCCAGCCGAACCGCCCGCCCTGGCGGGTCACGACGACGGCGTCGGGGTGGGCCAGGGCGGCGTCGACCGCCTCGGGCCAGTCGCCGTCCACCACCACGGCCGCCCCCAGCAGGCCGTCCAGCAGCGGGCCGACCTCGGGGCGGCGGGGCCGCACATGGCGCAGCACCGGCTCGCCCACGGGCGGGGCGGGGCGCCGGGCGGGGGCCACGCCCAGCGCCAGCACGGCGGCGGACACGTCGCCCGCCGCCAGGACCGACAGCGCCCGGCGGCCCGAGTCGACCGAGTCGACCACCACGGCGCCGAGCGCCTCGCCGCAGGCAGCCTCGATCGCCGCCTCCCAGCCGGGATCGACGTCGACCAGGTCGAGCAGTGTGCCGACCACCCCGTCCACGCCGGCCAGCCGCTCGGCGCCGGCCCGGGCCCGGGCCTCGTCCAGCGCCAGGCCGAGCGCGTCCGACCGGGCCTTCCAGGTGTGGCGCTCGGCCTGGGCCGCGTCCCGGCGCTGCTCCGCGGCCTCGGCGGCGGCCTCTGCGGCCTCGCGGGCGCTTCGGGCCGCCTCGACAGCCGCCGCCGGCCCGGCCTCGTCGCCGAGGCCCTCGATCTGGGCGGTGGCCTCGGCCGCCTCGGCGTCGAGGCGTGCCAGCCGGGCCCGCAGCTGGGCGGCCCGCTGGCCCGACCGCTCGGTGTCGGCGCCGGCCCGGTCGAGCGCCTTGCGCAGCGCCCCCAGCTCACCCCGGACCTCCGACGCCCGGCCCGACGGCGCCGGCACGCCCTCGGCCCAGGTCCCCGCGAATGCTTCCCGGGCCTCGGCCAGCGCGGCCTCCGCCCGGGTCAGCGCCTCGGCGTCGGGCCCCAGGGCCTCGGACTCGGTGGCCAGCGCGGCCAGGTCGGACCGCAGGCGGGCGGCATCGGCCTCCAGGCTCGCCACCACCCCCTGGTCCACGGAGGCGGCGCGCTCGCGGTCGACGCCCCGGCGCCGCTCGGCCAGCAGCGCCAGCTGCCCCCGCGCCTTCTCCCGCATGGCCTGGGCCCGGGCCAGGACGTCGCCGACCTCGCTGCCGCCGAGGGTCCCGAGCTCGGCCTCGGCCGCCATGACCTCGGCGTCGAGCTCGGCCAGCCGGCGGTTCAGCAGGGTCTCCTCGTTGCGCAGCTCGGCCCGCGCCGCGGTCGTGTCGCCCAGCCTGCGCTTGAGCGTCGACAGCTCGCGGCCGGCCACGAAGATCTGCAGCGCCCGCAGCTCGGCCACGAGGTCGCCGTGGCGGCGGGCGGCGTCGGCCTGGCGCTCCAGCGGGCGCAGCTGGCGGCGCACCTCCCGCAGCAGGTCGCCCAGGCGGGTCAGGTTGGCCTCGGTGGCCAGCAGGCGGCGCTCCGAGCGCTCCTTGCGCTTGCGGTGCTTGAGGACGCCGGCCGCCTCCTCGATGATGAGCCGCCGCTCCTCCGGCCGGGCGTTGAGCACCCCGTCGATCTGCCCCTGGCCGACGATCACGTGCTGCTGGCGGCCGACGCCGGTGTCGCTGAACAGCTCCTGCACGTCGAGCAGGCGGCAGGGCACGCCGTTGATGGCGTACTCGCTCTCGCCCGAGCGCCACAGCGTGCGGGTGACGGTGACCTCGCTGAACTCGATCGGCAGCAGGCCGGCACCGTTGTCGATGGTCAGGCTCACCTCGGCCCGGCCCAGCGCGGCGCGCTTGTCGGTGCCCGCGAAGATGACGTCCTCCATCTTCTGGGACCGCACCGCGGAAGGCGCCTGGGCGCCGAGCACCCAGCCGATGGCGTCGACCACGTTGGACTTGCCCGAGCCGTTGGGTCCGACCACCACGGTCACCCCCGGCTGCATCTCCAGCACAGTCGACTCCGCGAAGGACTTGAACCCCTTGAGCGTGAGCGCCTTCAGGAACATCGGGACCCCAGGCTAGGTGAGGGCGCAGGCCGGTCCGGGGACCGTCAGACCTGGCAGCTGGGGCACCAGTAGGTCACCCGGCCGCCGCTGCGCTGCTTGGTGACGGTCTGGCGGCAGCGCCGGCACGGCTGGCCGTCCCGGCCCCACACCTGCAGCTCCTCCTGGAACGCGCCCTCCTTGCCGTGCAGGTCGGTGAAGGGGTGCTCCTCGTTGGAGGTGCCGTGGTGCTTGGTGGCCTCGTGGAGGATCTCGACCAGCGAGCGGTAGAGCCGGCGGATCTCCATGGTGGACACCGTCGACACCTCGCGGTCGGGGCGCAGCCCGGCGTCGTGGAGGATCTCGTCGGCGTACAGCCCGCCCAGCCCCACGACGAAGGTCTGGTCGAGCAGCAGCGGCTTGAGCTTCTCGTTGCGCCGGTTCACCAGGGCCTGGGCGAACGAGGTCCACGACACGGGGGACGCCACCGGGTCGAGGCCGAGGTGGGCCAGCTCGGGCAGCTCCTCCTTGAGCAGGTCGGCGGTGACGACGAACGCCTCGGACGCGTGCTCGGGGTCGGTCAGCCGCAGCTGCCCGCCCTGGGTGAAGGTGATGACCAGCTGGGTGTCCTTGGCCGCCTCGTCCTTGGGTGCGGCCCGCAGCAGGCCGCCGGTGGCGCCGATGTCGAGGACCAGCAGCTCACCGCTGTCGAGCGTGAACACCAGGAGCGACCCGCGGCGGTCGACGCTCTTCATCTTGGCGCCCTCCACCCGGCCCTGGAACGCCTTGCGCGAGCCGTTGCGGTGGACCGTCTTGGCCACGGGGACCTCGACGGACTTGACGCGCCGGCCCACGGTCTCGCGCTCGAGACCGCGGCGGAAGGTCTCGATCTCGGGCAGCTCAGGCATCTTCGCTCTCCAACTGCGCCAGGAGCGTCGTGTAGGCGTCGCGGGCGGCCACCTGCTCCGCCTGCTTCTTGGACCGACCGTCGCCCGTGCCCCGGGCCTCGCCGCCGACCGCCACCGTCACGTGGAAGCGCCGCGCGTGGTCGGGGCCCTCGGCCAGGGTCTCGTAGCGGGGCTGCTCGTCGAAATGACGGGCGGACAGCTCCTGGAGGCGGCTCTTGTAGTCCTGGCCGCCGGGGCCGCCGGCGTGCGCCTCGGCCACCCGGGTGCCGAGCAGGCGCAGGACGAGCTCGTGCGCCTCGGGCATGCCGGCCGACACGTAGACGGCGCCGAGCACGGCTTCGAGCGCGTCGGCCAGGATCGAGGGCTTCTCCCGCCCGCCGGACTGCTCCTCGCCCTTGCCCAGCAGCAGGTGGTCGCCGAGGTCCAGCTCGTCGGCCACCTCGGCCAGCGTCACGGCGTTGACCACGGCCTTGCGGACGTCGGTCAGCTCGCCCTCGCTGAGGGTCGGGTAGGCGTGGAAGGCGTGGTCGGTGATGATGACGCCCAGCACGGCGTCGCCCAGGAACTCCAGGCGCTCGTTGGAGTCGTGTCCGGGGTTCTCCGCGCACCACGAGCGGTGCACGAGCGCGGGGGCGAGCACCTCGGGGCTGTCGAGGGTGACGCCGAGGCGCTCGGCCAGCTCGGGCAGTCGTGGGACGGGGAGGGGGATGGTCGTCGCCTCAGAGACGGGCGAGGACGTAATCGACGGCGTCGCGCACGGTCTTGATGTCCTCGAGGTCTTCGTCCTCGATGCGGAAGCCGACGCTCCGCTCGCCCAGCTCTTCCTCGAGCGCCTCGGCCAACTCGATGAGGGCCAGCGAGTCGGCGTCGAGGTCGTCGGTGAAGGAGTCGCCCTCGTGGATCGATGAGGGCTCGACCTCGAGGATGTCGGCGAGGCGGTCACGGATGAGGTCGAAGACCTGCTGGCGATCCATGGGACTGCGCTCGACGTGGGTCTCGGCGGGCACGATCAACTACTCCTGGTTTCTGAAAGGACGTCTGCCAGCATAACCAGGCCGTACTTTGTGCGCTTGTGAAGAAGTCAGGCCGGCGCGACCGCGGAGCGCAGCCGGTCGACCACTCCCGCCTCGACCATCTCCCTGGCCACCCGTACCGCGTTCACCACCGCGGTGGCGGACGACGAGCCGTGGCTGATGATGCACACGCCGTCGACGCCGAGGAGCATGGCGCCCCCGGTCTGGTCGGGGTCGAGCGTGGCGTACAGGGGCAGCAGCGCCGCCACCGCCTCGTCGGCCACCGGCGTGGCACCGAGGGCGTCCAGCACGCTGCGCACCAGGGCCCGCATGCCGCCCTCCAGCGTCTTGAGGGCGACGTTGCCGGTGAAGCCGTCGGTCACGACCACGTCGACGTCGTCGGTCATGATGTCGCGGCCCTCGACGTTGCCCACGAAGCGGGCGCCGGCCCGGTCGAGGGCGCCGGGCTCGCTCAGCAGCGCGTGGGTCTCCTTGACGAGAGGGTTGCCCTTGGATGCCTCCTCGCCGATGGACAGCACACCCACCCGGGGCTCGCCGATGCCGTAGCGCTCGCGGGCGAACACCGCCCCCATCTGCGCGAACTGGACCAGCCACGGGGCCTGGCACTCGGCGTTGGCCCCGGCGTCCAGCAGCACCGTCGGCGTCGAGCCGGGGACGGGGATCGGGGTGGCGATGGCGGGGCGGGCCACGCCCTTGATCCGGCCCATGCGCAGCAGCGCCGAGGCCATGGTGGCCCCCGTGTTGCCGGCCGACACCATGGCCGACGCCTTGCCGTCGCGCACCGCCTCGGCCGCCCGCACC
>DASSUD010000207.1:0-11022 GCA_035707385.1 Acidimicrobiales bacterium
CGTTGAGGATGGCGAAGCACGTCTCGCCCCGCCACACGACATGCGTCTGGTCGTCGGGCAGGCCCGAGGCCAGGATGCGACGGAAGAGGGACCCCTCCCCCGCCAGGGCACCGTTGCCGGCCGCCGCCACGTAGCTCGACCGCCACCCGGCCCACAGCCGCTCCATCACCTGTGGGCGGCGATCTCGCCGACCACCCGGTCGACGAACGCGTCCACCGCAACGCCCCGCTCGACCTCGCCGCCCCGCGGGTTGTCGCCCACGGTGCCGGCGGCCACGTCGTCGTCTCCCACCACCACGACGTGGGGGATCTTCTCCAGCTTGGCCTTGCGGATGCGGGCGCCGAGCGGCTCGTCGGCCTCGACGGCCTCGGCCCGGACGCCCGCGCCCCGCAGCCGGGCCACCAGCTCGTCGCCGTAGGCCTGGTGGTCGGACCGCACGGGCAGCACCTGGACCTGCACCGGCGAGAGCCACACCGGCAGGGCGCCGGCGGTGTGCTCCAGCAGCACGCCGAAGAACCGGTCGAAGGACCCGAACAACGCCCGGTGGATCATCTGCGGACGGTGGCGCTGGTTGTCGGCGCCCACGTACTCGAGCTCGAACCGGGGCGGGAGCTGGAAGTCGACCTGGATGGTCGACAGCTGCCAGCGCCGGCCGATGGCGTCCCGCACGTGGACGTCGATCTTGGGGGCGTAGAACGCGCCCTCGCCCTCGGCCACCACGTAGGGGATGCCGACCTCCTCGACGGCGTCGCGCAGCGCGGCCTCGGCGACCTCCCAGTCCTCGGCGTCGCCCACGAACTTGTCGGGCCGGGTGGCCAGCTCGGCCTCGAACTGGTCGAAGCCGTAGTCGCCCAGCAGCCGCAGCACGAACCGCAGCAGGCTGGTCAGCTCGGCCGGCATCTGCTCGGGGGTGCAGAAGATGTGCGAGTCGTCCTGGGTGAAGCCACGGGCCCGCAGCAGCCCGTGGACGACGCCCGACTTCTCGTAGCGGTACACCATCCCGAACTCGAACATCCGCAGGGGCAGCTCGCGGTACGAGCGCTGCCGCGACCGGTAGATCAGGGTGTGCATGGGGCAGTTCATGGGCTTCGGGTAGTACCGGGTGCCCCCGTCCAGCTCCATGGGCGGGTACATGCTCTCGGCGTACCACTCGAGGTGGCCACTGATCTTGTAGAGGTCCTCCTTGGCCAGGTGCGGGGTGAAGACGAACTCGTAGCCCGCCTTCTCGTGCTCGGACCGGCTGTAGTCCTCCATCAGCTTGCGGACGAGGCCGCCCTTGGGGTGGTAGAGCGGCAGGCCGCTGCCGACCTCGGGCGGGAAGTGGAACAGGTCGAGCTCGGCGCCGAGCTTGCGGTGGTCGCGCTTGGCCGCCTCCTCCAGGTGGCGCAGGTGCGCCTCGAGCGCCTTCCGGCTGTCCCAGGCGGTGCCGTAGATGCGCTGGAGCTGGGGGTTGTGCTCGTCGCCCCGCCAGTAGGCGCCCGCCACCCGCAGCAGCTTGAAGTGACCGAGGTGGCGGCCGGTGTGCTCGACGTGCGGGCCCCGGCACAGGTCGATGAACCCGGGGCGCCCGGCGAAGGGCGGGTGGTCCTTGGGCTTCGCCGGCGGGTTCTCGTAGGTGCGCACGCTGCCGGCCGCGCTGGTGGCCGACATGGGGTCGGTCGAGGCGTTGTCGATGATCTCGAGCTTGAAGCGGTGCCCGTCGAAGATCTTGCGGGCGTCGTCGGCCGGGACCTCCTCCCGCACGAACGCCTGGTGCTCGTCGATGATCTCGCGCATGCGGGCGTCGATGCGGTCGAGGTCCTCGGGGGTGAAGGCGGCGCCGCCCGGCAGCGCGAAGTCGTAGTAGAAGCCGTCCTCCACGGGCGGGCCGATGCCGAAGGTGGCGTCGGGGAACAGGTCGAGGACGGCCTGGGCCAGCACGTGGGCGGTGGAGTGGCGGATGGTGTAGAGCCCACGCTCGCTGTCCGCGGTGACGATGGCGACACGGTCGCCGTCGGCCAGCTCGGTGCCGAGGTCGCGCTCGGTCCCGTTGACGTCGGCGATGACCGCGGCGCCGGCCAGGCGGGAGCCGATGCCCTGCGCCAGGCCGAGCGCGGTCGTGCCCGAGGGGACCGATCGGCTCGATCCGTCGGGCAGGGTGATCTGTATCTCGGCCATGGATGCCGAGGTTACCGAGCCGCGCTGACGGCTCCCGCACCGGATACCGCCGGCTCACGAGCCCCGCGTTCGAGGACGACGGCCGTCGGCTGGGACGGCAGCGCCTCGTGGCGGCGGGTGGCGTACTCGTCGACGTAGTCCTGGCCCGACAGGCTGCGGATCTCGTACATCAGCTCGTCGGTGAGCTGGCGCAGGACCAGGCGCTCGTCGCCACCGTCGGCCCGGGACCGGGGGTCGATGGGCCGGCCGATGCGGATCTCGCAGGGCCGGAACGGGCGGGGGGCGGTCGCCCCCGGGGGCTGGATCTCGCGGGTGCCGATCATGCCCACCGGCACCAGCGGCGCCCCGGTGCGCACCGCCAGCCGGGCGGGGCCGGTGTGACCCTTGCGCAGCTTGCCGTCGCGACTGCGGGTCCCCTCGGGATAGATGCCGAACAGCTCGCCCCGGGAGAGGACGCCGGCGGCGGCGTCGAGCGCCCGCGCCGACGAGTCGCCCCCCGACCGGTCGATGGGGATCATCCCGAGCGCCGGGAACAGGTGGCGGGTCTTCCAGTCGTCGAGGTACTCGGCCTTGCCCACGAAGGTGATGCGGCGGGGCAGCACGGAGGGCAGCAGGAACGAATCGATCACCGACGTGTGGTTGGGGCACAGGATGGCGGGCCCCGACGCCGGCAGGTGCTCGGCACCCCGGAGGTGGATGCGCCAGCCGAGGCGGAACAGCGGCCGCAGGATGGCGCGGGCCACCGGGTAGAGCTGGCCGTACTCGCGCTCGGCGCCGTCCGCTGCGGGCATGGCGCCGAGCCTACGCCGTGGCGCGGCCCACGAGGCCGGGTCAGGGACGAGACCGGGTCAGGGACGGGTGAGGTCCACGCCGAGGAGGGCCGCCGCCCGGGTCACGCCCTTGCCCAGCTCGGCGGCCTCGTCGATGGCCGCCACCGCGGTGGGGACGTCGAGGTCGTCGTCCAGCGCGGCCCGCACCGCGTCGATCGCGGCGTCGCCGTTGCCGTCGCCGGCGGCCGCGCCCTGCCAGCGGGCCAGCCGGTCGCCGGCCTCCGGCATCGCCTCCGCCGTCCACTCCCACGGATGCCGGTAGTGGTGGCGGATCACCGCCAACCGGATGGCGCGGGGATCCCACACCTTGCGCAGCTCGGACACGAATACCAGGTTCCCGAGCGACTTGGACATCTTCTCGCCGTCCATCCGCACCATGGCCTGGTGCAGCCAATGGCGGACGAACGGCTCGCCGGTGGCCGCCTCCGACTGCGCGGCCTCGCACTCGTGGTGGGGGAAGATCAGGTCGGTGCCGCCGCCGTGGAGGTCGATGGTGGTGCCGAGCTCCCGCAGGGCCAGGGCCGAGCACTCGATGTGCCAGCCCGGCCGGCCGGGTCCCCACAGGGACTCCCACGACGGCTCGCCGTCGGCCGAGGGCTGCCACAGCACGAAGTCGAGCGGGTCGCGCTTGGCGGGGTCGTCCGGGTTGCCGCCGTGCTCGGCGGCCAACCGCAGCATCTCGTCCCGGCCGTAGTGGCTGACCTGGCCGAACCGGTCGAACTTCGAGACGTCGAAGTAGACGCCCCCGCCGGCCTGGTAGGCGAAGCCGCGGTCGAGGACCATGCCGATGAAGCCGCGGATGTCGGGGATGGCCGAGGTGGCGCGGGGCTCGCTCCAGGCCGCCAGCAGGTCGAGGGCCCGCATGTCGTCGTCGAAGCGGGCTGTCTCCGCCGCCGCCAGGTCGAGGTAGTGGACGCCCAGCTCCCGGGCCTTGCGGAGGATGTCGTCGTCCACGTCCGTGACGTTGCGGACGACCCGGGTGTCGTGGCCCCGGTCCCGCAGACGGCGCTGGAGGACGTCGTAGGTCAGGTAGACGGCGGCGTGGCCGATGTGGGTGGCGTCGTAGGGCGTGATGCCGCAGGTGTAGATGGTGACCGTGGGGCCGGGCGTGAAGGGGACGACCTGGCCCCGAGCGGTGTCGTAGAGCCGCATGGGCTCCGGATCGGGCTCACGGGGGTCGTCGGCGATCACGCGTGGGGCTCGGGCTCGGCCGGCGCTGCGGGCTCGGCGGACCCGTTGGGCTCGGGCTTGGCCGCGGCGGGGGCGGCCTTGGTGCCGGCGGCCGCGGCGGGGGCGCCGGGGGCGGCCTTGGTGCCGGCGGCCACGGCGTCGTCGGGGATGCCGGTCAGCTTGACCGCCACCCGCGTCTTGTAGTGCATGTTGAGCTGCAGCAGCACGGCCGTGAACGACTCGATGGGTGTGGCCATGGCCAGCTCGCCGGCATCGAGGGGGCGCATGTTGGGGATCTTGGCCACGATGTCGCTGGTGATCTCGACCGCCTCGGGGTGGTCGGAGCAGATCAGGACGTCGCTCTCGATCGGGTGCCGCAGGTCGCCCAGCTCCTTGGCGGGCACGTGGTGCAGGGCGGCGGCCAGCATGCAGTGGGGCACGGCGGCCTGGACGCTGGCTGCCACCGACCCGCGGGGCGGCACGAGCGGCTGGAACTCCTTGCCCAGCTTGACCAGCGCGTTCGCCATCGACACGACCACCTTGCCCCGCAGGTGGTCCTCGACGGACTCGGCGGTCTGGGTGGCGCCGTCCCACGGCGTGGCGATGACCACGACGTCGGTGGCGGCGGCCGCGGCGTTGTCGCCGGCACCGATGGTCAGCCGGCGGTCCGGCCACTGAGCGAGCAGCGTGTCGACCGCCTCCATGGCCCGGTACCGCGACCGCGACCCGACCACCACGTCGAAGCCCACCGATGCGAGGCGGGCGGCGAGGGCCCTGCCCGCGGGGCCGGTTCCACCGAGGATTCCGATGCGCACGGCGACAACCTAGGGCGGCCGGCGGGCGGTCTCCCAACCCGCCAGGCCGCCGTCGCGGCCCTCCCGGGACCGATCGGCCACGCTCTAGCAGGCGGCCGAGACGAGCCCGTAGGGGTTGACCGGCGCTCCCCCGCCGGGGTGGTACTCGAAGTGCAGATGGGGGGTGCCGGCGGCGTTGCCCGAGTCGCCGACGTAGCCGATCACGGTCCCGGCCTCGACCCAGCCGGCACCCTGGTTCTCGTAGGCGGACAGGTGGGCGCCGTAGTAGGTGTCGCCGTCGTCGCCGTGGACGTACCAGGCGAGGCCGCCGGCGCTGCTGGAGTGCTGCTCCAGGGTGCCGCTGACGGGGGCGACGGTGGGCGTGCCGTGCTCGGCCATCATGTCGGTGCCCTGGTGGCTGCGTCCGCCGCTGCGGGCGGCGCCCCACGAGTCGACGAACTCGACGGGCCCGTCGACCGGGCAGACGATGTCGGCGCCGGGCGCCCGCTCCGCGGCGACGTCCTCCGGCTCCGGTTCCGGCTCCGGCTCCGGCGGCGGTGGCGGCGGTGGCGGCGGGGGCGCGGTCGTCGTGGTGGTCGGCGGGGGCGGTGGCAGCTTGGGGGTGGTCG
The DNA here is from genome assembly GCA_035707385.1 of Acidimicrobiales bacterium. Classification (GTDB taxonomy): domain Bacteria; phylum Actinomycetota; class Acidimicrobiia; order Acidimicrobiales; family VFJN01; genus ZC4RG19. The sequence goes on from DASSUD010000207.1 coordinate 5,581, forward strand.
TCGTGGTGGTGCCCGCGAGCGACTCCCGCTCGCCCGGGGACACCATGGCGTCCCGGGTGGACGACGCGAGGGCCAACCGGTCCGGTGGATCGGCATGGGGGCGGTCGGCATCTGCCGGCCCGTTGCCCATCCCTGCGGTGGCCACGACGGCCACGAGTCCTCCAGCGATCAGCGTCGGAAACATCCGTTGGCGGCGCATGGGGGGAGCACCATAGCGATGGAGTTACGAAGATTGCGATTCGGTGACGGAATTTCTACATCGTAAGGCCCGGCGCGCGGCACGACGGGTGGGCCGCCTACGGTCCCCCGCGGTGACCCCGGAAGCGCCCGCCCCGCCCGCCCTGCGCCTCTCCCGCGTCACCCTGAGGCGTGACGGCACCACCATCCTCGACGGCGTCGACTGGGCGGTCCGCCCGGGCGAGCGCTGGGCGGTCCTCGGCCCCAACAGGTCGGGCAAGACGACGCTGCTGCGGGTGGCCTCGCTCTACCTCCACCCCACCACCGGCGAGGTCGAGGTGCTGGGCCGGCGCGTGGGCCGGGTGGACGTCCGCCGCCACCGGGCCCGCATCGGCCTGGTCAGCCCGGCGTTCGCCGACCTCCTGCGCCGCGACGTCCCCGTGCTCGACGTGGTCGTGACCGCCCGGGAGGCGGCGCTGGAGACCTGGTGGCACACCTACGGCGACGACGATCGCGCCGCGGCCCTGGCCCTGCTGGCCCGCACCGGTGTCGAGGGCCTGGCCCACCGGGCGTTCGGGACCCTTTCCTCCGGCGAGCGCCAGCGGGTCCTGCTGGCCCGGTCGCTGTGGGGTGAGCCCGGCCTCGTCCTCCTCGACGAGCCCACCGCCGGGCTCGACCTCGGCGCCCGGGAGGACCTGGTCACCCGCCTGGCGGGCCTGGCCGCCGACCCCACGACCCCGCCCACGGTGCTGGTGACCCACCACGTCGAGGAGATCCCGGCCGGCTTCACCCACGCCCTGCTGCTGCGGGCCGGGCGGGTGGTGGCCCGGGGGCCGATCGCCGAGGTGCTGGCGGCCGGGCCGCTGTCCGAGGCGTTCGGGCTGGAGCTGGTGCTGGACCGCCGGGACGGGCGCTACGCGGCGCGCGCCGTCACGTCGCCACCAGGCCGAGGAGCCGCGGCCTCGACCGGATGATCTCGTCGGCCAGCAGCCGCTCCACCAGCGGCCCGCCCAGGCCGCCGCCGTAGTGCAGGTGCATGGCCAGGCGGCTCCCGCTCTCCACCTCGCTCACCGTGGCCTCGAGGACCCAGGCCGCGTGCTGGCGGCCGTCCAGCTCCGCCCGCTCGAAGCGGGCCCGGGTCGTGGGCGCGTGCACGGTGCGGACCATCCGCAGGCGCTTGGACCGGGCGAAGGGGCCCAGCCGGCCCCGGAGGTCGACCGACCAGGCGGGACCGGGGTCGCCCTCGGCGGGGACGACCGCCTCGGCCCGGGGCACGATGTCGAGCCACTGCGGGTAGCGCCCCAGGTCCTCGACCCACGCGAACAGCTCCGCAGGCGAGCACGGGGCGACGAGGTCGGCCGTCACGTCCACGCGGCGATGGTGGCACACCGGCCGGCGGCGCCCGGCGCCACCGCCAGCAGGATCCCGTGCCGCAGCGCCACCGTGGCCCGACCGCCCGCCAGCTCGTTGCTCACCCCCCGGGTCGTGCCGGGCGCCAGGTCCTCCCCCGCCAGCGGGTAGCGCAGGCCGCTCGTCACCACCCCCCGGGCGGGGCCGTGGACCGGCACGAGGCTGAGCAGCGCCCCCGGCGGCCCGGTGAGGGCCAGGTGGTCACGGACGACCCACAGGTGGGCGGGGCCGATCCAGGCCTCCACCGCCACGCCCGCCAGCGCCGGCGTGGCCAGCGACAGGGCCACGGCGAGGAGGTGGTCGAGGCGGTCGCCGGTGCCCGTCACGACCACGAGCCGGTCGGGCGGTCCCGCAGCCAGCGCGGCGGCGACCGCCAGGTCGAGGTCGGTGGCGTCCTTGGCCTCGGGGTGGCGCTCGACCGTGGCGCCGGCGGCCTCGGCCGCGGCCAGCGCGGCCGGGTCGACCGAGTCCATGTCGCCCACCACGGCGTCGACCGCCAGGCCCCACGCCTGTGCCGACTCCAGCCCGGAGTCGGCCGCCACCACCCGGGGGCCGGAGCCGAGGTCGCCCAGGTCACCCAGCCCGACCGCCGGGGGCCCGCCTCCCCCCACCACGACGGCCACGGCTGCCACGTGCCGCAGCGTAGGGCGGCTGGGTACCGTCGCGGTCGTGCACCGGACCCTCTTCGACGACGACCACGAGCTCTTCCGGGACAGCGTGCGGCGGTTCGTCGCCACCGAGGTCGTACCCCGCAACGAGGAGTGGGAGCGGGCGGGCGTGGCCGGGCGCGAGCTGTTCACCGGGGCGGGCAAGCACGGCTTCCTGGGCATGGCCGCACCGGTGGAGCACGGCGGCGGCGGGGTCGACGACTTCCGCTACAACCTGGTCATCGCCGAGGAGATCCAGCGGGCCGGGATCAACGCGGTCGGGCTGGGCTGGACGCTCCACAACGACATCTGCCTGCCCTACTTCCTGGCCCTGGCCGACGCCGAGCAGCAGGCCCGGTGGCTGCCCGGCATCTGCTCGGGCGAGCTGGTGACCGCCATCGCCATGACCGAGCCGGCCATCGGCTCGGACCTGGCCTCGATGACCACCACCGCCCGCCGCGACGGCGACGACTACGTGGTCAACGGGTCCAAGACCTTCATCACGAACGGGATCAACGCCGATCTGGTCATCACCGCGGTCAAGACCGATCCGACCGAGCGGCACCGGGGCATGTCGCTGGTGGTGGTCGAGCGCGGCATGGACGGCTTCGAGCGGGGCCGCAACCTCGAGAAGATCGGGATGCACGCCCAGGACACCGCCGAGCTGTTCTTCACCGACGTGCGGGTCCCGGTGGCCAACCGGCTGGGCGAGGAGGGCCAGGGGTTCCGCTACCTGGTCACCAACCTGCCCCAGGAGCGGCTGTCGATCGCGGCGACGGGGGTGGCGGCCGCCCGGGCCGCGTTCGACACGACGCTGGCCTACGTCAAGGAGCGGACCGCCTTCGGCCAGCCCGTCGGCTCGTTCCAGAACAGCCGGTTCCGCATGGCCGAGATGGCGACCGAGATCGAGTTGGCCCAGAGCTTCGTCGACCGCTGCGTGCTGGCCCTCAACGCCGGCGACCTCACGGCCGAGGAGGCCGCCATGGCCAAGTGGTGGTGCACGGAGCTGCAGGGCCGGGTGGTCGACGCCTGCGTGCAGCTGCACGGCGGTTACGGCTACATGGCCGAGTACCCGGTGGCCCGGGCCTACGCCGACGCCCGCATCACCCGCATCTACGGCGGCACGACGGAGATCATGAAGGAGATCATCGGGCGATCCCTGGGGCTCTAGTGGGCCGGACCGTGGCCCGGCCGACCTGGCGGGCGCCCCGGACCAGGCTCTCGGCCAGCCGGCGCAGGGCGCGCCCGGGGTGGACCAGCGCCCACCTCGGGGCGGGCAGGGACCGCAGGGGATGGCGCAGCTGGCCGACCATCCCGGCCGGCAGGGGTTCGGCCACGCCGTAGACCGCCGGGCGGCGGTCGGGCGGCAGGTAGAAGGTGCCGAACAGCAGGTCCCAGACCGGCAGGAACCCGGCGTAGTTGCGGTTGTGGGCGGCCGGGTCGTCGGCGTGGTGCCAGTGGTGCATCTCCGGCGTCTGGACCACGCGCTGGAGGGGTCGCCAGCGCCAGCGGACGTTGGCGTGGGCGAAGACCCCGAGGACCAGCGCCACCGCCGCCGGGGCGGCCGCGCCCTGCGGTGTGAACCCGGCGCCGAGCAGGAACGCCACGGGGACGCCGATCAACACCCCGTCGAAGGGGTGGGAGCGCAGGCCGCTGATCCAGTCGAGGTGGCGCGACGAGTGATGGACCATGTGGAAACGCCACAGGAACGGCACCTCGTGGCTCCAGCGGTGGGCCCAGTAGGCGGCCAGGTCGAACAGCAGGAAGCCGAGGACCATGCGGGGCGCGGGCCCGAGCACCGCCACCACCGGGCGCAGGACCAGCCCGGGCACCCAGGCCAGGCTGAGCAACCCGACGGCCACCCCGGCCACCAGGCCGCCGGCGGCGAGCACCGGCTGGGCCAGGGCGTAGGCCAGGTCGGTCCCGAGGCCCGCCCGGCGCAGCGGCTGGCGGTGGCGGGGGAACAGCTTCTCGAACGGCACCACGAGCACGAACAGGCCGGCGACCACCCGCAGGGGCGACGGGTCGGCGGCCACCACCGCCGCCAGCACCACACCCAGCAGGGCCCGGCCGGCCCAGGCCCTGACGTCCACGGCGGCGAGCATGACCCGACGCTACGCCGTCCGTGTCAGGGCCGGATGAAGGAAATGGTCAAATGAGTTGACCATTTGTCGGCAGCCTGTCAGAGTGCCCGATGTTCAACCACGTTGACCATTTGGAGAGCAGATGCCCGTCGTCCCCGCCCCGGCCGAGCCCACGCACGAGCTCGGCACCACCCGCTTCACCTCGCTCGCCACACCCAGCCGCGGCTCGAGCGAGACCTCGGTCTGGCAGGTCGAGGTCGCCCCCGGCAGCGAGCGGGTGCCCCACTCCGTCACCCGGGAGGAGGTGTTCGTCGTCCTCGACGGCGTGGCCGGCGCGGAGATCGACGGCGTCCCGGGCGAGGCCCGGGCGGGGGACGCCATCGTCGTCCCGCCGGGCGTGCCCTTCGCCCTGACCAACGCCGGCGACACGCCGCTGCGCCTGCTGTGCTGCCTGCCCGTCGGCGGCCAGGCCACCGACGGGCAGGGCGCCACGTTCACGCCCCCGTGGGCGCAGTGAGCGACGGCCCGGTCCCCCTGGCCCGGCTGTTCGCCATGGCCTTCCGGGACCTGGTGGACGACCTGCACACCCGGCTGGCCGAGCGCGGCTGGGACGACCACCGGCCCGCGTTCGGCTTCGTGCTCGTGGCCGCCCGGGACGGCCCCACCGACGCCACCGCGCTCGCGAGCCTCCTCGGTGTGACCAAGCAGGCCGCGTCCAAGCTCGTCGACACGATGGCGGCCGCCGGCCTCGTCGAGCGGTCGGCGGGCGCCCACGACGCCCGCCGGCGGCCCGTCGTCGTCACGGCCCGGGGCCGGCGGCTGCTGGCCGCGGCCGAGGAGGTCTACGAGGAGCTGGAGGAGGAGTGGGCCGGCGTCGTCGGCCGCCGGGACGTCGAGACGACCCGGTCCACGCTCACCAGGGTCCTGCGCGCCCGCCACGGCGGCGGGCTGCCGCCGATCCGCCCCACGTGGTGACGGGCCGCCCGTCAGCGGCTCAGCATGTCGCGGGCGATGTGGGTGATCTGGATCTCGTCGGTGCCGGCGTAGATCTGCAGCACCTTGGCGTCCCGGGCCAGCTGCTCGACCTGGAACTCGCTCATGTAGCCGTTGCCGCCGAACAGCTG
>DASSUD010000208.1:0-7726 GCA_035707385.1 Acidimicrobiales bacterium
AGGGCTACGAGCGTACCCTGCGGGCATGCGCCGGCTGATCCTCGTCCTGCTCGTCACCGGCCTCGCCGGGCTCGTCCTCTACCGCCGCCGGGAGATCGACCGCTGGGAGCGCCGGCTCGGCATCGGCCGCTACGACCCTCAGAGCGCCAGCGAGCCCTCCAGCCGCAGCAACCAGACCTTGGTGTCGATCCCGCCGCCGTAGCCGCCGAGCGCCCCGCCGGAGCGCAGCACCCGGTGGCAGGGGACGACGATGGGGAGGGGATTGGTGGCCATGGCCGTGCCGACGGCCCGGCTGGCGCCCGGGTTGCCGGTGCGCACGGCGAGGTCCTTGTAGCTCACGGTCTCGCCGTAGGGCACGTCGCTCAGCGCCTCGAGCACCCGGCGGCGGTACCCGTGGGACAGCCGGCGGTCGAGCGGGACCTCGAAGGCCCGGCGGTCGCCGGCGAAGTACTCGTCGAGCTGGCGGCGCAGGCGGTCGAAGCGGGACGGCAGCCGCGCCACCCGGGGCGACACGGCCGCGGCCACCTCGTCCAGCACTTGCTCCTCGGTGCCGAAACCGATCCGGACGACGCCCTCGGGGGTGGCGGCCAGCGTGAGGGGGCCGACCGGGCTGTCGGTCACCACCCAGGCCACGTCCACCAGGTCGTCGCGGTCGGCCCGGGCCAGGGCGGACTCCACGAGGGCGGCGACGCCGCCGGGATCGGGGGCCCGACCGTTGCGGGCGACGGTGCCGGGCGGTGCGGCCGGGCCGCGGCGCAGCCGGGCCACGATGTCGTCCAGCCGGGGGTCGTCGGTGCTGCTCATCGGCGCACCCTTCGGGATGCGCGCAATGACCCGTCGGCCCTTCGGGCCGAGTACCGCACTGTGCTCATGGTTCGCTCGCTTCGATCGCTCATCGCGTGACCTCCTCGGGCAGGCCGGCGCGGAGCCGCTGCAGGCCGGCCCGCACGTTCTGGCGGGCGGCCGCCTCGCTGCAGCCGACGACGGCCGCCACCTCGGCATAGGGGCGGTCGAGCACGACACGCTGGACCACCGCGCTGCGCTGCTTGGGCGGCAGCTCCCGCACCGCCGCCCACAGCTCGCCGTCGGGCAGGGCGTCGGCGTCCCGGGCGGGGACCTCGGGCGGATCCGCCACCGGCAGGGGCCGGCGAAGAGCCCCCCGGGCCAGGTCGACGACCTTGCGGTGGGCGATCGTGAACAGCCAGCCCCGCAGGTTGCGGTCGTGGGCGAGGCCGGGGTAGGCGCGCAGGGCGGAGATCACCGTCTCCTGGAAGCAGTCCGCCCCGTCGTGGGGGCCCACCGAGGCCACCAGGAACCGGTGCAGGTCGGCGGCGTGCTCGTCGAGCAGCGTCTGGAAGGGTGGCAGCGTCACCGCCATGTCAACGCTCCCGGGCGCCCGGGTGTGAGGTCTCAGGCGGCGGCCAGCGCCTTGAGCAGGTTCTTCGGGGTGTCCTTGGGGCTGATCTTCGGCCAGACCGCGACGAGGGCGCCCGTGCCGTCGACGAGGAAGGCCGACCGGATGATGCCCATGTAGCTGCGCCCGTACATCGACTTCTGCCCCCAGGCCCCGTAGGCCTCGGCCACGGCGTGGTCCTCGTCGGACAGCAGCGGGAACCCGAGATCGTACTTCTGGTCGAACTTCTTCTGCTTGGCCGGCTTGTCGGGGCTGATGCCGACGACCACGGTGTCGCCGATGTCGCCGAGCACGTCGCGCAACCCGCACGCCTGCGTCGTGCAGCCCGGCGTGTCGGCCTTGGGATAGAAGTAGACGAGCGTCCACCCGTTCCCGGCCTTCACCCGATCGGCGAGGTGGAACGGCTCGCCGTCCTGGTCCGGCAGCGTGAAGTCAGGCGCCTTGTCTCCGACCTTGAGCATGCGCCGACCCTACCGGTCCGCCCACGCGACGCGGGAGGCACGTCGACGTCAGGCAGCGACGATGTCGACGTCGTAGGCCTGTATCTGGTTGTCAACGGTCACGATGGGAATGCGCAGGATCTGTGCCTGCGCGATGAGCAGGCGATCGAACGGATCGCTGTGGTGGTCGGGAAGCTCACATGTCCGCAGCGCGTGGACCGGCTCGATTGGCAGCGGCATGGTGCCCGAACGCCGCATGCGCTCGGGCACGTAGGTCACGGGCGGTTCCGGCAGCGGCAACTTGCCGATCCGGTACTTGATGGTGATCTCCCACGCGCTGGCCGCCGACAGCAGCAGCTCGTTGGCCATGTCCACCGCCAGTTCGCGCGTCTCGTCCCGCAACCGCCCCGGCTCGGCCTGCATCCACAGCCAGACATGCGTGTCGATCAGATAGCGACTCACCCGGAGAAGCTCGCCAGCACGTCGTCGGGCAACGGCGCGTCGAAGTCGTCGGGAACCACGAACACTCCTTCGTCGGTCCCCAGCCGACGCTTCGCTGCCGACCGGATCGGCACGATCTTCGCCACCGGCTCACCACCCCGCGAGATCTCGATCTCCTGGCCACCGTCGACGAGCCGCAGCAACTGGGACAGCCGGGTCTTCGCCTCGTGCACCCCGACCCGAACCACAGTTGACTTAGTCATGGACTTAGTCTATCGGTCGAGGCGGTCACTGTGCGGCCGCCATGCCTGGAGGCAGCGTCTCGCACGCGTTCCGACGGTCCGTGCCGGTCTAGCCGCTCACCGCACGTTGATCATCGCGTCGGCGGCCATGGCGAAGTACTCGAGCAACCGCGCCTCCACCACCGGGTGGACGTCGCGCTCGACCACCAGCGAATCGAGGGCGGCCGCCATCTGGCGCAGCCACGCGTCGCGCTCGGGCTCGCCGATGGCGAACGGGGCGTGGCGCATCCGCAGCCGGGGATGCCCCCGCTCGTCCGAGTAGGTGGAGGGGCCGCCCCAGTACTGGCCCAGGAACAGGGCCAGGTGGCGCTCGGCGTCCCGCAGGTCCTCCGGGTACAGGGGCCGCAGGACCATGTCCACGGCCACGCCCCGGTAGAACCGCTCGACCAGCTCGTCGAAGAACGGCTGGCCGCCCACGGCGTCGTAGACGTTGACGACCGGCAGCGCCTCGCCCGAGGCCCCGGGCTGCCCGCCCACCGGGATCATGCGCCGGCCACCGGCGGGCCGGGGCCCGGTGCCGGCGTCCTCGCCGGGCTGGCTCACATGGCCTCCTGGCCGGTGGCGCCCGGGCGGCGGAACCCGTGCCCGAAGAACCCGCCCCGGGGGCGGGCGTGGGCGTGGTAGTGGTCCGGGATGTTGCGCATGTTGTCGTCGACGTAGTGCCCGTCGAACACCCCGCCGGCCACCTGGGCCAGGCGCTCCATCATGTGGCGGTGGTCGCCGTCCGGGACGTCGACGCCGTGCCAGCGCCACACCACCATGGGGGTGGCGCAGATCTCGCAGTCGGCGATCCAGCACACCTCGTCCTCGTGGTACCAGGGCGTGATGCGCTCGGCCGCGCAGAGCAGGCAGGACTCGTGACGCTCGCCGGGGGGCACGGGATCCGAGCGTACCGGCCCGGCGAGCGGCTCCCGACCGGCCGCCGACCGCCGCCGGCCGGCTCCTGCCGGTGGTTGGGAGGCCCCCGGAGGCTCGGTACGGTCGGCGCACATGGCACCCCGCTCCGCCGGATCCGGCTACCTGGCCCTCCCCGACGCCCGCGAGGGGCCCGGCGTGCTCGTGCTGCACGCCTGGTGGGGCCTGACCCCGTTCTTCAAGACCCTGTGCGACCGCCTGGCGGAGGCCGGCTTCGTCGCCCTGGCCCCCGACCTGCTCGCCGGCCGCACCACCGACGACCCCGAGCAGGGGCGGGCCCTGCTGGCCGGGGCCGACATGGACGCCACGCTCGACCTGGTCCGCTCCAGCGTGCTGACCCTCCGGGGCATACCGGCGACACCGGCGACCCCCATCGGCACGGTGGGCTTCTCGATGGGCGCGTCGTGGGCGCTGTGGGTGGCCAGCCGCATGCCGGAGCAGGTGGCCGCCACGGTGGCGTTCTACGGCACCCAGAGCGTGGACATGTCCCCCGCCACCTCGGCGTTCCTCGGCCACTTCGCCGAGGTCGACCCCTTCGTCGACGACGACGAGCGGACGCTGCTGGAGGCGGACCTCCACGTGCTCGACAAGGACGTCCAGTTCCACCGCTACCCCGGCACCGGGCACTGGTTCTTCGAGGCGGACCAGCCGGCCTACGACGAGCCGGCCGCCACCCTGGCCTGGGAGCGCACCCTGGCCTTCCTCCGCGCCCATCTCGCCTCCTGAGGGGGGCGGCGGGCGGTCGCGATCAGGGCAGGACGGCGGAGGCGGTCGCCACCTCGGCGGCGGCCGGCTCCTGCCCCGCGCCGGGCGGCGGGCCGAGCGCGCCCTCGCCGCTGGTCTCCTCCAGCTCGCGGCCGTGCGTGTCGGGGAACAGCAGGGCGATGATGACCACGGCCAGGACCGGGCCTGCGCCCAGCAGCGTGGCCGTCGCCGACTGGCTCAGGGCCGTCAGCAGCACCGCGGCCAGGCCCAGGCTCATCGTGCGGCCCAGCACCGCCGAGGCGCTCGACCACGAGCTGGCCGAGCCCCGGAGCGCGGTCGGGAACAGCTCGGCCGTGTAGGTCTGGATCACGGGGAACGAGGCCATCGAGCCGATCAGCGTGAGCGACATGCACGGGAGCAGCACGGGGATGCCCCAGCTCGCCGGCAGCCAGAAGAACCCGGCCCCGCCGACCAGCGACACCAGCGTGAAGCCGCAGCCCACCGCCCGCCGGCCGAACCGGTCCGACAGGCCGCCCGCGGCCACCATCACCGGGATGCCCGGCAGCCCGGCCACCACCAGCATGCCGGCGGCCGCCGACGCGCTGAGGCCGCGGTCCGTCTGGAGGAAGTCGAGCGCGAACGTCTGGGCCTGCTGGGACAGCTGCAGCAGGAAGGCGGCCGCCACCACCAACCCCAGCCACCGCGCGTAGGGCGGCCGCAGGATGCGCCGCCAGGTCTCGACCAGGCGGCCCCCCGCCTGCGCCTCCCGGAACCGCCGGCTCTCGCCGAGGCGCCGGCGCAGGAACGCCACCAGCAGCAGCGGCGGCACGCCCACCACGTAGAGCCAGCGCCACGACAGCCCCAGCGGCTCGAACACCCCGCCGTAGAGGAGTGCGGCCGCCCCGGTCCCGAGCGCCATGTTCATGCCCAGCACCCCGAACCCGAAGCCCCGGGCCTCGGCCGGAAGCTCCTCGGCCGCCATCGTCCACACCAGCGCCGACTCCGCCACCAGGAAAACCTGCTGGCAGAACTGCAGCACCGCGAAGGCGGCGGCGCTCGGCGCCACCGCGGTGAGCCCCGAGAAGAGCGTGTAGCCCACGATCGAGACCAGCAGCATGCGCCGCCGGCCCACCCGGTCGGCGGCCCGGGTCAGCGCCATGGCCGGGAGCGCCCCGAAGTACACGACGGCCATGAGGGCGGACGCCGCCGCCTTGGTCAGGTCGAAGTCCTCGCGGATCTGGGTCAGCGCGACCGACTTGATCGACACGTCGTAGCCGTCGAAGAAGGCCGCCGCGCTGAGCAGCGCCAGCAGCACGATGTGGCGGTCGGTCAGGCCGCGGCGCCGCGCGGGGCCGGTCCAGGGGATCAGGCCCAACCACCGTGACGGTGACGCGCCCACGGTGGTCACGGCGCCCGACGCTACAGGAGGCCGTCGAGCGACATCATCCGGGTGATGTCGCCCTCGATGCGCACGCGACCGTCCATCAGGGCGCGGGGCATGGCCACCCGCCCGGCCACGATGTCCGTGAAGGTGCCGGCGTCCATGGTGACGGTGAGCTCGGCCCCGCCGGTACCCTCGATCGGCCGCAGGACCCGGTAGCGCAGCTCGCCGGCGCCGACCGTGATCAGCCAGTCGCCGTCCTCGATCCCCGTGACCCGCAGGCCGATCCGGGTGCGGGGGATGCAGCGCAGCCGGGCGGGGTCGACGAGGCCGGACAGGGCGGCCAGCGCCGGCTCGGGCCGGATGAGGCGCACCGCCCGCAGCGATCCCTGCAGCGCCGGCAGCAGCTCGTCGGGCCCGACGGGGTCCTGGTCCGGCCCCCCGGCCGCGGCTGTGGCCTCGTACTCCCCGGCCGAGTCGGGCTGGTGCTCGTAGGACAGGATGCCGAGCGTCTCGAAGTCGTCCCGCACCCGGGGCGTCAGCAGCCCCAGGCGGCGCAGGTTGGGCACCACCTTGGAGAACACCAGCGAGCGGAACCCCTGGCCGTCGGGTGACTCGAGCACCCGGGCGGTGGCCATCGTGGTGTCGATGCCGAAGTGCTCCCACACCTGGCTGGGCAGGAACCGGTCGCGCAGCAGGGCGCACGCCTCGACCACGAAGTCCTCCCGCTCGCGCAGGTCGACCGGGTCCATGCCGTCGTAGGTGCCCTCCAGCGAGAGCACGCCGAACGCCACGTGGCGGGCCTCGTCGCGGCGGACCAGGTCGGTGAGCCGGGCGATCAACGGGTTGGCGAACAGGGACCCGCCCAGGCTGAACGCCGCCAGCGCCACCCCCTCGACCAGGATCTGCATGCCGAGATAGGTGAGGTCGACGTGGCGGTGATGCATCACGTGGCCCAGCAGCTCGGCCAGCGGCGGGCAGCACGGGTAGGAGACGCCGATCTTGGTCAGGTACCGCTGGTAGGCCTCGACGTGGCGGGCCTCGTCGCCGACCTGGACCGCGGCGTACAGCTTGTCGTCGAGCGATTCCGCCGCCGCGCAGATCTTGGCCGTGGCCAGCAGCGCCCCCTGCTCGCCGTGCATGAACTGGCTGACGAGCCACCCGTGCTGCTGGGCCACGAACTCGCGGCGCAGGCCGGGGTCGGTGCCGAGCGCCGCGGTCAGCGGGCTGCCGAGCCGGCTCCAGTCGACCCCGCCCGGGGTCTCGGGCGGCACCTCGGCGCCCGGGTCCACCTCGATCGACCAGTCGAGGTCGACCGACGGGTTCCACTGGGAGGACTTGGCCCGCTCGTAGAGCTGTGACACGCGGGGCCGGTGGGTGCCGTAGTCCCACACGAAGCTGGCCGGCAGCCCCATGTCGACGTGGTCGACCGGTACGGGGGTGCTCACGGGACGGGCTCGGCCACGGTCGAGGCCAGCAGCTGCATGGCGATCTCGCCCACCCGCTCGAAGCTGGTGGCGAACGTGCCGTGGGCGGCACGGAGGTTCATGGCGTCGAACAGCATGTCCAACAGCTCGACGACGGCGGCGGCGTCGATCCCGGCGCTGAGCGCCCCCTCCCGCTGGGCCGCCTCGACGACGGGGGTGAAGCGGTCGACGATCCAGTGGTTGAGGGCGGCGATGGCGCGCTGCACGTCGGGATCGGGGGTGGTGCGGCTGCGCAGGAAGGCGACGACGGGATCGGGCTGCGGCGCCGTCAGCGCGTCGACGACGAACCGCCGGGCCAGGTCGGCCGCCTTGTCCGCGGCCTCCGCCTCGTGGCCGGTGGCGTTGTCCTCGACGATCTGGGTGGCCAGCTGGCGGAGCAGCTCCTCCTTGGAGGAGAAGTACGTGTAGAGCGCGCCCGCGGAGAGGCCGGCCTCGTCGAGTATGGAACGGGTGGTGGCCGCCTCGGCCCCGTCCCGCACGACGACGTGGCGGGCGGCGTTCAGCAGCCGCTGGCGCACCTCGGCCTTGTGCTCCGCGCTGACCCTCGGCATCACGCCCCCCACGAAAACCAAGCGCTCGTTTTCTATGACGGGGCGGGCGGCAGGTCAACCCCGAATCTCACGCTCTGTCGTTGCGCCCGC
>DASSUD010000209.1:0-2284 GCA_035707385.1 Acidimicrobiales bacterium
CCGGCCACCGCCGCCTGGCGGCCGCGGGCGCCCTGGCGTGGGCGGGTTCCACGGCCCAGTTCACCTGGCAGCGGGTGGCGCCCGGGCCCCGCACGGCTCGGGAGGCGGCCGCCATGCTGGCCACGAGCGCCGCCATCCCCCCGGCGGCGGTGTGGTGGCGCTCCCGCGGCGCGCTCCGCTGGCGGAGCGTCGCCCGAGCATGACGGCCATTCCCGTCGCTCGGGTCGGGGTCCTGCGGGCGCTGCCGGGCGTCGGCGACCTGCTGTGCGCCGTGCCGGCCCTGCGGGCGGTGCGGGCCGCCCACCCCCGGGCCCGGATCACGCTGCTCGGCCTGCCGGCCGCGGGCTGGTTCGTGGACCGCTTCCGGCACCTGGTGGACGACCTGCTGGTGGTGGAGGGTGTGACCGGCATCCCGGAGGTGGCGCCCGACGGCCCGGCGGCGGCCCGCTTCCTGCCGGCGGCCCGCGCCCGCCGGTTCGATCTCGCCCTCCAGCTGCACGGCAGCGGGGTGACCAGCAACGCGCTCGCCCGGCGGCTCGGCGCCCGGCGGCTGGTGGCGCCCGGCGTCACCCTCCGGTACCCGGACCACCTGCCGGAGGTCCACCGGATGCTGGCCGTGGCGGCCGCCGCCGGGTGCCCGCCCGCGGGGGACCACCTCGAGCTGCCCGTGCCCGCCGCCGAGCGGGCCGCGGCGGCGCGACTGGTCCCTGGCCATGGGCCCCTGGCCTGCCTGCACCCCGGGGCGTCCCGCGACGAGAACCGCTGGCCGCCGGGGCGTTTCGCCGCCCTCGGCGACCACCTCGACGGGTGGGGCCTGGCGGTGGCCCTCACCGGCACGGCCGGCGAGGCGCCGGTGACCGCGGCGGTGGCCCGGGCGATGCGGGCCCCGGTGCTCGACCTGGCCGGCCGCACCGGTGTCGGCACCCTGGCGGCCCTCTTCGCCCGCGCCCGGGTGGTGGTGAGCAACGACACCGGCGCCGCCCACGTCGCCGCGGCGGTGGGGGCCGCCAGCGTCGTGGTCTTCCCTGCCGCCGGCGACCCGGACCGGTGGGCGCCCCTCGACGCCGCCCGCCACCGCCGGGTGACGCCGCCGCCGGGCGGAACCTGGCCGCCGGCCGACGCCGTGATCGAGGCGGCCGGCGCCCAGCTCGGGGCGGTCGCCAGGTGAGACGCCTCCGCGTCCTCACCTGGCACGTCCACGGGAACTACCTGTGGTACCTGTCCCACATCCCGCACGAGATCGTGCTGCCGGTACGGGCCGGGCGCCCCCACGGCTACGGGGGGAGGGCGGGAGCGTTCGCCTGGCCGGCCAACGTCCGGGAGGTTCCCGCGGAGGACGTCCGGCACGCGGACGTCGACGTCGTGCTCTACCAGAGCCACGCCCACTGGATCGCCGACCGCCACGAGCTGCTGTCCGACCGCCAGCGGGCCCTCCCCCAGGTCGTCGTCGAGCACGACCCGCCCCGGCAGTCGCCTACCGGCACCCGCCACCCGGTCGACGATCCCGGAGCGCTGATCGTCCACGTCACCGCCTTCAACCGGCTCATGTGGGACAACGGCGCCACCCCCACCGCGGTGATCGAGCACGGCGTGGCCGTCCCCGACCACGCCCGCTACCGGGGCGGGCTGGCGCGGGGGCTCACCGTGGTCAACGACCTGGCCGCCCGGGGCCGGCGCCTGGGGGCCGACGTGTTCCTGGCCGCCCGCCGCCGGGTCGCCCTCGACCTCGTGGGCATGGGGTCCAAGGACCTGGACGGCCTCGGCGAGATCCCGCCCCCCGACCTGGCGGACTTCATGGCCGACTACCGCTTCTACTTCCACCCGGTCCGCTACACCAGCCTCGGCCTGTCGCTGTGCGAGGCCATGACGGTCGGGGTGCCGGTGGTCGGCCTGGCCACGACCGAGCTGCCGACCGTCATCGACGACGGGGTCAACGGCGTGATCGACACCGACCCCGACCGCCTGGTCGACGCCATGCGGGCGCTGCTGGACGACCCGGCCCTGGCCCGGCGCCTGGGCGAGGCCGGGCGGGAGACCGCCCGGCAGCGGTTCGGCATCGAGCGCTTCGTGCGGGACTGGGACCGCCTGCTGCGGAGCCTGTGACCGCACAAACGGTTCTCGCCGGCCCGGCGGGCGGGTAAGCGCCGGGGATGACGCAGCACATCGACGGGGCGCACGTGATCGTGACCGGGGGATCCTCCGGCCTGGGCGCGGCCGTGGCCGCCCGGCTGGACGCCGACGGCGCACGGGTCACGGTCGTGGACCGGGTGCCGTCCCCCGCGGG
>DASSUD010000210.1:0-4830 GCA_035707385.1 Acidimicrobiales bacterium
CACCGCCGCGGCCCGGGGGGCGGCCGCCGCCGCGTCGCCGGCGTCCAGGGCGGCGTTGGCCTCCCGCACCAGGTCGAACACCAGCGCCATCGCCGCCTGGGTGTGCAGGTCGTCGTCCATGGCCTCCCGGAACCGCTCGATCGCCCCCGCCTCGGACGGGACCAGCCCCTCGGCCACCGCCGGCAGGTCCGTGGTCACCCGGCGGGCGAACGCGTCGAGCCGGTCGAGGGCGCCGACCGCCCCGGTGAGCGCGTCGTCGGTCACGTCGGTCGGCGCCCGGTAGTGCGACCGGAGCGACAGCAGGCGGTAGGCCCGGGGGTCGTAGCGCTCCTCCAGGTCGAGCAGGTTGGACACGTTGCCGAGGGACTTGGACATCTTCGTGCCCTCGACCTCGACCATGCCGGTGTGGAACCACAGGCGGGCGAACTCGCGGCCGTCGGCCACCGCCTGGGCCCGCTCGTTCTCGTGGTGGGGGAAGCGCAGGTCGAGCCCGCCGCCGTGGATGTCGAACCCCTCGCCCAGCAGGTCGAGCGACATGACCACGCACTCGGTGTGCCAGCCCGGCCGGCCGGGGCCCCAGGGCGAGTCCCAGGTGGGTTCGCCCGGCTTGGCCTTCTTCCACAGCACGAAGTCGAGGGGGGACCGCTTGTCCTCCGCGGCCTCGATGCGGGCCCCCGCCTTCAGCGACTCCAGCGGCTGGCCGGCCAGCTCGCCGTAGCCCGGAACCCGCTCGACCTCCATGTACACGCCGTCGCCGGTCTCGTAGGCGAAGCCGCCCGCCACCAGCCGGCCGATCAGGGCCACCATCTGGTCGACGTACGCCGTGGCGTGGGGGTCCTCGTCGGGGCGGTCGACGTTGAGCGCACCCATGCCCCGGTACCAGACCGCGGTGCAGCGCTCGGTGATCTCCTGCCAGGGCCGGTCCTCCGCCTGGGCCCGGGCGATGATCTTGTCCTCGATGTCGGTGATGTTCGACACGAAGGTGACCTCGTAGCCCGACCACACGAGGTAACGCCGCAGCATGTCGTAGGACATGTTGGTGCGGCCGTGGCCGATGTGCGGAGGCCCGTAGACGGTGGGGCCGCACGCGTAGATCGACACCTTGCCGGGATCGCGCGGCTCCAGGGGCACCACGCGGCCCGTGGCGGTGTCGAACAACCTGAGCATGGCCGAGGAGGGTACCTGCGGGCGGCGGGCGGGCCGAACGGGTTAGGCCTCGCCGGCAAGGCGACCGGGCTCCGGCTCGGCGCGCGTCAGGCGAGGCCCGCGGGCTGGGGATCCAGGTAGCCGAAGGCGGCGAGCTGGCGGCCCATGACCTCGTGCATGACGTCGTGCTCGTCCGGCGTCAGGTTGTCTTGCCAGCCGCCGGGCGTGGCCGAGCGGATCTCCTTGCTGTCGCCCTTCTCGGCCCGGGGCACGGCGGCGTAGGCGAACTCGGCCGCCACCTCGGCCAGCCGGTCGGCCGACGCGTCGATCGCCAGGTAGGTGCAGACCCGGGCCAGCTCGCGGGCCGGGTCGGCCACCAGGTCCTCGTAGCGGACCAGCACCCGGCGATCGGCAGGGTGCCCGTCGTACACCCGCCGCACGACGTCGGACCGGAACGCCCACACGGCCGACTGCCAGCGCACCAGCGACTCGCGGCCGGCGCCGGTGACCGGGAACGCGCCCTCGTCCAGCGCCCACGACCCGTGGCGGTAGGCCGCCAGCCACGAGTCGACCACGTCGCGGCCGTCCCGCAGCAGGAACACCAGCCGGGACCGGGGGAACAGCGAGACCAGCAGGTCGGCCACGTGCGACCCCGGCTCCTTGACCACCACCGCCGGCTCGGGACCGGCGGCGGTGTCGGCCACCTGGGCGTCGAAGCGGTCGACGATCAGGTTCCGCAGCGCCGGCGCCCAGGCGTCCCGGTACCGGTCGCTGAAGAAGTAGCTGTCCTTGTCGTGCTTGACCCGGTCGAGGGTGGTGAGGTCGGGCGGGTGCTCGGCCGTGGCCCAGGCCAGCGAGATCGGGCGCCACACGCCGAGGTGGTGGCCCAGGTGGGGGTCGTCGATCGGGACGACGCCGTCGATGGCGGCGAGCATGCGCAGCAGCCAGGTGCTGCCGCTGCGGGAGGACCCGAAGATCCAGGCCAGGCGGTCCTCGGCGTCGCCGAGGCTCGGGAGGGGCGGGGCGGTGGGCTCCATCGTCGGTCCTCCGGGCGGGGGCGGCCTCGGACGCTCCGACGATTACCCGCCGGGGCGGCGGCGGAAACGGTCTATGGCTGCGGGGCGGTGGGCGCGCCACCACTACCCTTGACCAGCGTGATGAGCATTCCCGACAAGCCCAGCCTCGAGGGCCTCGAGGCCAAGTGGCGCCAGCGCTGGGCCGACGAGGGCACCTACCGGTTCGACCGTTCCAAGAGCCGCGACGAGGTGTTCTCCATCGACACGCCGCCGCCCACCGTGTCGGGGGCGCTGCACCCGGGGCACGTGTGCTCGTACACCCACACCGACTTCATCGCCCGCTACCAGCGGATGCGGGGCCGCGAGGTGTACTACCCGATGGGCTGGGACGACAACGGCCTCAACGTCGAGCGCCGGGTGCAGCTCCTCACCGGCACCCGCTGCGACCCCTCGCTGCCCTACGACCGCGACTTCCGCCCGCCGGAGAAGGTCGGCAGGAAGGACAAGCCGATCCCCGTCAGCCGGCCCAACTTCGTCGCCCTGTGCGGCGAGGTCGTCGAGAAGCTGGAGGAGACCTACTTCGACCTGTGGTCCGACATCGGCCTGTCGGTCGACTGGAGCTACGGCTACCGCACCATCGGTCCGGAAGCCCGGCGAGCCAGCCAGCGCGGGTTCCTGCGGCTGCTGGCCCGCGACCTGCTGTACCGGTCCGAGTCCCCCACGCTGTGGGACGTCGACTTCCGCACCGCGGTGGCCCAGGCCGAGCTGGAGGACCGCGAGATCCCCGGCGCCTACCACAAGCTGCGCTTCCGCGGACCGGACGGCGAGGACCTGTGGATCGACACCACGCGGCCCGAGCTGCTGCCGGCGTGCGTGGCGGTCGTCGCCCACCCGGACGACCCCCGCTTCCAGCCGCTGTTCGGGCGGGCGGCCACCACGCCGCTGTTCGGGGCCGAGGTCCCGATCGTGGCCCACGAGCTGGCCGACCCCGACAAGGGCACCGGCGCCGCCATGATCTGCACCTTCGGCGACACCACCGACGTCACCTGGTGGCGCGAGCTCGGCCTCGGCATCCGCACGGTCGTCGACCGCGACGGCCGGCTGCGCCCGGTCACCTGGGGGTCCCCCGGCTGGGAGTCCACCGACCCGGCCCGGGCCCAGGCCCACTACGACGAGCTGGCCGGCCGCACGGTCCGCCAGGCGCAGGCCCGCATCGCCGAGCTGCTGGCCGAGACCGGCGGGACGCAGGGCGAGCCCCGGCCCATCACCCACCCGGTGAAGTTCTGGGAGAACGGCTCCCGCCCGCTGGAGATCGTCACCTCCGACCAGTGGTTCATCCGCTACCCCGACAAGGACGCCATGCTGGCCCGCGGCAAGGAGCTGGCCTGGTGGCCCGACTTCATGCGGGTCCGCTACGAGAACTGGGTCAACGGCCTGCAGGGCGACTGGAACATCACCCGCCAGCGGTTCTTCGGCGTGCCGTTCCCGGCCTGGTACCCCATCGACACCGAGGGGCGGGTCGACTGGCTGTCGCCCATCCTGGCCTCCGAGGACTCGCTGCCCGTCGACCCCACCGCCGACGTCCCGGCCGGCTACGACGAGTCGCAGCGCAACCAGCCCGGCGGTTTCGCGGCCGACCCCGACGTCATGGACACGTGGGCCACGTCGTCGCTCACCCCCCAGATCGTCACCGGCTGGGTCGACGACCCCGACCTGTTCGCGCGCACGTTTCCCATGGACCTGCGCCCCCAGGCCCACGAGATCATCCGGACCTGGCTCTTCTACACGGTGGTCCGCTCGCACTACGAGCACGACGCCCTGCCGTGGGGCAACGCCGCCATCTCCGGGTTCGTGTTCGACCCGGACCGCAAGAAGCTGTCCAAGTCGGCCGGCAACGCCCCCGACGACCCGACGGTCCTCATCTCGACCTACGGGGCCGACGCCGTGCGCTACTGGGCGGCCGGCGGGCGGCCGGGCATGGACCTGGCGCTCGAGCCGGGGCAGATGAAGATCGGCCGCAAGCTGGCCATCAAGCTGCTCAACGCCTCGAAGTTCGCCCTCGGCCTGGAGTCGACCACGGCGGGGACCGTCACCGAGCCGCTCGACCGGTCGATGCTGGCGGCGCTGGCCGACCTGGTCAGCGAGGCGACCGCGGCGTTCGACCGCTACGACTACGCCCGGGCGCTCGAGCGGACCGAGGGGTTCTTCTGGTCGTTCTGCGACGACTACCTGGAGCTGGTCAAGAACCGGGCCTACGGGGCCGACGGCGAGGCCGGCCAGGCCTCGGCCCGCACGGCCCTGGGCCTGGCGCTGCGCACGCTGCTCGGCCTGTTCGCCCCGTTCCTGCCGTTCGTCACCGAAGAGGTGTGGTCGTGGTGGCAGGAGGGCTCGGTCCACCGGTCGCCGTGGCCCGATGCCGACGCCCTCCGGGAGGTCGCCGAGGCCGGCGCCGCCACCGTGGCCGACGAGCCCGATCCCGCGGTGCTGGCGGTCGTCGCCGCTGCGCTGTCCGAGGTCCGCAAGGCCAAGAGCGAGGCCAAGCGATCGATGCGCACCGAGGTGACGTCGGTCACCGTGACCGACACACCCGAACGGCTGGCGCGGCTCGACCTGGCGCTCGACGACGTGCGCTCGGCCGGGCGCATCGGCGCGATCGAGGTGGTGCCGG
>DASSUD010000211.1:0-7248 GCA_035707385.1 Acidimicrobiales bacterium
CAGTACTCGCCCACCAGCGAGGTGGGCAAGGTCACCAAGTCGACGCCCTTCGGCAGCCTCGACCACCCGTTCAACCCGGTCAGCGTCGCCATCGGGGCCGAGGCGTCGTTCGTGGCCCGGACCCACGACATGGACCGCCGCCACATGATGGAGGTCATCCACCGGGCGTTCGAGCACCGGGGCGCGTCGCTGGTCGAGATCTACCAGAACTGCAACGTCTTCAACGACGGCGCCTTCGAGACGATCACGGCCAAGGTCAACCGCGACGACATGCTCATCCCCCTGCGCCACGGCGAGCCGATCCGGTTCGGCGCCGAGGGCGACAAGGGCGTGGTCATCGACTCGCAGCGGGGCGCCCACATCGTCGACGTGGCCGACGTCGGCGAGGACGCGCTGCTGGTCCACGACGAGACCCGCGACGACCCCAGCGTGGCGTTCATGCTGTCCCGCCTGGCCCGGGGCCCGCACGAGCCCACGCCCGTCGGGGTGTTCCGCGACGTGGTGCGCCCCAACTACGGCGAGGGCGTCGACGCCCAGATCGCGGCCGCGCAGTCCGAGCGGGGCCCCGGCGACCTGGCCACGCTGCTCCGCTCCGGGGCGACCTGGGACGTGAACTGAGCGCCGGGGCGACCTGGGACGTGAACTGAGCGCCGGGGGCGCGCCGGTAGCGTCCGGCGGGTGACCGCCCTCCGCATCTTCACCGAGCCCCAGCAGGGGGCGACGTACGACGACCTGCTGGCCGTCGCCCGCGAGACCGAGAGGCTCGGCTTCGACGCCTTCTTCCGGTCCGACCACTACCTGACGATGGGGCCCGGGCTCGGTGAGCCCGGGCCCACCGACGCCTGGGTCACGCTGGCCGGCCTGGCCCGGGAGACCACCCGCATCCGCCTGGGCACGCTCGTCACCGCCGGCACCTTCCGGCTGCCCGGGCCGCTGGCGATCGCGGTCGCCCAGGTCGATGCCATGTCCGGCGGCCGGGTCGAGCTGGGCCTC
This sequence comes from Acidimicrobiales bacterium, assembly GCA_035707385.1. Classification (GTDB taxonomy): domain Bacteria; phylum Actinomycetota; class Acidimicrobiia; order Acidimicrobiales; family VFJN01; genus ZC4RG19. Next base: position 994 of record DASSUD010000211.1, read on the forward strand.
GGTGCCGGTTGGTTCGAGCGGGAGCACGAGGCGTACGGGATCCCCTTCCCGCCGCTCGGCGAGCGGTTCGCACGGCTGGGCGAGCAGCTGGCCGTGATCACCGGGCTGTGGGAGACGCCGGCGGGGGAGCGCTTCTCGTTCGAGGGCGAGCACTACCGGCTGGTGGGCTCGCCGGCGCTGCCCAAGCCGGTGCAGTCGCCCCGGCCCCCGGTGATCGTCGGCGGCTGGGGCAAGGCGCGCACGCCCCGGCTGGCCGCCCGCTACGCCGACGAGTTCAACGTGCCGTTCTCGCCGGTGTCCGCCTTCGGTGCCCGGGTCGACGCCGTGCGCGCCGCGTGCGAGTCCGCGGGCCGGGACCCGGCCACCATGGCGTTCTCGGCCGCGCTCGTGGTGACCTGCGGCGAGGACGAGGACGGCTACCGGCGCCGGGCGGCCGCCATCGGGCGCGAGCCCGGCGAGCTGCGGGAGAGCGCGGCGGCCGGCACGGTGGCCGAGGTGACCGAGCGGCTGGCTGCGTTCGCCGAGGCCGGGGCCGAGCGGATCTACCTCCAGGTCCTGGACCTGAGCGACCTCGACCACCTGCGACTGCTGGCCGAGGAGGTGGCGCCGGCGCTGCCGTGAGCCGGCCCGCCCCTCAGCCGGAGACGGTGGGGCCGGCCCGCTCTACGGTCATGCGCAGGATGACGCGCTGGTCGCGCTCCATGGCCGCCCGGTAGTCGTCCCAGTCGGGGTGCTCGCCGCTGATGTCGCGGTAGTAGTCCACCAGCGGCTCCATGGCCTCGGGGAGGGAGACGACCTCCACCGGTCCCTCCACCTGGACCCACGGGCCGAAGAACTGGTCGCTGAACGCGCAGACAGCCGCGTAGGGCAGGGCGCGCAGGTGGCGGACCTTGTAGGCGGTCTCGCGGCTCGACACCACCACGCGGCCGTCGCGGTCGACGCCCACGGTGATCGGGGACATCTGGGTCGACCCGTCCGCCTTGGTGGTGGCCATCACGGCCCGGTGGTTGGCGCGCAGGAAGTCGAGGGCCTCGGCGGCGTCCATCAGCCCAGGCTCCGGAACACGAGGCCGGTCTTGAGCTTGGGGTGGAAGAACGTGGTCTTCGGGGGCATGCGCTCGCCTCCGTGCGCGGTCGCTTCGATCTGGGCCACGGTGGCCGGTCGGAGCAGTACCCCGAACTGGGCGTCGCCGGACGCGACCGCGTCCCGGACGTTGTCGACCCCGTGCTGGAAGCGCAGCTCGTGGGGCGGCAGCGCGGCGAGGGCCACGTCGAGCCGGGCGGAGTCGAGGTCGCGGGCGTCGGCCAGGGCGTCGCTGCGGGGCGCCAGCAGGGCCTCGCCGGCCGGACCGATCAGGCACAGCGCGCCGGCGGTGTCCATGGCCGTGGTCACGGGGACGCCGGGGGGCGGGGCGCCGACGGGCTCGAACCACGGCGCCAGGGCGTCCACCAGGTCGAAGCCCGCGGGGAGGCCCGAGACCAGCCGGTGGATGGCCCGGACGGTCAGCTCGTCCTCCACCAGCTCGACCAGGTAGGCGAGCGTGGCGGTCGCCTCGCCTGCCGTGCCGTCGGCCGCCTCGCGCTCGCCCCGGTAGGCGAGGGAGGTCTCGTAGCGGTGGTGGCCGTCCGCCACGACCACCGGCTGGGTGGCCACCGCCTCCGCGATCGCCGCGCAGGCGGCCGGGTCGTCGACGACCCAGACCGTGTGGGTCGTGCCCTCGCCGTCCACGACGCTGGCGGTGGGCGGGCGGTCGGTGGGCAGCAGGTCGGTCAGCCCCTTGGCCAGCGACAGGCCCCAGATGGCCGACGTGTTGGCCCGGCTGGACCGCAGCAGGTCGAGGCGGTCGCTGCGCGCCTTGGGCGTCGTGTGCTCGTGGGGGAGGATGTCGGACCCCGGCGGCGTCAGCTCGAGGGCGCCGATCACGCCCGTCGTGTGCCGGGCCACGCCGGCGTCGTCGTCGTAGGCCATGCGGTAGACCGTGAACGCGGGGCGGTCGTCGGTGACGAGGGTGCCGTCGGCCCGCCAGGCGGCGAGCAGCGAGCGGGCGACGTCGTAGCGGTCGGCGCCGTCCTCGTCGACCGGCAGGTCGATGCGGACGGCGTTGTGGGGGTCGCGAGCGGCGAGCTCGGCCCGCTGGGCCTCGTCGATGACGTCGTAGGGCGGGCTGATCACCGCCCCCAGGTCGACCTTGTCGAGGTCGTAGCGGATGCCGGGGAAGGGCTGGAAGTGCGCCACCCGCCCATCCTCGCAGAAACGTCCCGGGCTGCCGGCAGCGGCGGGGTGGCAGCATGTCCGGCCGTGACGTGGGTGCTCGACCTCGACGGCGTGGTGTGGCTGGCCTCCCAGCCGATCCCCGGGGCCCCCGAGGCGGTGGCCCGGCTGCGGGCCGCCGGCGAGCGGGTGGTGTTCGCCACCAACAACTCGGCGCCGGTGGTGGCCGAGCAGGAAGCCAAGCTGGCCCGGCTGGGCATCCCGGCCGCGGGCGCCGTGCTCAGCTCGGCCATGGCGGCGGCCCGCCTCGTCGAGCCGGGGGAGCAGGTCCTGGTGTGCGGGGGCCCCGGGGTCGGCGAGGCCATGGCGGCCCGCGGCGCCGTCCCGGTGACCGGTGGCGACGCCGACGTGGTGGTGGTCGGCTTCCACCGCGAGTTCGACTACGAGCGGCTGCGGGCGGCGGCCCGGGCCGTGATGCGGGGCGCCCGGCTGCTCGGGACCAACGACGACGCCACCTACCCGACGCCGGACGGCCCCATTCCCGGGGCCGGGTCACTGCTGGCGGCCGTCGCCTACGCGTCGGGCGCCACGCCGGTGGTGGCGGGCAAGCCGCACCCGCCGATGGCCGACCTGGTGCGGGCCGCCGGCGGGGCCGAGGGCACGGTGGTGGGCGACCGCCCGGACACCGACGGCGTGTTCGCCCGCCAGCTCGGCTACCGGTTCGCGCTCGTCCTCACCGGTGTGACCCGGCCGGGGGACCTGCCCGTCGACCCGGCGCCGGACGTGGTGGCGGGCAGCCTGGCCGCGCTGGTGCCGGGCGGTCAGTAGCGGCCGTCCGGCCGGCGGGGCGGCCGCCACCCGCCGTAGTAGCCGTAGCCGGGGGGCACGGGGTCGGGCCGGCCGCCCCCCGCGGCCCGGACCACCAGCGCCACCGCCATGCCGAACAGGAAGCCGCCCACGTGCGCCATCCAGGCCACGCCGTCGTTCGGGTCGGTGAAGAACTGGAACAGGAACCAGATGCCGAGGACCCAGACGGCACGGAGGTCCATCACGAAGATGAACACCAGCGTGCGCACGCGGGCGTGGGGGAACCACACGAGGTACGCACCCATCACCGCGGCGATGGCGCCCGACGCGCCCACCAGCGGCACCGTCGACGACGGGTTCACCACCACGTGCGCCAGCGACGCCACCACCCCGCCCGCCAGGTAGAACAGCGCGAACAGGACGTGGCCCAGGCGGTCCTCGACGTTGTTGCCGAACACCCACAGGAACAGCAGGTTGCCGAGCAGGTGGAGCAGCCCGGCGTGGAGGAACGTCGCCACCAGGAGCGAACCGAAGACGAGCTTGCCGGCGTCGAAGGGCGGCTCGGGGGACCCCACGCCGCACGCCTCGCCGTCGCCCAGCTGGTAGGTGGCCACCACCTCGTCGACCGACAGCGGGCGGCCCTGGAGCACCTCGCAGGGGATGGCGGCCCACTCCAGGCTGAACTGCGTGTCCTCGACCGTGTCGGTGAACGGGGCCGGCTGCCAGAACAGGAAGGCGGCGATGCACGCCGCGACGATCAGCCACGTCACCACCGGGCGGCGGCTGACGGGGTTCTCGTCGTACAGCGGGAGCACCGCCAGAACGTAGCCAGCCGGCCACGCGTTCGTTGCCACCCCGGGGCGCGGGTCGTAACCTCCGCTGCCATGGCCGACAACGATCTGCTGAGGCGGCTCCTCGACGCCGGGATGACGTTCAGCGCCATGACCCAGGCCCGCGCCGAGGAGCTGATCCGCGACTTCGTGAAGGCGGGGGAGGTACAGGCCGAGCAGGCCCAGGCGACGATCGACGAGCTGGTCGAGCGCAGCCGGCGCAACCGGGAGCGGTTCCTCGAGAACGTCCGCGCCGAGATCGACCAGTCGCTGGACCACCTCAACCTCGCCACCCGTGACGACGTCGAGCGCATGGTGCAGCGCTTCGCCGACGTGGCGATCGCGGCCGTGCGCCAGGTGGTGCCGGAGCGCTTCGCCCCCGCCGAGCGGTCGAAGCCCTCGCCGCCGCCGTCCACGCCGGCTCCGCTCGCCGCCCAGGCGCCGGCCAAGAAGGCCGCGGCCAAGAAGTCCACGGCGACCAAGGCCCCGGCCAAGAAGTCCACGGCGGCCAAGAAGTCCACGACGGCCAAGAAGTCCACGGCCAAGGCGCCCGCCAAGAAGTCCACGGCGGCCAAGAAGTCGGCGGCCAAGAAGTCGACGGCGAAGACGTCGACGGCGAAGAAGACCGCGGCGAAGAAGGCCCCGGCCAAGCGCCCGCCCGGCTCCGCCGGCTGACCGCCGGGAGCCCCCACGCCCGCCGTTCGCCGGCGCCTCGACGTCGAGCTGGTACGCCGGGGTCTGGCCGCCAGCCGCCAGCAGGCCCTGGCGGCGATCCGCGCCGGGCGGGTCACGGTGGGCGGTGCACCCGCCCTCAAGTCGTCCCGGCTGGTGGCCCCGCACGAGCCCGTCGAGCTCGCCGGCGACCCACCGCCGTACGTGTCCCGGGGCGGGGAGAAGCTGGCCGCCGCCCTCGACCGCTTCGGGATCGACCCGTCCGGCCGGCGGGCGCTCGACGCCGGGGCCTCGACCGGCGGCTTCACCGACTGCCTGCTGCAACGGGGCGCCGCCCGGGTGGTGGCGGTGGACGTCGGCCACGGCCAGCTCCACGAGCGGCTGCGGGCCGACCCCCGGGTCGAGGCGCACGAGCGGGTCAACGTGCGGGACCTGGCGGCCGGGGACCTGGGCGAGCCCTTCGACGTGGTGGTCGCCGACCTGTCGTTCATCTCCCTCGGCACCGTGGCGGGCAACCTCGTGGACCTGGCGGGCCCGGGTGCGGATCTCGTCCTGCTGGTCAAGCCCCAGTTCGAGGCCGGGAGGCGGGAGGCGTCCCGGGGTCGGGGCGTGATCCGCGAGCCGGAGGTGTGGCACCGGGCGCTCGCCGGCGTATGTGACGCGCTCGCGGGGCACGGAGCCGCCATCATGGAGGTGATGGTGTCTCCGATCACCGGCGCCGAAGGAAACGTCGAGTTCCTCGTCCACGCCCGCACCGCTCCGGCCACCGCACCGGGCCCCGTCGACCTCGGCACCGCCGTCGGCGAGGCCGCGGGTCGCGCCCGGCCGTAGGCAGGAGCAGGGCATGGCCGTCATCGGCATGGTCCTCCACCACGAGCGCCCCCAGGCGGCCGAGCTGGCGCGGGACGCCGCGGCCTGGCTGGTCGAGCGGGGCCACGAGGTGCGGCTGCCGCTGCGGGACGCGGGGATCGCCGGGCTGGCGTCCTACGGGTGCCCGGAGCAGACCTTCGCCCGCGGGCTGGGCCTGGCCGTCAGCATCGGCGGCGACGGCACCATGCTGCGCACGGTCGACCTGGTGGCGGGCGACGGCGTGCCGGTGGTCGGGGTCAACGTCGGCCAGCTGGGCTACCTCACCGAGATCGAGCCGGGCGGCGTGCGCATGGCCCTCAAGCGCTTCCTGGCCGGCTCCTACGAGATCGAGGAGCGCATGCTCCTCCGGGTGGAGATCGACGCACCGTCCTTCGAGGCCTGCTCCGAGCCCGACGAGTCCGGCCAGCCGGCGCCGATGCGCCGCACCGGCGACGGCCGGTCGTTCGTCGCGCTCAACGAAGCGGTGCTGGAGAAGACGCCGATGGGCCATACCGTGCGGCTGGGCGTGAGCATCGACGGCGAGACCTTCACCCCCTACGCTGCGGACGGCTTGATCGTCGCCACCCCCACGGGGTCGACGGCGTACGCGTTCTCGGCGCGGGGACCAATCGTCGAGCCCACCCATCGCTGCCTGCTGATGACCCCTGTCTCGCCCCACATGCTGTTCGACCGCTCCCTCGTGCTGGCCCCCACCGCCCGCGTCCGCATCGAGGTGGTCGGGGACCGCTCGGCCACGCTGTCGGTCGACGGGCACAACCTCGGCACGCTTCGCCGGGGTGACGCGGTGACCTGCACCGCGGCGTCGCTGTCCGCCCGGTTCGTCACCTTCGGGCCGCGGGACTTCCTGCGCATCCTGAAGGCCAAG
>DASSUD010000212.1:0-7377 GCA_035707385.1 Acidimicrobiales bacterium
TGGGGTCGAAGGTGCCGGTCGGTGCGGGCGGCGCCGTCGAGGTCCGGCCCATCTGGGAGACCGGCTGACGGGACCGGCCCCCGGTCCCGCCGGGGCGGTCGAACGGGCCTTCCGCGAGGAGTCGGGGCGCGCGCTCGCCACGCTCGTCCGGCTCCTCGGGGACATCGACGCCGCCGAGGACGCCGTGCAGGAGGCGTTCGTGGAGGCACTGCGCTCCTGGCCGGTCCGGGGCATCCCCGGCCGCCCCGGCGCCTGGATCACCACCACGGCCCGGAACCGGGCCATCGACCGAGCCCGCCGTGAGGCCGGGCGCGGTCCCCGCGAGCGGGCGGCGGTCGCCGCGCTGGCCCCGACCGCGGAGGCGCTGACCGTGGATCCCTTGGAGCCCGTGGACGACGATCAGCTGCGGCTCGTCTTCACCTGCTGCCATCCCGCCCTGGCCCCGGCCACCCAGGTCGGGCTGACCCTGCGGCTGGTGTGCGGGCTGCAGACCTCGGAGATCGCCCGGGCGTTCCTGCAGCCGGAGCCGACGGTGGCCCAGCGGCTGAGCCGGGCCAAGGCCAAGATACGCACGGCCGCCATCCCGTTCCGGGTGCCGCCGCCCCACCTGCTGCCGGAGCGGCTGCCGTCGGTGCTGGCCTGCGTGTACCTGGTGTTCACCGAGGGCTACGCGGCCACGGCCGGCGACGAGCTCATCAGGCGGGAGCTGTGCGAGGAGGCGATCCGCCTGGCCCGGCGGCTGGTGGCGCTCATGCCCGACGAGCCCGAGGCCCGCGGGCTGCTGGCCCTGGTGCTGCTGCAGGACAGCCGGCGGGCGGCGCGGCTGTCGGTGGCCGGCGACCTGGTCCTGCTGGAGGACCAGGACCGCACCCGCTGGGACCACGATCGCATCGCCGAGGGCCGGTCCGAGCTGGACCGGGCGTGGCGGGCGTCGCCGCCGGGGCCGTACCGGCTCCAGGCCGCCATCGCCGCCGAGCACGCCCGGGCCGCGGCGTGGGAGGACACGGACTGGCCCCGCATCGCCGCCCTGTACGGGCACCTGGCCCGGCTGGCGCCGTCCCCGGTGGTGGAGCTGAACCGGGCGGTGGCGGTGTCGTTCGCATCCGGTCCCGAGGCGGGCCTGGCGGTGCTCGAGGCCGTGGCGGGCGACCCCCGCCTGGCCCGGGGCCACCAACTGGCCGCCGCCCGGGCCGACCTGCTGCGCCGCCTGCGCCGCACCGACGAGGCGGCCGCCGCCTACCGGGAGGCGCTGGGCCGGGCCCGCACGGCCCCGGAGCGGGCGTTCCTCCGCCGCCGCCTGGGCGAGGTGGAGGGCTGACCACAACGATTTGGCGGCGCGTACGTCGCATATGCGACGTATGCGCCGCCAAATCGGTCAGAGGTGGGCCAGGACCTCGTCCGGGGTCATCGAGCCCGGGGGTCGACCCTCGGCCGCCGCCCGGCCCGCCAGGCGCTGGAGCAGCGCGTTGGCCGGGGTCGGGACGCCGTGCAGGCGTCCCAGCAGCACGATCTCGCCGTTCAGGTAGTCGGCCTCGATCGAGCCGGTGCCCCGGCTCAGGCTCTGCCACGAGGACCCACCCTCCCGGCGCCGGCCCTCGGCCGGCCGCAGGGACAGCAGGTCACCGCGCCGGGCCCGGTCCTCCTCGGCGGGGACGGGGTCGATGCCCGCCGCCCGCAGCACCGCCCCGCCCTCGTCCTGCACCATGGCGACGAGCGGGCTGGTCCGGCCGGCGGGCCCGCACACCGCCTCGATGGCGTTGGCCAGGTTCATGAGCAGCTTGCGGTACTTCCACCGCATGATGTCGGTCCGGGCCTCCGACCCGAAGGTGGCGCCGCTCAGCGCGCCGGCCACGGCCAGGGCGGTGCCGTCGACGCCCTCCGGGTAGCGACCGAGGTCGAGCAGGCCGGTCAGCCCGGCGGAGTTGATCACCACCACGCCCGGCTCCAGGTGGGTGGCCGGCAGCATGACGGACACCGCGTAGACGTCCGGGAACGCCCGCAGCGCCATCCGCTCGTTGTCCACGCCGTTCTGCGCGCAGAACACGGCGACGCCCTCGGGCGCCACCCCGGCCAGGTCGACCAGGGCCGCCGCGGTGTGCTGGGACTTCATGGCCAGCACCACCACGTCGCCCGGGGCCAGGCCGGCGTCGCCCGGGTGGCCGGCCGCCGGCACCGCCAGGGTCACCGACCCGCCCGGCGACACGAGGGTCAGGCCGTCGCCCTGCAGGGCGCGCAGGTGGTCGCCCCGGGCGACGAGGGTGACGTCGTGGCCGGCCTCGAACAGCCGGCCGCCGATGGTGCCCCCGACGGCCCCGGCGCCATAGATCACGAACCGCATGGGCCCAGCCTGCCCGATGCGCGCCCTCTACGGCGGGTAACTTCTTGGGCGTGAGGGGAACGACGCGGGGAACGACCCTGGCGCGCGCCGTCGCCGCCCTGGCCCTGGCGGCCGCGGCGTGCTCGGGGGGCGGGGACGGCGACGAGGCGGGGGACGGCCCCGGCGGGGACGCGGCCACCACCAGCGAGCCCGCCGCCCTGCCCGCGGGCTGGGAGGGCTACAGCAGCGCCACCTACGCCGACGACGCCCACTGGCTGTGCAAGCCGGGCATCGCGGACGACGTGTGCAGCCGCGACCTCGACGCCACCGCGGTGGCGGCCGACGGCACCACCGAGGTCGAGCCGCACGAGGCGGCCGAGGACCCGGCCGTCGACTGCTTCTACGTGTACCCGACGGTCAGCGAGGACCCGACCCCCAACAGCGACCTGGTCCCGGCCGAGGGCCAGGAGATCAACACCGTCTACAACCAGGCGGCCCGGCTGACCTCGTCGTGCCGGCTGTACGCGCCCGTGTACCGCCAGGTCACGCTGTCGATGATCGGGGGCGGAGCGGGCGCCGACCGGGCGGCCATCGGGGCCACCGCCTACGGCGACGTGGTCGACGCCTTCAAGCACTACGTCGCCAACGACAGCGACGGCCGGGGCTTCGTGCTCATCGGCCACTCCCAGGGCGCGGGCATGCTGAGCCGCCTGATCGCCGACGAGATCGACGGCGAGCCCCTGCTGCGGGACCGCTTGGTGTCGGCCTACATCCTCGGGTCGTCGGTCCACGTGCCCGCCGGCGAGGTCGTGGGCGGCGTCTTCGACGAGGTCCCCCTGTGCGAGGAACCCGACCAGGTGGGCTGCGTGGTGTCCTACGCCACCTTCCGGGCCACCGCCCCGCCGGAGGCGGGTGCCTTCTTCGGCCGGGCCAGCGACGTCGGGCCGGCGGCCTGCGTCAACCCCGCCGACCTGGCCGGCGGGCCGGCGGCGCTGCACCCCTACTTCCTGGTGGACGGCCGGGCGAGCGGCCTGCTGGGCGGGACCAGCCAGCCCTTCGCCGACCCGGCGCGCACCTCCGGCATCACCACGCCCTGGGTCACCTACCCGGGCCTCCTCGAGGCGGAGTGCGTCACCCAGGGTGACCTCACCTACCTGTCCCTGACGGTCAACGGCGACCCGGCCGACCCCCGCACCGACGACATCGAGGGCGACCTCCCCGGCGGCTGGGGCCTGCACATCGTGGACGCCAACATCGCCATGGGCGACATCGAGGACCTGGTGGCGAGCCAGGCGGCGGCCTACGTCGGTTGAGCCCCGGGGTCTCCCGCGGCCCGGGCCAGCACCGCCTCGCGGGTGGGGATGCGCCAGCCGACGTACCAGGTCCCCACCGCCCCGGCGCCGAGGATGACCGCCGCGGCCGGCCACGATCCCGTCGCCCACGAGCTGAGGGCGCAGGCCGCCAGCATCATGCCGATGGCCAGGACCTTGGCCCGCCGGGGCATGCCCAGGCCGGCCCGGTGGTCCCGCACCAGGGGGCCGATCTTCGGCAGGCTGAGGACCCAGCGCTCGAAGCGGGGGCTGGAGCGCGCGAAGCAGGCCGCGGCCAGCACGAAGAACCCGGTGGTCGGCAGGCCCGGCACGACGACGCCGAGGCCGCCGAGGGCGACGGCGACCCACCCCAGCGTCAGGAGGCCGACCCGCCGCAGCACGCCTAGCCGATCAGGCTCGCCAGGTCTTCGACCAGCAGGATCGCCAGCAGGACGATGACCGACAGCGCCACCGCGGTGTAGGCCCACCGCCAGCGGTGGTCGGCGGCCCAGAACCGGCGGATCGTGAGCCCGTTGGCGGCGATGGCCACGATCCCCACGGGGATGCCGATGGCCGGGCCCACCCCCGCGGCCAGGCCCAGCGCCGGGGCCAGGAACGGCAGCGCGACGTAGGTGAGCAGGCAGCGCGTGGCGGACACCAGGATCGACGTGGAGAAGGCCCGCTGGGCCGCACCGTCGGGTGCGGCCGGCCCGTCGGGGATCCGCAGCAGGCGCCGCATCACGACGTCGGCTGCGGGGCGGGGGACGCTGACCACGTTCTGCACGCCCGCGAGGCTACGCGGTGGTGCCGCCGGCCACCCAAGCCGCCTGGTCGACCCTGGTCAGGAGGCCATTTCGCGAAGAGGACCTTCGACCCGAGACAATCGGGTGGACTCCCGGCTACGGTCGGGGCAACGGCAGCGAGATCAGTCGGAACTCTCGAGAGAGGGCATCGATGAGCAATCGTCACCGCACCAGTGAGTTGGTCCTGCCGCACCATGAGGAGCGCCGGGTCCAGGCTCGTTCCGAGCGTCATCGGGTGAACACCGCCCTGGCCGACGTCACCGGCCTCATCCAGGGCGGGACCGAGCCCGACGACATCGTCGAGCCGGCCGTGGGCTTCCGGGCCGAGCGGCACCACGACCCGGAGCGGGGCCGCCCGTCGGCCCGCCGGCGTCGTCACTGGAAGCTCAAGATGTGGAAGCGGCGCACGTCCGCCCGGCGGGCCAAGGCCGCCATGGAGCGCTTCGCCGACTGACCGCCGGCGGAGCAGCACGAACCCGATCAGTTGGGGAGGGCGACGTCGTTGATGTCGTCGAGCTCCGTGGCGCCGGGGTCGCGGTAGCACGAGTCCTCCACCGCGGTCCCGTCGCCTGACAGGTACTGGATCGACAGGGCCTCGTAGGTCCGGTCCGGGTCGTCAGGGTCCCGTCGCTCCAGGAAGCTGGTCAGGCGCTCGTCCAGCGCGGCCCGGGTGTCCTCGTCGCTGGTGCCCAGCGTGGGTGCCACCACGTCGATGTCGGCGGCCGGGACGCCCAGCTGGTCCACGAGCTGCTCGGTGACGTAGGCCGTGAAGTCCCGGGTCCGGAACTGCTCGAGCTGGTCGGCCGGGCAGGGCGACGCGGCCGCCGCGGCCTCGACGGCGCCCGCCACGAAGCTGACGAAGTCGCCGTGGAAGTCGGTGGGCGTGTCGTCCTGCTGGAAGGCGGCGTCGTTGCCGGCCGTGTGCTCCAGGGTGGTGTCGCACACGAACAGCTCACCCATGTCGAAGGTGACGGTGCGGTCGTCGCCGTCCCGCTCGGTGGTGATGACGCCGCCGGCGCAGTAGTCCACGGCCACCCGCAGCTTGGCGGGGGCGTCGCGGTCCGACGGGTCGGCCACGCTGGAGGTCCCGTTGGTCGACTGGAAGTCGCCGTTGATCAGCCACCCCGACTTGTCGTGGTTCTGCTTGGCCATGACCGACACGACGGCTTCGCCGTCGCCGACGTCGATGAGGAACCGCTCGGAGGCGGTGCGGGCCTCCTGCCCCTCGTAGATCACGTCGCCGCGGGGCGCGGGGTCGCTGCGGCCCCCGTCGAGCCAGCCCGGCAGGTCGAACCAGTCGGCGAGGCGCGCGGCCGCCACCAGGACGACCACGACGCCCACGAGAGCGAACAGCATGGTGACCCGCCCGCCCCCGGCGGAGGTCCACCACCGGCGCTTCGGTTGGTCGGCAGGTCCCAGCATCGCGTGCTCCTTCTGTCAGCGCAGGACTACCCCGGGTGCGGGAGCGCGAACCGCACGCCGGGCCGTAGGGTCGGAGCGTGACCGACACCAGCGGGGGCGGCGGGCGCGGGGCCGGCCTGCCCTGGCAGGGCGACCTGGCCGGCCGGCTCGACGAGCACCTCATCGACAGCGGGGCGCTGGCGGGCAACGCCCTCGGCGACCCCGCCCGCCGGCCGTTGCTCGTCTACGTGCCGCCCGGCTACGACGACGATCCCGACCGCCGCTACCCGAGCGTGTACGTGCTGCACGGCTTCACCGGGCACCTGGCCATGTGGCGCAACCGCAGCCCGTTCCGCCAGCCCTTCGTCGAGACGGCCGACGCCGCGGTCGCCTCGGGCGCGTGCCCGCCCGTGATCGTGGTGTACGTGGACGCCTGGACCGCGCTGGGCGGCAGCCAGTTCGTCGACTCGCCGGGCACCGGTCGCTACCACACCTACCTGTGCGAGGACGTGGTCGGCTGGGTCGACGCCCGCTACCGCACGCTGGACGACCCGCGGCACCGGGGCGTGGCCGGCAAGTCGAGCGGCGGCTACGGCGCCATGGTCACGGCGCTGTGGCGGCCCGACCTGTTCGGCGGCCTCGCCACCCACGCCGGCGACGCCCTGTTCGAGACGTGCTACACCCCCTCGTTCCCTCGCGTGGTCCGGGCCCTCCGCGATGAGTACCGGGGCTCCTACGAGCGGTTCTGGGCCGACGTCCGGTCCCGGGTGCCCCTGTCGCGGGAGAGCGACGGCGAGCTGGTCGAGATCTGGGCCTACGCCGCCGCCTTCTCGGCTTCCGAGGACGGCACGGTGCTGCTGCCCTTCGACACCGCCACCGCGGCCCTGGTCCCGGCGGTGTGGGAGCGATGGCTGGCCGTCGATCCCGTCCGGGTCGCCGCCGAGCGCCGGGCGGCCGCGGCCGGGCTGCGGGCCGTGTGGATCGACGCCGGCAACCGCGACGAGTACTTCCTCGACCTCGGGGCTGCCGCCTTCCGGGACGCGCTGCTGGCCGCCGGGCTGCCGGGCGAGCGGATGCGCTTCGAGCTGTTCCCCGCCGGCCACGGGGGGATCGACTACCGCTACCCGCTGGCGCTGGCCTGGCTGGCCGAGCGGCTGGCGCCCTGACGGCAGCCGGGCGCGCAGCGGGCGGGCACGGCGATCCGTGCCCGCCCGCTGCGGTCGTGGTCGGTGACCCGGGTGGGTCAGACCTTGGTGGGCTCCTCGTTGGTGGGGCTGATGCCGCCGGTGTGGAGGACGACGGCCTCGACCTCCATGAACTCCGGATAGGCCAGGGCACCCATCTCGGGCAGGTCCAGGCCGGCCAGCTCCTCCTCGGCCGGCGGCCGGATGCCGCCCTTCATGAGCGCGTTCTGGATCTTGAAGAAGGCGTAGGCGATGCCGAAGATGACGGTCCACAGGACCAGGGCACCGAGGGCCTGCGCCCCGAGCTGGCCGAACTCGCCGACGACGACGCCCTCGACCGCCGTGACGTCGGAGCCGTTCCA
>DASSUD010000213.1:0-6061 GCA_035707385.1 Acidimicrobiales bacterium
GATGAAGGTCGCGGCGTAGTCGCAGTTGGTGCCGAGCGAGAAGTAGCCGTGGCGGTCGGGCGGGGCGGCGGCCGCCACCACCAGGGAGCAGCGGGTCGTCTCCCGCAGCAGCCGCGGCACCTCGCTGAAGTTGTTGGGCACGAGATCGCACCCGCCTGTGTGGAAGGCGGGGCGGGTCACGGGCGACAGGAAGTACGACACGTGGAGCAGGTGGTCCCGCATCGTGCCGTGCAGGTAGGGGCGGTCGTGGAGGGCGTGCATCTGGTGGATGCGCACGCCCGAGAACCGCGCCGCGCTTGCCTCGATGGCGTCGATGACGGTGACGGGTTCGCCGTTGGCCAGGGGGACGATGATGTCGGCCTCGTCCTCGATGTGGTCGAGGACTGCCTCGGCCGGGCCGGCGGCCGGGACGTTGGTCATGGCCGATGGTGTACCAGGCATGACCCGCCTCCATGCTGGGTACGCCTCGCCAATGAAGTTCAAGACCGGTATCGCACTCGGATTCGCCGCCGGCTACTGGGCGGCGACACAGGCCAGCGAGCAGACCCGGGCGCAGGTCGACGAGTTCGTCGGCCGTGTCCGGGAGAACCCGCGTGTCCAGCGGGTCACCGAGACGGTGACCCGCGACGCCCGCAAGCTCGGCGACGCGGTCGAGCAGCGTGTGCGGAGCGTCACCGACAAGGCCACCGACGAGGTGGCCGGCAAGGCCCGGCCGTCGGGCGGGTCGTCGGGGAACGACAGCGGCACCAGGACGGCCAGGACAGCCTGAGCCTCGGACCGGCGGCGGGCTGGCAATGGGGCCGGTCCGCCGCCCGCTCGCGCCCGAAAAAGGGGGGGCCAGGCGGGGCCGTGGCCCGAGCGACGGGACGCTGAGGCGGCACGTGCGTGAAGCGCAGTGCCACGAGCGTGTCCCGAGCCGCCACAATCGAGGGGATGTCCTCCGAGGCACCCCCCGAGCCCGAGGTCCCCGCCACCGCCCCCGGCGACGGCGACGGCGACCCGGACGGCGCCACGCCGGCCGACGGTCGGACCGGCCCGCCGCCCGGGCGGGCGGTGTCGCGGCTGGTGGCGGAGCGGGCCGCCCGCATGCGCGGCTGGCTGGTCGAGCACCGCCACCACCAGCGTGCCCGCTGGTGGGCGTGGCTGCGGCTGATCGCGTTCTCGGTGGTGGGGGCCGCCATCGCCCTGGCGCTGACGGGCCAGGTCCCCGCCAAGGTGGGGCCGTTCGAGACCACCTTCGCCGCCCGCCCGTCGCTGTCGGGGCACACCGTGGTGCACCTGGCGCCGCTCGGCACCATCGACCTCGACACCCACGACGCCCCGCTGACCCTCGACGCGCGGGTCGACGAGATCGGCGTCGAGGAAGCCGAGCGCATCGCCAGCAACCCGTCGGCCGTCGAGCGCCTGGGGGAGGAGGCCGCCCAGGAGGTCCGCTCGGCGCTGGTCGGCCTGGCGGTGCGCTGCCTGATCGTGGCCGTGGTGGGCGGCGCCCTGGGCGCCCTGGTGGCCCGCGCCCACTGGCGGGCCGCACTGGTCGGCGCCCTCACGGCCGGGCTGCTCGTCGGCGCCCTGGGGGGCGGGGCGGCGCTCACCTTCGACGCCAACGCCGTGTCCGAGCCCCGCTACAGCGGCCTGCTGACCCGGGCGCCCGCGGCCGTCGGCGACATGGAGGACGTGCTCGACCGGTTCGGCGAGTACCGCTCGCAGCTGGGCGAGCTGGTCGACAACGTGGCCACCCTGTACCTGGCGGGCGAGCAGCTCCCCACCTTCGAGCCGGGCCGCACGATCCGGGTGCTGCACGTGAGCGACATCCACCTCAACCCCGGGGCGTTCGACCTGATGCGGCGGCTGACCGACCAGTTCGGCGTCGACGCCATCGCCGACACCGGCGACATCACCGACTGGGGCACCGACCCCGAGACGGCGCTGGTCGACCAGATCGCCACCCTCGACGTTCCCTACGTGTGGGTCCGGGGCAACCACGACTCCCGCAGCACGCAGCAGGCGGTGGCCTCCAACCCCAACGCGGTGGTGCTCGACGGCGACGGCGCCGAGGTGGCCGGCCTGCGGTTCTGGGGCATCGGCGACCCCCGCTACACGCCCGACAAGAGCGAGCCGGTGGGCGGCCAGTCCGAGCAGGAGCGGGCCAGCGCCTACGCCCCCGTCGTGGCCGACCGCCTGGAGCGGGGCGAGCCGCCCGCCGTCGACGTCGCGCTGGTCCACGACGCCCGCATGGCCGAGGACCTCGGCGGCCGCGTGCCGCTGGTGCTGGCCGGCCACGGGCACGAGCCCCGCTCGGACACCATCGACCCGCCCGCGGAGGACGAGGACGGCGAGGACGGCGAGGAGACCGGCAGCACGACGACCACCGAGGCCACGACCACCACCTCCGGCGGCGAGGAGCCCGACGACACGCTGCTGCTGGTGGAGGGCTCCACCGGCGGGGGCGGGCTGCGGGCGCTCCAGGGCGGGGAGCCGCTGCCGCTCACCGCCTCGGTGCTGTACTTCGACCCCGGCACCCACCGGCTGCTGGCCTACGACCGCATCCGCGTGGCGGGCCTGGGCGGGACCGGCGCCACAATCGAGCGCCACATCGTCGGGCAGACGCCGCTCGATCAGGAAACGGGCGCTGTGGCACCCTGACGGGAGGCCCGCTACCGCGACGCCCTCGGCTCTCAGAGCGCGGGACGGGTCCGGCGCAGCGCCCCGGCCGCCTCCTGGGCGGCCAGGACGACGAAGAACTCGGCCACCGCCAGCCCGGCCACGGTGGCGCCGCCGGCCGTTCCGTGGTGGTAGCTGACGGCCAGGCCGGCGACGACCGCCAGCGCACCCAGGGCGACCGCTGTCACCATGACCAGCGGGACCCGCCGGACCAGCAGCCCGGCGGTGGCCGGCGGGCCGATCAGCAGGCCGAACACCAGCAGGGTCCCGATGGCCTGGAAGCTGGCCACGATGGCCGTCGCCAGCAGGATCAGCAGCGCCAGGTGGGTGAGGCCCGGCCGGAGGCCGAGGGTGGCGGCCTTCTCCTCGTTGAAGGTGAGCGCCAGGAAGGGCCGGTACAGCAGGACCGACGCCACCACGACCACGGCCACGCCCGCCGCCTGGCCCCGCAGGTCGCCGGCGGTGACGCCCAGCACGTCGCCGAACAGAAGCGAGGTGACGTCGGTGGCGAAGCTGTCGGACCGGGACACGATGACGACACCGAGCGCCAGCATCCCGACGAACAGCAGGCCGATGCCCGTGTCCTCCCTGACCCGCGTGCGCCGGGACACCAGCGTGACCGCCCCGCTCATGACCAGGGCGGCCACGAAGGCGCCGACCAGCGGGCTGAACCCCCACAGCAGGGCCAGTGCCAGGCCGGGGACGACGCCGTGGGCCAGGGCGTCGCCCAGGAAGGTGAGGCCGCGGAGCACCACCCAGGTCCCGACCAGGGCGGAGGCGGCGGCCGCGAGCAGCCCGGCGAGCAGCGCCCGCTGCATGAACGCGGGCTCGAACGCCTCGGTGAACCAGCTGATCATGCCCTCATGGTCCCAGAGCGGCGGCGATCCGCCGGGCGTTGGTGCGAACCATCGCGACGTACGTGTCACCGTCGCTGCCGGGCTCGCCGAGCGACTCGGTGTAGAGCTCCACGACCTCGATGTCGCCGACCTCGGCGGCCAGGGTGTCGGCCAGGCTCTCGGGGGAGGAGGTGTCGGCGAAGACGGCGGGCACCCCCTCGGCCTCGATGGTGGCCGCCAGCTCGTCCAGCGCGCCGGCCCCCGGCTCGGCCTGGGTCGTCACCGCCGGGATGACCGTGCCCACCACGGTGAAGCCGTAGCGGTCGGCGAAGTAGGCGAACACGTCGTGGTTGGTGACCAGCTTGCGCTGTTCGGCGGGGACGGCGGCCAGCGCCGCCTCGACCTCGGCGTCGAGGCTCTCCAGCTCGGCCACGTAGGCCCGGGCCCGCGCCGCGAAGGCGCGGGTGTCGAGGCCGGGGACCTCGGCGGCCAGCGTGCCGGCCAGCGCCTCGGCGGCCACGGCCGTGCGGGCGGGGTCGTTGAAGAAGTGCGGGTCCCCGTCGATCAGCTCCACGGCGTCGGCGGCCCGGGCGACGGTGGCCCCGTCGGCCTCGGCTGCCTCCAGTGCGTCGTCGAAGCCCTGCTCGAAGCCGCCGCCGTTGGCCACGACCAGATCGGCCTCCCGCAGGTCGGCGGCCTGGCGGGCGGACAGGGCGAACTCGTGGGGGTCGGCCCCCGAGGGCATCAGCACCTCGACCCGGGCGTCGTCGCCCACGAGGTTCGCCACCACGTCGCCGAGGATGCTGGTGGTCACGACCACGTGGGCGCCCCCGCCATCGCTGCCGGCGGCGCCGCCGCCGTCGCCGCACGCCGCCGCCAGGAGGGCGAGAGCGAGCACGGCAGAGGCGATGAGGTGGTGGCGGCGCATCGGCGACCTCGTAGGATCAAGTGAAAGCGAGAATCACTCTTGGAGTGGCAATGCATCGTAGAGAGAGTCATTCTCAATTAGCAACCCCCGCCGGGCAGGGCCCCGCGGCCCGCGCCGAGGGCCTCGTCCTCGCCTACGGCACGCGTCCCGCCCTGGTGGGCGCCACCTTCTCGCTGCCCGCCGGCGCCTCGGTCGCCCTGATCGGACCCAACGGGTCGGGCAAGTCCACGCTGCTGCGGGCCCTGGCCGGGCTCGTCTCCCCGCGGGCCGGCCACCTCGACGTCCCCTCCCTCGGGCGCCGCGGCGCGGTGGCGCTGGTCCTGCAGACCACCGACGTCGACCGCACCCTGCCGATCACCGTGCGGGAGACCGTGACCATGGCGCGCTACGCCACCCGGGGCGTCTTCGGCCGTCTGCGGGCCCCCGACCGGGCGGCGGTGGAGAATGCCCTCGGGCGGCTCGACATCGCCGGGCTGGCCGGGCGCCAGCTCCACGAGCTGTCCGGCGGCCAGCGCCAGCGGGTCCTGGTGGCGCAGGGCCTGGCCCAGCAGGCCGAGCTGCTCCTGCTCGACGAGCCGGTCACAGGGCTCGACGTGGTGTCCCGCCGGCTGATCCTGGACGTGGTCGACGCCGAGACCGCGGCCGGCCGCACCGTGGTGGTGTCCACCCACGACCTCGACGACGCCCGCCGGGCCGACGTCGTCCTGCTGCTGGCCAACCGGGTCGTGGCCAGCGGGCCGCCCGACGAGGTGCTGGTGGAGGACCGACTGAGCGCCGCCTACGGCGGCCGCGTGCTGCGCCTGCCCCACGGGCTGGTGGTGGTCGACGACCCCCACCACACGTCCCCCAGCCACCAACGGGTGATCGGCTGATGGCCGGCGAGCTGCACGAGGTGGCGTCGGCCCGGCTCGCTCGGGCCGAGCAGCGCTACACCCGGTCCCGCCGGGCCCTGGTCGACCTGCTGGCGGGGGCGGAGGCGCCCCTGTCGCTGCCCCAGCTGCTGGAGCGGGGGCCGCACCTGGCCCAGTCGTCGGCCTACCGCAACCTGGTGGTGCTGGAGCGGGCCGGTGTCGTCCACCGGATCGTGACCGCCGACGACTTCGCCCGCTACGAGCTGGCCGAGGACCTGACCGGCCACCACCACCACCTGATCTGCACCCAGTGCGGCGAGGTCCGGGACTTCACCGTGTCGAGCGACGTCGAGGCCGACCTGGGTCGGGCCCTGGCGGAGGTGGCGGCCGTCCACGGGTTCACGGCCGACCACCACCGCCTCGACCTCGTCGGGCGCTGCGACGCCTGCCGCTGATCCCGCTCGCCGGGGGCCTGGCAGACTCGGCCCGTGCTGCGCGCCGTGAACGGGGTCCGGATCAACGTGCTGGACGAGGGGGAGGGACACCCGCTGGTGTTCCTCCACGGCCTCGGCGGGTGCTGGCGCGACTGGGAGCCCCAGCTCGACGGCCTGCGGGACCGCTACCGGGTCGTCGTGATCGAGCATCGGGGCCACGGGCGGTCCGAGCGCGGCGCCGGGGACTACAGCACCGACCTGTTCGCCGCCGATGCCGCCGCCGTGCTGCGGGACCTGGGCATCGACCACGCCTACGTCGTCGGCCTCAGCATGGGCGGGATGATCGCCCAG
>DASSUD010000214.1:0-4253 GCA_035707385.1 Acidimicrobiales bacterium
TTGCCTGTCACAGGGCGCCAGTAGCCTGGCGCCGTGGCTAGGACCGGCCAGACGATGACCGTCGACGAGTTCCTCGCGCTCGGTGAGGCGCCTTTCAAGTACTGGCTCGTCGAAGGGCACCTGGTCGTGAACGAACCGAAGCTGCCGCACCAGATCGCGGTGGGGAACATCCTCTACGCGCTCCAGGCGTGGCGCCGCGCCGCGCCCGGCAGGGGGCACGTCGGCATGCCGGCCGACTTCCGGCTGGACGATCGCAACGTGTACGCCCCGGACGTCTGGTGGGTGGGCGAGGAGCGCAAGCCGGCGCCGGGTGCTCTGGACCTCGCCGGTCTGCCCGACCTCGTGGTCGAGGTGCGGTCGCCGTCGACCTGGCGCTACGACCTCGGGGCCAAGCGGGCCCACTACGAGCAGTCGGGCATCGCCGAGCTGTGGCTGGTCGACACGCTCGACCAGGCGGTCAGCGCGCACCGCCGGTCGGTCCCCGGCGGGCCCCGCTACGACGTGGTCGACGTGGTGGCCGGCGACAGCGCCGTGACCTCGCCCCTGCTGCCCGGCTTCTCGGCCGTGGCCTCCCGGCTGTTCGTCCCGTGACGGTGCCCGGGCCGCGCGCCCTCGGGCGCGGCGTGATCGTGCACGCGGGCGACCCGGTGCCGCCCCCGTGGGAGGGCGCCGAGGTGGTGACCGTCGACGACGCGGTGGTGGCCGACCCGGCGGCGGCCGTGGCCGCCCTGCACCGGGCGTGGGCGTCCCGGACGCCGGTGGTGGTGGCGCTGGCCGTCGACCCGGGCGTGTTCCGGGCGCCCCGGTCCTTCGACGAGGACGACGTCGGGCCGACATGGCTGCTCGACCCCGGGTTCACGCCGGAGCACGACCGGTTGCACTTCCTGGTGTGGGCCAACACCTACGACGCCCGCCAGCCGGGCGAGCCGGTGTGGTGGTGGGGCCGCAAGGCCGCCCGCGTCGGCGCCCGCGAGGCGCCCGCCGGCGCCGGGGGCGACGTCCTGCTGCCCGGCGGCGAGCCGGCCTGGATCGACGGCGGCCCCCGGGGGGCCGGCGCCGTGCCGGACGGCGGGGGCGATGGCGGCGATGGCGGCGATGGCGGCGACGGCGGCGGGGTGGTGGTCGTCCACGCCGAGTCCGTCGAAGCTGGGCACCTCAGCCCCGTGCCCCCGGCGACCACGCCCCGCTCCGAGCTGGCGCCCGACCAGCTGGCGGCCGTCAGTCACGGATCGGGGCCCGCGCGGGTCATCGCCCCGGCCGGGTCTGGCAAGACCCGGGTGCTGACCGAGCGGCTGCGCCACCTGGTGGTCGGCCGGGGCTACGAGCCGGGCTCGGTGGTGGCGGTGGCCTACAACCGCAAGGCCCGTGACGAGATGGTGGCCCGCACGACGGGGGTCGGCGGGCGCATCCTCACGCTGAACGCCCTCGGCTACGACATCGTGGCCGCCGGCCTCGGGCGCCGGCCCGAGGTGCTGGAGGTGCGGGACGTCCGCCGCCTGCTGGAACCGCTGGTGCCCCGGGGCGCCCGCCGGCTCAACACCGACCCGCTCGCCCCCTACGTCGAGGCGCTGTCGGCCGTGCGCCTCGGCCTGCGCCACCCGCGGGACGTCGAGGACGAGCGGGGCGACGTCCCCGGCCTGGTCGAGGCGTTCCCCGCCTACCGCGACGCGCTGGCCCGCCGGGGCGTGGTCGACTTCGACGAGCAGGTGCTGCTGGCGGTGGAGCTGCTGCTGCGCGGCGGCGGGTTCCGGCGCGCCCAGCAGGCCCGCCACCGGCACCTGCTGGTGGACGAGTTCCAGGACCTGACGCCCGCCCACGTGCTGCTGGTGCGGCTGCTGGCGGCCCCCGCGTTCGACGTGTTCGGGGTGGGCGACGACGACCAGGTCATCTACGGCCACGCCGGGGCCTCGCCCCGGTTCCTCACCGAGTTCGAGCGCTACTTCCCCGGGGCGCACGCCCACGCGCTGGAGGTGAACTACCGCTGCCCGCCGGACGTGGTGGACGCCGCCCGCCACCTGCTGACCCGCAACCGGGTGCGGGTGCCGAAGGAGATCCGGGCCGCGTCGGCGGCCGGCGGCGAGGCCCGCCTGCGCATCCGGGACCACGCGCCCGACCAGGGTGCGGCCAGCCTGGTCGGCATCGTCCAGGCCTGGCTGGACGAGCCCGAGGTGGGGCCGGCCGACGTGGCCGTGCTCACGCGGGTGGGGTCGTCCCTGCTGGGGCCGCACGTGGCGCTGGTGGAGGCGGGCCTGCCGGTGTCGTCGATCCTGCACCCGGACGTCCTGACCCGCACCGGCCTGCGGGCGGCGCTGGCCTACCTCCGGATCGCGGCCGAGCCCGACCGCATCGACCCCGCCGATCTGGGCGAGGTCCACCGGCGGCCCAGCCGGGGACTGCCCAGGTGGATCGACAAGTGGCTGGGCCGCTGCCGCTCGATCGACGACGTCGAGCGGGCCGCCGACCGCATCGACGACCTCAAGGTGTCGGCCAAGCTGACCGAGCTGGCGGCCGACCTGCGGCTCCTGGCCGGCCAGGCCCGGGGGGCCACCAGCCGCTCGCTGCTGGAGCACGTGCGGGACGAGGTCGGCCTGGGTCGGGCGGTCGACCTGCTCGACGCCTCCGGTGGCGGTGAGGGGCAGTCCCACCGCGACGACCTGGATGCCCTGCTGCAGGTGGCCGACCTCCACCCTGACCCGGCGGGGTTCGAGCCGTGGCTGCGGTCGGCGCTGTCCCGGCCGGACGACGACGCCGGCGTGGTGCTGTCGACGATCCACCGGGTCAAGGGGCGGGAGTGGCCGCGGGTGGCGCTCTTCGGCGCCAGCGACGGGCTGATGCCCCACCGCCTGGCCCAGGGACGGGCGGCGGTCGAGGAGGAGCGGCGGGTGTTCCACGTGGCCATCACCCGGGGCATCGGGCGGGTGGCGGTGCTGGCCGACGCGGCCCGGCCGTCGCCGTTCCTCGCCGAGCTGGCGCGCGACGCAACGCCCGACGAGCTGGCGCAGGCCGACGAGGCGGCGCAGGCTGCCGAGGCCCCCTCCGCCCCGGCGCTCGGGCGGGCCCGGGGCGCCCGGGCCCCGCGGGCGCCGCTGCCGGAGCTGTCGGGACCGGAGGCGGCGCGGGTGGAGGAGGCGCTGCGGGCCTGGCGCAAGGAGCGCAGCCGGGCCGACGGCGTGGCGGCCTTCATCGTGATGAGCGACCGCCACCTGCTGGGCATCGCCGAGGCGCGCCCCACGAACACCGGCGAGCTGGCGGCGTGCCCCGGCATCGGGCCGGCCAAGCTGGCGGCCTACGGCGACGACCTGATCGGCGTCGTCGCTGCCGCCCTGAGCGTTCCCGACCCTCGCGAGGAGTAGTTTTCCGGTCGATGACCAGCCGAGACAGGACACGGGCGGCGCCGGGCAGGCCAGGGCGGCCGCGGGGGCCGCGTCGTGACCCCGGCGAGCGCCGGGCCGAGCTGCTGGACGCGGCCGAGCGCGCCATCCGCCGGATCGGCCCCCAGGCCTCGATGGACGAGCTGGCGGCCGAGGCGGGCATCACCAAGCCGATCCTCTACTCGCACTTCGGCGACAAGGCCGGGCTCGTCGTGGCCCTGTCGCAGCGGGTGGCCGCCCGGCTCAACACCGCCATCCTGAGCGAGCTCGACAGCCCGGCCTCCAACGACCCGCGGGAGGTCGTCCGCTCGACGATCGCCGCCTTCTGCACGTTCATCGAGTCCGAGCCGGAGCTGTACCGGTTCCTGATCCAGTCGGCGATGCACCGGCCCAGCCGGTCGCCGACTCGGCTGGCGACCGACATCTCCAAGTCGATCGCCGTGTCACTGGGCAGCTCGCTGCGCCGGGCGGGTGCCGACTCCGGCGCCGCCGAGCCGTGGGCGTTCGCCATCGTGGGGATGGCCTTCGCCGGTGCCGGCTGGTGGTTGGAGCGGCGGTCGATGTCCAAGGACGACCTGGTCGACTACCTGACCCAGCTGCTGTGGTCGGGCCTGTCGGGTGCCGGCCTCGGCAACACGGCCGCGGTGCCGCCGGCCGCCACCGAGGCTCGGGACGCCGGCGGCGGGGGCTCGGTGACCCCGTTCCCCCGCCCGGCCGCAACCGGCGACTAGCCGATCGGGCCGAAGACCAGGCGGCCGATCGGGACCAGCACGACGAGCTTGTTGGGCTTACGCCGGGGACAGCTTCTCGCCCATGTTCGGCCGGGTCCCGGTCGCCACCGTCACCAGCGCCACGAGTGCCTCGTCGATCAGCTCGTCGTTG
>DASSUD010000215.1:0-6497 GCA_035707385.1 Acidimicrobiales bacterium
CGAGTGGCAGGGCTTCGCGTTCGGGTTCGGCATCGATCGCCTGGCCATCGCCCGCCACGGGGTCGACGACCTGCGCGACCTGTTCACCAACGACATCCGGTTCCTGGCCCAGTTCTAGGGTCGGGCCGGTCGCACCCATCCGAGGGCACCGATGAAGGTCCTGCTGTCCTGGCTCCGAGACTTCGCGCCGATCGAGGGCGACCCGGTCGCGCTCGGCGAGCACATGAGCGACCTCGGCATGGCGGTCGAGAGCCTCGACGTGCTGGGCCCGGGTCTCGACGGCATCGTCGTCGCCCGGGTGCTGGCCACGCGGCCCCACCCGTCGGCCGACCGCATCCAGCTGGTGGACGTCGACGCCGGCGACGGCGAGGCGCTGCAGATCGCCTGCGGCGCGTTCAACATGGCGGCCGGCGACCTGGTGCCGCTGGCCACCGTGGGCACGGTCATGCCCGGGGGCATGGAGATCGGCCGGCGCAAGCTGCGGGGCGAGTGGTCCAACGGCATGCTGTGCTCGGCCCGCGAGCTGGGCCTGGGCGACGACCACGCGGGCATCCTCGTGCTGCCCGCCGACCTGCCCGTGGGTACCGGCTTCGCCGAGGCCATGGGCATCGAGGCCGACACCCTCTACGACCTGGAGGTCAACCCCAACCGCCCGGACGCCATGTCGGTGGCGGGGGTGGCCCGCGACCTGGCGGCCCGCCTGGGTGTGCCCTTCGCCATCCCCGAGCCGGAGGTGGCCGAGGTCCCGGCGTCCCAGGTGCGGGACGTGCGGGTCGAGGTCGACGCGCCCGACCTGTGCGGCCGGTTCACCGCCCGGGTGCTGTCGGGGGTGACGGTGGGCGAGTCCGACCCCACCGTGGCGCGCCGGCTGACGTTGCTGGGCATGCGGCCCATCAACTCCCTGGTCGACGTGTCGAACTACGTGATGTTGGAGCTGGGCCAGCCCAACCATCCCTACGACCTGGCCAGGGTGCGGGGCGGGGGTCTGCGGGTCCGGCGGGCCCGGCCGGGCGAGTCGCTCGTGACCCTCGACGACGTGGCGCGCACGTTCACGACGGACGACCTGCTGATCTGCGACGGCGAGGACCGGGCGATCGGCATCGCGGGGATCATGGGCGGGGCCGAGACCGAGATCGACGCCACCACCACGGACGTGCTGCTGGAGATGGCGTGGTTCCTGCCGATCGGCATCGCCAAGTCGTCGCGGCGCCTGCGGCTGCGGTCCGAGGCGTCGGCCCGCTTCGAGAAGGGCACCGACCCCGAGGTCATCGACCTGGCCCACCGCCGCTTCGCCGAGCTGGTGGCCCCCTCGGGCGCCCGGCTGGAGGAGGGGTCGGTCGACGTGCGGGGCGAGCTGCCGGACCGGTCCCCGGTGCGGGTGCGCACGGCCCGGCTCAACCGGCTGCTCGGCACCTCGGTCAAGGCCGGGGACGTGAAGGAGCTGATCGAGCCCATCGGCTTCGCCACCACGATCGAGGGCGACGACACCTCGGTCACCATCCCGACGTGGCGCTACGACTCCTCGACCGAGATCGACGTGGTCGAGGAGGTGGCGCGCATGTACGGGTACACCCGGATCGGCACGCACCTGCCGCCGTCCGCCCACGCCGGCCGGCTCACCGACGCCCAGCTGGAGCGGCGGCGGCTGCGGGCGCTGCTGGTGGGCCGGGGCCTGGCCGAGGCCATGCCGCTGCCGTTCCTGGCCCCGGGCGACCTGGCCCGCAGCCGCCTGGCCGACGACGGCATCACCATCACCAACCCGCTGGTGGCCGAGGAGTCGGTGCTGCGCACGTCGCTGCTGCCGGGCCTGGTCAAGGCCCTGGCCACCAACGCGGCCCGCCGCAACACCGGCGTCGGCCTGTGGGAGATCGGCCACGTGTTCCGCCGGCCGGCGGCGGCCGACGCGCCGCTGCCCGACGAGCGCGAGGTGCTGGGCCTGGCGCTGGGCGGCCGGGACGCGGCCGCGGCGGTGCACGAGTGGCGCATCGTGGCCGAGGCGCTGGGGCTGACCGGCGTGGCCGTCCGCAACGAGGCGGTGCCCGGGCTGCACCCGGTCCGCGCCGCCCGGCTGGTGGGCCCGTCGGGCGAGGCGGTCGGCGCGGTGGGCGAGGTCGACCCCGAGGTGCTGACCGCCCACGGCATCGCCGAGCGGGTGGGCTGGCTGGAGGTCGACCTGACCACGGTGGCGGGCCTGGCCCGCGACCCGCACGTCTACCGGCCGGTGAGCGTGTACCCGTCGAGCGACGTGGACCTGGCCTTCGAGGTCGACGAGGTCGTGCCGGCAGGCGACGTGGAGGCCACGCTGGCGGAGGCGGCGAGGGAGCGGCTGGCGTCGTTGCGGCTGTTCGACGTCTACCGGGGACCGGGCATCGCCGAGGGCAGGCGCAGCCTGGCCTACACCCTGCGCCTCGACGCCCCCGACCACACGCTGACCGACGCGGAGGTGGCCACGGTCCGGGACCGCTGCATCGAGGCGGTGGAGTCCCGCCACCGGGCGACCCTCCGGGGGTGACCCCCCGGCGATTTGGCGTCCCTCACGGCGCGATGGCGACGTGAGAGCCGCCAAATGATCTGGCTTTGCATGACTATGCAAGAGTACGTATGATTTCCCGATGACTTCCGTCGGGATCGTGGGGGCGTCGGGGTTCACCGGGGCCGAGCTGCTGC
The DNA here is from genome assembly GCA_035707385.1 of Acidimicrobiales bacterium. GTDB lineage: Bacteria > Actinomycetota > Acidimicrobiia > Acidimicrobiales > VFJN01 > ZC4RG19. Next base: position 2,668 of record DASSUD010000215.1, read on the forward strand.
GGCTGTGCGCCGCCCACCCGGCCCTTGACGTGCGCTACGCCGCCGGCGACTCGCAGGCCGGCACCCGGGTGGCCGACCTCTACCCCGGCCTGGCCGCCGCCTACGGCGGCATGGCCTTCGACAAGTACGACCCCGCGTGCGTCGACGGGCTCGACCTCGTGTTCCTGGGCCTGCCCCACGGGGCGTCCCAGGAGGTGGTGCCCGACCTGGTCGACCGGGTCGGCGCCGTGGTCGACCTGGCCGCCGATTTCCGCCTGGCCGACGCCGGCCTCTATCCCCGGTGGTACGGCGAGGGGCACACCCGCCCCGAGCTCCTCGCCACCTTCGCCTACGGGCTGCCCGAGCTGTTCCGGGACGACATCGCCGGCGCCGGACGGGTGGCGGCCCCCGGCTGCTACCCCACGGCGTCGATCCTGGCCCTGGCCCCGCTGCTGCGGGCGGGGGCGATCCAGCCGCAGGGCATCGTGGTCGACGCCGCCAGCGGCGTGTCCGGGGCCGGCCGGGGCCCGAAGGCCACCAACGCCTTCTGCACCGTGGACGAGAACCTCACCGCCTACGGCCTGCTCGACCACCGGCACACGCCGGAGATCGAGCAGGGCCTGACCCGGGTGGCGGGCACCGGCGTCGAGGTGCTGTTCACGCCCCACCTGGCGCCCATGAACCGGGGCATCCTGGCCACCTGCTACGCCCGCCCGGCGGCCCCGGGCCTCACCACCGCCGCCGTGCTCGACGTCCTGCGGGAGGCGTGGGCGGGCGAGCCGTTCGTGGTGGTCACCGACGAGCCGCCGGCCACCAAGGCGACGCTCGGCGCCAACACCGTGCACGTGACCGCCCGGGCCGACGCCCGCACCGGCTGGGTGTTGGCCATCGCCGCCCTCGACAACCTGGTGAAGGGCGCGTCCGGGCAGGCGGTCCAGTGCGCCAACCTGATGCTGGGGCTGCCCGAGACCGCCGGCCTCCCCACCGTGGCGGTCTACCCGTGAGCGTCGTGGCCCCCAGCGGGTTCGTGGCCGGCGGGGTGGCCTGCGGGATCAAGGCGTCGGGCGACGCCGACCTGGCCCTGGTGGCCACCGCCGACGGGACGCCCGCGGCCGCGGCCGGCGTGTTCACCCAGAACCTGGTGGTGGCCGCCCCCGTCGTGGTCAGCCGCCGCCACCTGGCGGCCTCCGGCGGCCGGGCCGCGGCCGTGGTGCTGTCCAGCGGCAACGCCAACGCCGCCACCGGCGAGCAGGGCGAGGCCGACGCCACCGAGATGTGCGCGCTCACCGCCGCCCAGCTCGGCTGCGGGACCGAGCACGTGCTGGTGTGCTCCACCGGGCTGATCGGCTACCCGCTGCCCATGGACGCGCTGCGGGCCGGGGTCCCGGCCGTGGCCGCCGCCCGGGACGCCGGACCGGCCGGGGGCATCGTCGCCGCCGCGGCCATCATGACCACCGACACCCGCCGCAAGGAGGCCGTGGTGCGGGGCGACGGCTTCGTGGTCGGCGGCATGGCGAAGGGCGCCGCCATGCTGGCCCCGGACATGGCCACCATGCTGGCCGTCCTCACCACCGACGCCGCGGTCGATCCCGCCACCCTCACCGAGGTGCTGCTGGCCGGGGTGGCCGGCAGCTTCAACGCCATGAGCGTCGACGGCTGCACGTCCACCAACGACACCGTGCTGCTGCTGGCCGGCGGCCGGGCCGGTCCACCCGCGGACCCGGCGGGCCTCGCCGCCGCGGTGGCGGACGTGTGCCTCGACCTGGCGACCCAGATGGTGGGCGACGCCGAGGGCCACACCAAGGTCGTCAAGGTGCGGGTCACGGGCGCGGCGTCGGACGGCGAGGCCCGCCAGGCCGCCCGCAAGGTGGCGGACAGCCAGCTGGTCAAGTGCTCGTGGTTCGGCGAGGACCCGTACTGGGGCCGGGTGGCCAGCGACCTCGGCACCGCCGGGGTCAAGCTCGACCCGGACGCCCTCACCATCGCCTACGGCGGGACCGTCGTAAGCCGGGGCTGCGTGGCCGCGCCCCACGACCCCGGGGCGGTGGCCACCCACATGGCGGGGGAGTACCTCGACCTCCACTGCGACCTGGGGGCGGGCGACGGCCGGGCGCAGGTGCTGACCAACGACCTCACCTACGCCTACATCGACGAGAACAAGGGGACGTCGTGACCGGCCCGGTCACGGACGAGGCGGCGACCGCGCCGCCGGTCGAGACCCACGCCGACGCCGCCCAGCGGGCGGCCGTGCTGCTGGAGGCGCTGCCTTACATCCAGCGCTTCCGGGGGGCGGTGGTGGTGGTCAAGTACGGCGGCAACGCCATGGTCGACCCGGCGTTGGCCCGGGACGTGGCCGACGACGTCGTCCTGCTGCGGGCCGTGGGCCTGCGCCCGGTGGTGGTCCACGGCGGCGGGCCCCAGATCAGCGCGCTCATGGCCCGGCTGGGCAAGGAGCCCGAGTTCCGCGACGGCCTGCGGGTCACCGACGCCGAGACCGTCGACATCGCCCGCATGGTGCTGGTCGGCAAGGTGAACCGCGACATCGTGGCCGCCATCAACGTGCACGGGCCCCTGGCCGTGGGCCTGTCGGGCGAGGACGCCGGGCTGATCCTGTCGGTGGCCCGCCACCCCGACCTCGGCTACGTGGGCGACGTGGCCGCGGTGAACCCGACGATCCTGCACCGGCTGCTGGCCGAGGACCTGATCCCCGTGGTGTCGACCATCGGCTCCGACGCCGCCGGGCAGGCCTACAACATCAACGCCGACACCGTGGCCGGGGCGCTGGCCGAGGCGCTGGCGGCCGAGAAGGCCGTGTTCCTCACCGACGTGGCCGGCCTGCTGGCCGACCCGGGCGACCCGGCCTCGCTCGTCAGCCGCACCACGGCCGCCGAGCTGGCGGCCATGATCGACCACGGCCGGCTGTCCGGTGGGATGATCCCCAAGGTGGCGGCCGCCGTCCACGCCGTGCAGCACGGGGTCGGGTCTGCCCACCTGCTGGACGGCCGGGTCCCGCACGTGCTGCTGCTGGAGCTGTTCAGCGACGCCGGCATGGGCACCATGATCACCGCCGGGGAGGCGCCGTGACCTCGACTGCCGTGACGGGGCCGCCGGGCCCGCTGATGGCGACGTACCCGCCGCCGCCGGTCACCTTCGTGCGGGGCGCGGGCAGCTACCTGTGGGACACCGGGGGCAGGCGCTACCTCGACATGCTGTCCGGCCTGGCCGTGACGTCGCTCGGGCATGCGCACCCGGCGGTGGCCGAGGCGCTCGCCGCCCAGGCCCGCACGCTGCTGCACGTCTCCAACCTGTTCGGCACCCTGCCCGGCCCCGAGGTGGCGGCCACGCTCGACCGCCTCGTGGGCGACGGGCGGCCGGCGGGCGGGCGCGTGTTCTTCTGCAACTCGGGAGCCGAGGCCAACGAGTGCGCCATCAAGCTGGCTCGGCGCTTCGGGGGGCGGGGCCGCCACGTGGTGGTGTCCGCCTACGGCAGCTTCCACGGCCGGACGCTGGCCACGCTGCACGCCACCGGCCAGCCGGCCAAGCACGAGCCCTACCAGCCGCTGCCCGAGGGCTTCCGCCACGTCGAGTGGCACGACGCCGGGGCCCTCGAGGCCGCCCTGGACCCGTCGGTGGCCGCCGTGCTGCTGGAGCCGGTGCAGGGCGAGGGCGGGGTCAACCCGGCCTCCGCCGAGTACTTCGCCGCCGTCCGGCGCCTGTGCGACGAGCGGGGCATCCTGTTCATGGTGGACGAGGTCCAGACCGGGCTCGGCCGCACCGGCCGGTGGTTCGGCTTCCAGCACCTCGGGGTGGTGCCCGACGTCGTCACCGTGGCCAAGGCCCTGGGCAACGGC
>DASSUD010000216.1:0-6980 GCA_035707385.1 Acidimicrobiales bacterium
GCGGCGTGGGTGGCCCGGGACCCGATCGCCCGCATGGAGGCCCGCCTCGATGCCCGCGGCGCGCTGGGCCCGGCCGAGCGGGCCGAGCTGGCCGCCGAGGTCCGGGCCGCGGTCGACGCCCTGGTGGCGGACGCCCTCACCGCCCCCGAGCCCACCACCGAGCCGGCCGAGGAGGAGGCGCGCGCCTACGGCCCACCCGACCCGATCCGCCGGGCCGCGGTCTCGCCGTCGTCGCCGCCGGGGCACGCCCCCGAGGCCCGCTACCTCGACGCGGTGAACGACGCCCTGCGCACCGCGCTGGCCGCGGACGAACGGGTCGTGCTCCTGGGCCAGGACATCGCCGCCTTCGGCGGGGTGTTCAAGGCCACGGAGGGCCTGCTGGACGCCTTCGGGACCGAGCGGGTGCGCAACACCCCGATCATCGAGTCCGGGGCCATCGGGGCGGCGCTGGGTATGGCGCTCGACGGCTTCCGGCCGGTGGTGGAGATGCAGTTCGCCGACTTCGTGTCGTGCGGGTTCAACCAGCTGGTCAACAACGTGGCCACCACCCGCTACCGCTGGGGTGCCCCGGTCCCGCTCGTGGTGCGGCTGCCGGTGGGCGGCGGGCTGGGCGCCGGGCCGTTCCACTCGCAGAACGTCGAGGCCTGGTTCTGCCACGTGTCGGGGCTGAAGGTGGTGGCGCCGGCCACGGCGGCCGACGCCAAGGGGCTGCTGCTGGCGGCCCTGGACGACGGCAACCCGGTCCTGGTGCTGGAGCACAAGAAGCTCTACCGCAGCGCCCGCGGGCCGGTGCCTGCCGGCCACCATGTCGAGCCGATCGGACGGGCCCGCATCGCCCGGCCCGGGTCCGAGGCCACGGTCGTGACCTACGGCGCCGGCGTGGCCTGGGCGCTGGCCGCGGCCGAGGCGGTGGCCGCGGAGGGCGGCGCCGAGGTCGAGGTCGTCGACCTGCGCACCCTACGTCCCTGGGACCGGGACACCGTGCTGGACTCGGTCCGGCGCACGTCGCGCGCGCTGGTGGTGCACGAGGCCCCCCTCACCGGCGGCTTCGGCGCCGAGATCGCCGCGGTCATCGGCGAGGAGGCGTTCGCCTGGCTCGACGCCCCGGTCGGCCGGGTGGGCGGCACCGACTCCCCCATCCCCTTCGCCCCGACGCTGGAGCGGTCGTGGTCGGCCGAGGGTCGGGTCCTCCCGGCGCTGCGGGCGCTGCTGGCGTTCTGATCTCGTTCCCGGCGTCCCTCATCATTCACATTGCTGCTGAGGGACCCCGGAACGCGCCGACCGCGTCCGCGATCCAGTCGGCCTCCACCGGGATCGACGTGAAGCCGGCGTAGAGCCTCGTCGTGCTGTCGGCACCGAGCGACGTCACCCCGACCTGCCGGAGCCCCGCACCACACCGGCCACGGACGAGCAACGGGCCGCCCGAGTCCCCGCGGTTGATCGTCGAGCGGGCCCGGACGCCCTTGGTGCAGATCGTCGTCGGCGCGTGGTAGAGCGGCCGGGTCCAGAACACGTCCGTGCCGCACGACGCCGCCTCGTCGATCACCACCTGGCGGCTCGCCTGCAGGCCGGTCGCCATCACCTCGCAGACCGGAGGGGCGTTGGTGCAGCCCCAGCCGGTCGTCACGGTGCGGTCGCCGACCCTCGGCTCCGCGGCGGCCAGCTCGACCGTCGGGCTCGCCTGCGGGGTGGTGAGCAGCAAGACGGCGATGTCGTCGCGGTTGTCCACGCTCAAGTCGAACGTCGCGGGCACGGCATGACCAAGCGTGCCGACCCGCGGGGCGCCCGGCCAGTCCGCCATGTCGGCACCCACCACGGCCACGATCCCGCCCTGCGGCACCCCGGCGACGCAGTGCGCCGCGGTGAGCACGAGGTCGGCCTCGATGAGCGTGCCGCCACAGCGGGGGCTGTCCGGGGTGTCCGCCAGGCGCAGCGACACCATGAACGGGTAGGTGCCGATGGCGGCGTCCTCCCCGCGGTGGATGGCCGGCGCCGGCGACGCCGGGGTCGCGGTGCCGGCCACCAGGGCGGCCGTGACCAGGGCCAGGGCGAGGGGGCGTGATGGTGCGCGCACCGGACCTCCCGGGATCCTCAGGCTCGTGTCGCCGGTCAGAGGAACGCCGTGTCCACATCCTGACCCCCGAGGACGGCGCCGGCGAAGGTGAACGTGTCGGGCTTCACCGCGAAGTGCTGGGTCACGGCGTGGACGTCGCGAAGCCGGCGCTGGAGGGGACTGGTGAGGTGGTTCGCGGTCCCCCCGCCGCTCGTGTAGGCCACGTCGACCACGGAGGCCGCCGCCCGGGTGATCCAGGCGGCGGCGCCCCGGATCCGGGCGCGGTCGGACACCGTGAAGGTGTCGCATGCCACCGCCTGCGCCCATGCCCGGCCGGCGGAGGCGTGGAGCAGCGCCCGGGCCGCCTGCAACCGGGCGTCGATCTCCCCGTACCGGTTCTGGAACAGCGGGTTGGAGGCCAGCGTCGCCTCCGTGAAGGCCGGTACCTTCCCGGTGGCGAGCGAGAGGATGTCGTCGACCGCCCCCTGGGCGATGCCCACGGCCACCGCGGCGATGCCCAGCGCCGAGTACGACAGCTCGGGGATGCGGTGCAGCGGGCCGTCGACGCACGCCTCGCCGTCCAGCGCGAAGGTCCGCTCGCCGGGCACGAAGACGTCGTTGACGACGAAGTCGTGGCTGCCCGTGCCGGCCAGGCCCGACACCGACCAGGTGTCCTTGACGTCGACCTCCTGGGCGGGCAGCACCATCATCCGGACCGGCGGCCCGCCGGAGTCGGAGACGAGGCAGTGGGCGGCGAACCAGTGGGCATGCTCGCAGCCGCTGGCGAACGCCCACTGGCCGGTGACCCGGTACCCGTCCGCCTGCGGTGTGGCCGTTCCGGTCGGGTTGAAGGCGCTGGCGGCGATCACGTCGGCACCGCCGGCGTAGATGGCGTCGAAGCTCGTGCGGGGCAGCAGGGCCAGCAGCTCGGGGGCCGCGCTGCCGATCATCACGGACCAACCGGTCGAGCCGTCGGCCCGCGCCAGCTCCTCCAGCACCCGGACGCGCTCCTGGAGGGCCACGTCGTCGCCGCCGTGGGTGCGTGGCACCAGCATCCGGAAGCACCCGGCGCCGGCGAGCTCGGCGACGAGGTCCGGCGGCAGGCGCCGACCGCGTTCGATCTCGTCGCTCCGGGCCGAGATCGAGGGCGCCAACGCCCGCACCGCCTCGAGGAGGCGGCCGGAGGTCGTGGCCTGGTCCATGCTCCGCCCCTCCCCGGTCACGGCCGGATCATCGGGGCTTCGGCGGCGTGGCGCGCCCGCAGCGCCTCGTCCCAGCCGCCGTTGCAGTAGGTGGTGACGGCGCTGATGCGACCGTCGCGGACGTCGCACAGGTGGAGGCGGCGGGCGACCACCACCCCGCCCGGCCCGTGCTCGGTCTCGACCTGCTCGGTGACGAAGCCGGTGGCCGTCGGGACGGTGCGGACGATGTCGATGTCGGACGGCCCCTGGGCGATGGAGCGGAGCTGGGTGGCGAAGACCTCCCCGGGGCCCTGGAGCTGGAACCTCCACATCGGCGGGAGCAGGTCGAAGAACGCGTCCGGGGCGAACAGGTCGCCGGGATCGAAGGTGCGGAAGACCGCGGCGAAACGCTCGCTGAGGCGTTCGGCGGTCGCCTGGTCGAGACAGCCCGGCGTGGTCTCGGTTGTCGTCATCGCATCGCCTTCCGGTCGGTCGTCCAACGGAGTTGCCCGTTCCGTCGACCGTACGGGCGGGGACCCGGCGCGCACATCGCCCGTCTCCACCACGTCACCGCCGGGCGGGTATGGTCAACGCTGACCACGCGGCGGCTCAGACCAGGCGGTGCTCGAAGGCGAACGCGCTCGCCGCCGTGCGCGACGACACGCCGAGCTTGGCGAACATGTTCTGGAGGTGGCGGGCGACGGTGTGCTCGCTGATGACCAGTTCGGCGGCGATCTCACGGTTGGTCCTGCCCCTCGCCACCAGGGCCAGCACCTCCACCTCCCGTTCGGTGAGCCCTCCCGCCGGCGCGGCTGCGGGGGCCTCCAGCAGCGCCTCGACCCGGGCGCGGTCGGTGGCTGCCCCCAGGTCCCGGAAGGCGGACCGGGCCGCGTCCAGTTCCATCGCCGCGGTGTCCTCGTCGCCCAGCTCCCGGCAGGCCAGGCCGACCAGCACACGGGCACGGGCGGCCTCGTAGGGCGCCCCGACCTCGCCCCAGTACCCCCCGGCCCGGCGCAGCACCTCGCAGGCGCCGGCGGCATCGCCCTCGCGGAGGAGCACGGCCCCGGTCGCGTGGCCGGCGAGCGCGTGCAGGAACGGGGTGTCGACCTCGACGGCCATCGCCGCCAGCTCGTCGGCGGCGTGCCGCGACGAGTCGAGGTCCCCGACGGCCAGCGCGATCTCGACGAAGGCGGCCAGCACCCGGGCCCGGGACACGTCCGGACCGTCCTCATGCGCCACCCGCCGGATGGCCGCATCGGCGGCCCGCTGGTCCCCCTGGGCCAGCCGGAGCAGCGCCAGTCCCGGCTGCGGCTCCCGGCCCCAGCGGCTGGCCTGCCGGTACGCGGCGTCGGCCAGCTCGAGCTCCCCCCGCAACCGGTGGAGCTCGGCGACCTGGTAGTGCGCAGCCCCGAGCGCCGGGTGACCGGCGAGGCGGTCACACGCCTGCTGCGCCTGGTGGTGGGCATCGCGCCACTCGCCCTGCAGCTGCAGGACCTCGGAGCGGTGGACCAGGCACTGCCCGCGGTAGGGCACCAGGTCGGGCTGCGACGAGCACCACGCGCTCAGTGCCGCGGTCCACTGCCGGGCCCGGCGGACATCGGCGATGCGCTGGCACTCGAGCAGCACGGCGCAGTACACGATCCCGGTGACGACCGGCGACACCTCGCCCGCGGTCACGGCCACCATGGCCTCGTCGAGCAACATCACCCCGTCTGCCGTGCGACCCGAGGCGATCAGAGCCTGGCCGTGGCCGAGCCGACCGAACGTGACGACGTCGGGGTCCCCGAAGCTCTCACCGACCCGCACCGCCTCGCCGAAGGCCGCGAGCGCGGCGTCGGTCTCCCCGCGCTCGAGCAGCGTGAGCCCCTCCGGTATCCGCAGGAGTCCCTGCTCGGCGCAGTCGTGGTCGAGGTCGTCGACGACGCGCTGCGCTCGGGCGAGCCAGCCGGCACCGCGGGCCTCGTCGCCCCTCAGCACCAGCACGAGCCCCAGCCAGAAGGCGCAGCGGGCCGCCCGGGCGGCAGCGCCGCCGTCGAGCCACCGGCGATGCGCCTGCGACCACGCGTCCAGGCTGTGTTCGTCCTCGCCCACCAGATGCGCGGCGAGCGCCAGCCGTTCGAGGTCCTCGGCGGCCAGGGGTGCCTCGCCTGCGGCGGCGGTCAGGGCGGTGTAGGCGGCACGCCACGCCGCGGTCGCGTACGCGTACCGGCCTCGGTCGAGCGCATCCACCACACAGCGAGTATCGCCCCTACGGCGCCCGCTCGCCGCGCGGCGGCCGGGGCGTGCTCAAGCTCCGGAGATCGCCCCGCACAGCACGTCGAGGCCGAGGTCCATGTCGGCGTCGCTGATGGTCAGCGGGGGGACCAGGCGGAGCACGTTCTCCCCCGGTCCGCACGCCAGCACGATCACGCCGGCGTCCAGGCAGGCGGCGCACACCGCGTCCGTCGTCGCCTTGTCGGCCAGCTCGACACCGACCATGAGGCCGATGCCCCGGATGTCCCGCACCGCCGGGTGTCCGCCGACCTCGCGCCGCAGGCGGTCGACCACCCGCTCGCCCAGCGAGGCGGCCCGGGCATAGCCGTCCGTGGCGTCGAGGACGTCGAGGGTGGCCAGGGCGGCGGCGCACGCCACCGGGTTGCCGCCGAAGGTCGACCCGTGGGCGCCCGTCGGCCACTGCCCCAGCAGCGACCGGGAGGCGATGATCCCGCCCAGCGGCAGGCCGGAGGCGATGCCCTTGGCGAACAGCACGACGTCCGGGCGGACGCCGTAGGCCTCGGCCGCGAACGGCCGGCCGGTGCGGCCGACGCCGCACTGCACCTCGTCGAACACCAGCAGGATCCCGTGCTCGTCGCACCGCTCGCGCAGGCCGGCCAGCCAGGCCCGGGGCGGGGGCACGTAGCCACCCTCCCCCAGCACCGGCTCCACGATCATCATCCCCACGTTGGCCGGCGGGGCCTGCAGGGTCAGCATCATGTCCAGCTCGGCCAGCGCCGCCTCGACGGCGGCGTCGGGCGTGGCGTGCTCGTGGGGCGCGCAGTAGGGGGCGTGGTAGACGCCAGGCAGGAGGGGCTCGTACCCCTCCCGGTAGCGGCCCTTGGCCGTGGTCAGCGTGGTGGCCGCCAGCGTCCGGCCGTGGAACGCCCGGCGGAAGGCCACGACGCCGGGCCGGCCGGTGATCCTGCGGGCCAGCTTGAGCGCCCCGTCGACCGCCTCGGCGCCCGAGTTGCAGAAGAACACCTGCGGCTCGTCGAGGAACGGGCACAGGCCGCCCAGCCGCTCGGCCAGCTCGATGTTGCGGGTGTGGTGGACGACCACCGAGGTGTGCAGCAGGGTGGCGGCCTGGGTGGCGATGGCCTCCACGACCGCGGGGTGGGCGTGGCCGGTGGTGTTGACGGCGATGCCGGCCCCGAGGTCGAGGTAGCGCCGACCCTCCACGTCGATGAGCCACGAGCCCTCGCCCCGCTCGGCCACGACGTCGTAGTAGCGGGGCAGGACGCCGGCCAGAGCCTCGTGGTCGCGGGCCAGCCAGGCGGCGGTGGTCTCGCCGGCCGTCACCGTGGTCATGCCGATCCCTCCTGGCGCAGCGGGTGGGTGTCGATCTGGGCCTTCTGGAGCCGCCCCGAGTAGTCGACGTACACGGTCTTGGGCTGGCTGAACTGCTCGATCCCCCGCGTGCCCGCCTCCCGGAAGCCGTTGCCGGTGTGCTTGGTGCCGCCGAACGGGAGCGGGATCTCGGCGCCGATCGT
>DASSUD010000217.1:0-6502 GCA_035707385.1 Acidimicrobiales bacterium
CTGGCGGCGGGCCTCGGCCTGCTCGGCGGCGACGCGCTGCTCGTCGTCGACCGAGCGGGGAGCGGTGGGCACCTTGAGCGACGCGATGTGCTTGCCCTCGATGACGGCGTCGGCGATGACCCGGCAGAGCAGGGTGCCGGAGCGGATGGCGTCGTCGTTGCCGGGGATGACGTAGTCGATGACGTCGGGGTCGCAGTTGGTGTCGACCACGGCCACCACGGGGATGCCGAGCTTGTTGGCCTCGGTGACCGCGATGTGCTCCTTCTTGGTGTCGAGCACGAACACGGCCTGGGGCAGGCGGTCCATGGCGCGGATGCCGCCCAGGTAGCGCTCGAGCTTGTCGAGCTCGCGGGACTTCAGCAGCGCTTCCTTCTTGGGCATGGCCGCGAACTCGCCGGAGTCGCGCTGGCGCTCGAGCTCGAGCATCTTGCCGACCCGCTTGCTCATGGTCTGGAAGTTGGTCAGCATGCCGCCGAGCCAGCGCTCGTTGATGTACGGCATGCTGCACTTGTCGGCGTACTGCTGGATCGGGTCCTGCGCCTGCTTCTTGGTGCCGATGAACAGCACGTTGCCGCCGCGGGCGGTGACGTCACGGACGAAGGTGTAGGCGGTCTCGATCCGGGCGAGGGTCTGCTGCAGATCGATGATGTAGATGCCGTTGCGCTCGCCGAAGATGAACCGCTTCATCTTGGGGTTCCAGCGGCGGGTCTGGTGCCCGAAGTGGACACCGGCCTCGAGGAGCTGCTTCATGGTGACGACAGCCACGTGTGGTTCCTTCCCATCGGTTGGCGTGGTCGACCCGGCGCCCTGGGGCGACCGTGGGGTGGGCCGACTGCGATCTGGTATCGAGGTGTGCTGCGGCGCGGGCGCGTGGGCCCGGCCGGCGGGACAGCCTACCGGCGGGCCACTGCGCATTGCATGTCGATACCTCGGCACCTCGACACCGGCGGTGCCGGCGCCTGTCACCCGGGCGCCAGCACCGCGGCCGTGAGCACGTGTCCCTCGACGAAGGAGACCGCGTGGCCGGCGAGCAGGTCGCCCACCACGTCGAGGACCGGCTCGCAGCCCGGTGGGACGCCCGCCAGCGCCCGGGACATCTCGGCGGTCGCCGCGTCCGAGCCGACGAGGCTGGCGTGGGAGCGCCATCCGGACACCGGCACCGTGACGTTGGCCGCCCCCGCCACCCGGCTGGTGGGCGACGCCGCCACCAGGTCGCCCCGGGCGGCGATCGACACCAGCCGCACGCCCGGCGGCAGCCCGGCCGTGGCCAGGCGGTCGACGACGTCGGACCCGGCCGCCAGCTGGCGGACCACCGGCGCGTCGCGGTCGAGGCCGAGGTCGAGCGCCCGACCTGCCAGGTCGAGGCCCAGATCGGAGGTCACGCCGGTGCCGGCCGCCGTCACGGCCGTGGCCAGGTCTGCGCCGCGGTGGGGGGTCCCGAGCGTGACCACCACGCCGAGCCGCCCGAGGTCGGTTCCCCGCTCGGCCAGATGGAGCAGGGCGAGCCGGGTCACGAGACCGCCCAGCGAGTGGGCGTAGAGGTCGACGGTCGCCGACGGGTCCGCGGCCAGGATGTCCTCCACCAGGTCGGCCAGCCGCCCGGCCGCCGCGGTGACGTCGCCCTGGGTGTCGGCCGATCCGTAGGGCCGGGCCGGCAGGTCGGGGAAGTCGCCGCCGGGGGGCGGCGTGCGACCGCCGGCGTAGCTGAAGCGCAGGACCCGGCCCGGGTCGTAGCCCAGCTCGGCGCTGCGGAGGTCGTCGACCGCCGCCGCCTCCGAGGTCGATCCCAGGCCGGCGACGGTGAGCGCCACCCGCCGCTGCCCCGCGGCCGGGCCGGGCGGCGGCGGCCCGTCCGAGCACGGCGGCGGGGCTAGCAGGCGCCCGGACAGGTCGTCCACGAGGTGGACGCCCCGGCGGTAGGCGTCGAGGGGGCTGGCGGCCAGGTGGGCGGCGCCGCGGTCCCGGAGCCAGCCGGCCGCACGGGCGAGCCAGCCCGGGCCGCCCAGCTCGCGGACCACGGCCGCCAGGGCCGCCGCCTCCGCGGCCTCCGCCTGCGGTCCCGGTTCGGTGGGGACCAGGTGGACCTCGACGACGTCGCCACCGAACAGGGTGGCGGGGTCGAGGTAGTCGTCGCCGGCCCGCACGCCGAAGTGGAGCCGGTGGCCGGTCGTGCCCAGCCGGTCGCCCTGGAGGACGGCGCGGCCGGCGGCGACCTCGACGCCGGCCAGGAACGAGTAGCTGGTGCGCAGACCGTCGGGGTGGCCGATCGTGACGTGGAGCGCGCCGCCCACCGGGCCGGCGAACAGCACGGTCCCCGGGCCGGCCGCCCGCACTGCCGTGCCGGGAGCGGTGGCGTAGTCGATCCCCCGGTTGCCGGGCCCGTAGGGCGACGACGGCGGCCGGTAGGGGTCGGACACGGGGGCGTCGACCGGCGGGAGGTAGCTGACCGGCGGGTCGGCAGCGGCGGCCGGCGAGGTGGCACCGGCCGCCGGCGGGGCGGCGACGAGCACGACCACGACGGCGTGGGCCGCCGCCAGGGCCAGCCACGCCACGCGGCGCCACACCCCGGCGACCCCGGGCGGCCGCCGATCGCTGCGACGCCGAAGCCGGCACGGACCCCCGCCCCACGGCCACCAGCCGTTGCCGCGGGGCCGGCACAGGTCGGCGACCCGCGGCCACCCCCGTCGGCCGCGGGGGCGGCGCCGGGGCACGGGTCGGAGCCGCGGGCCGCCGCGGGCACGGTGGCGGTCGAGGAAACGGGCGGGCGTGGGCGACGGGCGGGCGCGCATGGGGATCCCCCTGGTGACGGGTCGGTGCGGCCCGGCCGCCGGGAGGCGGCCGGGCGATAGGGGCCCGGGGCGCGCGACGGCGGGCCCGGGTTACCGGAGGCGGCTCAGGGAGCCACGATCCCCGCGGCGATCCGCAGGACGGGAGGGCGCCGTGACCCGGAGGTCAGGCGGGCGGGAGGACCCGCGATACCCGGTCCGGGCCGGGGCCCGGTCGGGAGGTCAGACCGGCGTGCGCTCGGAGGCGTCGAGCCGGCGCTTGAGCTGGGCGACGGCCTTGCCGTGGATCTGGCAGACCCGGCTCTCGGTCACGCCGAGGACCTCGCCGATCTCGGCCAGGGTCAGGCCGTCGTAGTAGTAGAGGCTCACGACCTCGCGCTCGCGGGGCGTCAGCCGTTCGATGGCGTCGGCCAGGGCCCGGCGGGTCTCGGCCAACTCGACGTGGTGGCCGGGGGCCGGCGCCCCGTCGACGAGCACGTCGCCCACCGTCAGCGGCGCCTCGCCGTCGACCGCAGCACTGAGGGCGGCGTCGAAGTTGACCAGGTTGACGAGCGACACCTGGGCCAGCGCACGGTGCAACTCGTCGTCGGTCATGTCGAGGACCCGGGCCAGCTCGGCGTCGGTGGGTGCCCGGTGCAGCTCGCAGTGGAGCGTGTGCAGCGCCGCGTCGATGGCCCGGGCCTTGGCCCGAACGGACCGCGGCACCCAGTCGTAGGAGCGCAGCTCGTCGAGGATGTTGCCCTTGATGCGGGCGATGGCGTAGGTCTCGAACCGGAAGCCCCGGTCGGGCTCGAACTTCTCGACCGCGTCGATCAGCCCGAACACGCCGTAGCCGACGAGGTCGGCGCGGTCGACGAAGCGCGGCACGCTCGCGGCGATCCGCCCCGCCACCACGTGCACCAGCGGTGCGTAGTGGAGGATCAGTTGATCCCTGGCCGACTGCTGGCCCGCGCGCTTGTGCGCGTCCCAGAGTCGTGCGATCTCGACCTCGACGTCTGTCACGTACGCGTCCCTATGCCCGCGGATGGGTGGCGTCGAATACTGACCTCAGCCGTTCCTTCGAGACGTGAGTGTAACGCTGCGTCGTACCCACGTCTGAATGCCCGAGCAGTTCCTGGACGACACGCAGGTCAGCGCCCCCGTCGAGCAGGTGCGTGGCGAAGGTGTGCCGCAGGGCGTGGGGGTGGGTGGGCGAGGCCGCCCGCCGGTCCACGATGCGCCGGGCGTCGCGGGGCGTGAGCCGCCGGCCCCGCATGTTGAGGAAGACGGCGGCCGCCGGCGTGAGGTCGGTGACCAGCGCCGGCCGGCCGTCGGCCAGCCAGCGCCGGAGGGCGTGCTGTGCCGGTTCGCTGAGCGGCACCGTGCGCTGCTTGCCGCCCTTGCCCCACACCACCAGCCGGCCCCGGGCCAGGTCGAGCTCGTCGACGTCGACGGCGGTGGCCTCGGCGATGCGCAGCCCGCTGCCGTACAGCAACTCGAGCAGGGCGCTGTCCCGCAAACCAACCGGCGCGGCGGCGGGGGCGGCCGGGACGTGGCCGGTGCCGTCAATCATCAGGTGGCGGAGCTCGTCGGGCCGGAGCACCCGCGGCAGCCGGGCCTCGCCCTTGGGGGCGCTGAGCCCGGCGGTGGGATCGCCGGTGATGACGCCGGTCCGCTGGAGCCAGCGAAAGTACCGGCGCAGCGAGGACGCCCGCCGGGCGATGGTGCGCTTGGCCGTCCCCCGCGTGGCGAGGTAGGCGAGGTAGCGGCGGAGCGTGCGCCGGTCGACCCTGCCGGGACCGTCGAGCCCGAGCCGCCCGGCCCAGGTCACGAACGCCCGCAGGTCGCCGGTGTAGGCCTCGGCGGTGGCGTCGCTGACGGCCGTCAACGACTGCGCGAAGCCGTCCGGGTGCCACCCCACACGGCTCACGGTACCGACGGCCGGGGGCGCGAGGGTGTCATACGGCATCGGGGCCTCCGGCCACCCGCTCGTACCAGCCACCCTGGCGGGCCATCCAGCCGGTGCCGCACAGGCGGTCGAGGGCCGGCGCCAGCGTGGCCAGATCCGACCCGGTCCGCAGCACGAGCTGGTCGAGGGTCACGGGTTGCCAGCCGGCGGCGTCGAGGACGGCCCGGTCGGCGGGGTCCGGTGCCGGTCTGCGGTCGGCGGCCGGGTCGCGGCCGCCCGCCCCCAGGCCCAGGGCCATGAGCACGTCGTCGGCGGAGCACACGGGCGCCCGCCCCTCGGCCAGGAGGTCGTTGGTGCCGGCCGCCGCCGGGTTGCGCACCGAACCCGGGACGGCCATGACGTCGACACCGCGGCGGTCGGCCTCGTCGACGGTGTGGAGGGACCCGCCCCGCCGGTGCGACTCCACCACCACCACGAGGTCGGCGCAGGCGGCGATGATGCGGTTGCGGGCCGGGAAGCGCCACCGCTCCGGCCGGGCGCCGGGCGGCGCCTCCGACAGCAGGACGCCCGCCCGGCCCACGGACCGCCACAGGGCGGTCTGCCCCGGGGGGTAGACGACGTCGAGCCCGCTGCCGACCACCCCGACCGGCGGGGCGCCGGTGGCGGCCAGCACGCCGCGGTGGGCGGCCCCGTCTACGCCGGCGGCCAGGCCGGACACGACCACGACCCCGGCGGCCGCCAGGTCGCGACCCAGCTCGAACGCCACGGCGGCCCCCACGGACGAGCACTGCCGGGTGCCGACGACCGCCACCCGGGGCCCGGCGATCACGCCCGGGTCGCCCCGGACGAAGAGCACGGCGGGCGGCTCGACGTCGTGGGCGAGGACCTCGGGGTAGCCGGGCGAGCCCCGCAGCACGACCTCGACGTCGGAGGCGGCGAGCGACCGCCAGGCGGCCCCGGGGTCGACGTCACGGGCGACCTCGCGCCAGCGTGCGAGGAGGGCGGGCCCGCGCCCGCCGAGCGCCCGCACGACCTCGTCGTCGACCCAGTGCCGCCCGGACACCACGTGCGCCCACGCCTCGCGGGGCGGGCGGCAGGCTAGGACGGCCGCCAGCCGTGACGGCCCCATGCCGGGCAGCCCGGCGAGCACCGCCCCGTACGCCTCCGGCGGCAGGTCGTCATCGGCGACCGCGCCGCCGGCATCGGCCGGCAACGAGCGCCGCCGGTCCGCACCCCGGCCGGTGTCTGCGCCGGCGCCGGCGGGGAGGCCGGGCTCGAGTTCGGAGCTCGTGCCCGGCGTGGGCAGGGCCGGGACGGGAGTCGTGGTGGTCATGCGGCCCGCCCGTCCAGGAAGGTCGGCTCGGCTCGCAGGGCCAGGGCCGTGCTGACGTGGGGAACGGTGAGGGGGCCGTCGTGGCCGACCAGGTCGGCCACCGTGCGGGCCACGCGGCGGACGCCGCCCAGGCCGCGGCCCGTCAGGCGGCCCGAGCGCAGGGTGCGCTCCACCAGCCGGCGGGCGGCGCGGTCGAGCGGGGCCTCGTCGTCGAGGCGCCACGACGGGATCTGGGCGTTGGCCGCCACGCCCCGGCGGGTCGCCCGGGCGCGGGCCTCGCCGACCCGGCCTGCCACGACGTGGGTGGGCTCGGCCCCCTCGGCCGACAGCAGCTCGGTCACCTCCGGGCGGCCGACCTCGACCCGCAGGTCGAACCGGTCGACCAGCGGCCCCGACAGGCGGCGGGCGTAGCGGGCCCGGGCGGCCGGCGAGCACCGGCAGGCTCCGGGCGCCCCGCCCTCGCCGCACGGGCACGGGTTCATGGCCGCCACCAGC
>DASSUD010000218.1:0-3233 GCA_035707385.1 Acidimicrobiales bacterium
CCACCTTGGGCGCCACCAGCGCCAGCACGATCGGGCTGCGGTTGAGGATCTCCTCGTCGGACAGGCCGTCCTCCCGGGCCTCGACCAGGACCCGCAGCGCCACCGACGCGCCCGTCATCCGGTTGCCGCCGGTGTCCGTCAACATGCCCATGAGGATCTCGTGGGCGTGCAGGGCCCGCAGGATCGTCCGGCCCCGGTGCAGCAGGGCGATGAGCTGCCGGCTGGTCAGCTCGTGCAGCGCCGGCACCGCCTCCAGGTCGGCGTCGACCCGGTCGAGCAGGTCCTCCGACAGCCTCGGCAGCGCGGCCCGCAGCCGCCCGACGCGCCACGCCCCCCGCAGCCGGCCGAGAGCCGGGACGGGGTTGAGCTTGTGCCCGATGCTGCGGGGCGGCGATATCTCGCCGGCCAGCCGCAGGTCGATGGCCACGTGGCCGTCGATGGCCACCACCACCTCGCTGGCCGCCAGCTCCTTCTGGGACGCGGACCCGGCCAGCCGCACCGCCTCCTGCACCGCCTCCCGCAGCGGCGGGACCCACAGGTCCCGCTCCAGCTCCGTGAGCGGCTCCGGGAACGTCTCGGCCACCGGGCCCGGCCCGTAGATCGGCCCCCGGGGCACACCCCTGACCTCGGACGTCACCGGCCGCGACTGCAGCAGCCACAGGGTCTCGTCCCGCCCGATGGCCCACTCCACGTCCTGCGGCCCGCCGAAGGTGGACGCCACCGCCGTCGACAGCCGGGCCAGGGTCCGCAGCCGGGCCCGGGACAGCTTGGGCCCGTCGTTGGCCGCGAACTCCAGCGCGTCGCCGGCGGTGTCGAGCACGTACCGGGAGCCCTCGACCTCGCCGCTCACCAGCGGCTCCGGCGCGCCCTGCACCGCGCTGACCACCCGGCGGTCCGACCGGCCGGACACCGGGTCGACGCCGAACATGATCCCGCCGACGTCGGGGTCGAGCAGCGGCTGGACCAGCACCGCGATGGGATCCCCCTCGGCCCCGGCGGCCACCCGGGAGTCGAGCACGGCCCGCACGGCGTCGGTGAAGGCCTGGAGGCCGTGGATGCCGATGACCGACGTGAACTGCCCCGCCATCGACGACTCGGCGGTGTCCTCGACCACCGACGAGCTACGGGCCACGATCCCGCGGCGGTCGCCGCCCGCCCGCCGGAAGGCCTCGGCCACCGCCGGGTGACCGTCGATCGCCCCGCCGCGGTCGATCTCGTCGCAGAAGGTCGTGGTCAGCACGATGCCGCCCAGCGTCCGCAGCCCCGCCGCCTGGGCCCGGGCCAGGGCCGCGGCCTTGCCGCCGGTCAC
This sequence comes from Acidimicrobiales bacterium, assembly GCA_035707385.1. GTDB lineage: Bacteria > Actinomycetota > Acidimicrobiia > Acidimicrobiales > VFJN01 > ZC4RG19. The sequence goes on from DASSUD010000218.1 coordinate 1,310, forward strand.
GGCCGGGTCCGTGGCGGCCGGGTCGCGCAGGTCGACCACGTGGGGTGCCGACGACGCGGGCTCGCCCGGAACTGCCTCGGCATCCGTGTCGGCGCGCGTCATCCCGGAATCCAACGCCCTGGCAGCAGCGCTGTCAACGCACTGGGGCGACGTCGGGGCGACGTGTTCCCACCTTCAGGCCGAACGCGAGGTGCCCACCCAGGTAACCACCGACAGTGGCCGCACCCATGCCACCCAGCGCCAGCAGCGTGCCCCAGCCGTGCCGGCCCCGCAACCGGACCGCCAGCGACGCCGTGTAGAGCGCCAGGCCGGCGGCGTTGGCACCGGCGTGGACGACACCGACCCGGCGGGCCACCGGATCGGCCTCCAGCCACTCGGCCAGCCCGGTGGCGACCGTGGGGACCGCGGCCAGGTTGCCGGCCGCCAGCAGCGCGGTGGCCATCCGCCGGGACGACCGCCCGCCCGCCACGTCGAGGAACGAGGCGCTCGTCCAGAACCCGATCGGGATGTCGGTCATCAGCGGGTGCAGCGCGTGCCCCAACCACCCGCCGGTCAGGACGTCCCGCACCCGGCCCGGCGGCACGACCCGCTCGCCCACGCCGGCCAGGGCCCGGGCGGGCCGGTCCAGCCCCTCGGCACTCTCGAGCCGGTCGAGCGCCTCCACGAGGGCCGGGGGCGGCCGGTCGCTGTGTGCCTCCATGCGCACAGTCTTCCCGACTCAGGGCGGCACGAGACGGTTGCGGACCACCTTCCCCATGGCGTTGCGGGGCAGGGCCCCCACGGCATGGACCAGACGTGGCCGCTTGTAGGGCGCCAGCCGGTCCGCCGCCCAGGCCAGCACCGCCTCGGCGTCGAAGCCCGGCCCCGGCTCGACGTAGGCCGTGACGACCTCGCCCCACTCGGCGGACGGGGTGCCCACGACCGCCGCGTCCACCACCGCGGGATGCGATCGCAACACGTCCTCGATCTCCCGCGGGTAGACGTTGTAGCCGCCGGTGATGATGAGCTCCTTGGCCCGGCCCACGATGGCCAGGTAGCCGGCCTCGTCCCAGGCGCCGACGTCGCCGGTGCGGAACCAGCCGTCGCCGGTGAAGGCGGCGGCGGTGGCTTCGGGGCGCTGCCAGTAGCCGGCGAACACGTTGGGCCCCCGCACCAGGATCTCGCCGCCCACCGGGTCCAGCCGGACCTCGACGCCCGGCAGCGGGAGGCCCACGGTCCCCGGTCGCCGCTCGCCGTCCACCGGGTTGGAGGCCAGCATCGCCGTCTCGGTCATCCCGTAGCGCTCCAGCACGGCCTGGCCCGTTCTCGCCGCGATGCGGGCGTGCAGGTCGGCGGCCAGCGGGGCCGACCCGGACACGCACAGGCGCAACCGCCGCAGCGGGTCGAGGTCGGCGGCGGCCGCCAGCCGGGCGTACATGGTGGGCACCCCGAAGAACAGGGTGGCCCCCAGGTCGGCGTCCGCGGCCGCCGCCAGCACCTCGCCGACGTCGAACCGGGGCTGGAGGACGGCCCGCGCGCCCGCCAGCAGCGTCCCGTGCAGCCCGACGCCGAGGCCATGCATGTGGAACAGGGGGAGGCACAGGATCAGGCAGTCGTCCTCGTCCCAGCGCCAGGCCAGGCGCAGGGCCTCGGCGCTGGCCAGGAGGTTGCCGTGCGACAGCAGCGCGCCCTTGGGCGTGCCGGTGGTGCCCGACGTGTAGGGCAGCAGCGCGGGGTCGCCCGGGCCCAGGGCATCGAGGGCGGGCGGCGGTCCCGCCGGGAGGTCCACGTCCGTGCCCGTCACCACCGGCGGCGGGTCGAGGTCGAGGCTGGCGGCCGCGGCGGCCCGCAGGTCGGCGTCCCCGAGGACCGCGGCCCGGGGTCGGGCGTCGCCGGCGATCACCGCCAGCTCGCGGGCGGTGTAGGCCGCGTTGACCGGGACCAC
>DASSUD010000219.1:0-7065 GCA_035707385.1 Acidimicrobiales bacterium
GAGGCGGACACGAGCAGCTCTCCGTCGATCAACTCGTAGCGGTTGTGATCGTCCGGCAGCGCTTCGAGATCTGCGTAGGTGAGCTGCGAAACCTTGGCCTTGGCCATCGGCCGCAGTCTACGACCGCCCTCTGACAGCCAGGCCGGCGCCGATATTCCGATGCGCCCCCGACCGGGGTCGGAGAAGACTCGGCCCATGGATGCCGAGGACGTGCGGTCCGCGTTCGCCGATCGTGGCGTGGTCCGGCTCGACGGGGCCTTCGGCCGTGACGCCGCGGCCCGCATCCGCGACGTCGTCTGGCGCTACGCCGAGCGCAGGGTGGGGATCGGGCCCGGGGACCGGTCGCCGCTGCCCGGGGGCCGGCTCCCGCTCAGCTGGAAGGGGCTGAAGCGGAACCGCGTGTTCGACGTGCTGGTCGGCAACCCGGCCGTCACGGCCGCGCTGGACGCCGTCTTCGGCGCCGGGGGCTGGCAGCCGCCGAAGCCCGGGGCCCAGGTCCTGGTCAACCTGCCGGAGGCCGGCCCGTGGTCGCTGCCCGACGGCTGGCACATGGACGCGGGGTTCGAGGGGCCGACGTGGCCGGTGTTCGCGGTGAAGCTGTTCGCGTTCTTCGACGACGTCGCGCCCGGCGGCGGCGGCACCATGCTGCTGCCGGGGTCGCACCGGCTCGTCGACCGGTACCGGTCCCGGTTCGAGCAGCCGCCGGGGGCGGGGAAGGCCAACTGGCACCCCTTCCTGCGCCGGCACCCGCCGCTCGGCGACCTGCTGACGGGCGCCACCCGGACCGACCTCGGCCGGTCGATGGTCGGCGAGCGGTACGAGGTCGAGGGCGTGCCGATCGACGTGGTCGAGCTCACCGGAGCACCGGGCGACGTCGTGATCACCCACATCCACGTCTTCCACTCGGTGTCGCCCAACACCGGCGACACGCCGCGGCAGATGCTCGGGAAGGGCGTCCTCGCCGCCTGAGAGCGGCGGCCGGGGGCTACGCCGCGGGGCGGCCGGCGCGGAGCAGTTCGAGGACCCGGCGGGCCGCCGCCGGGATGTTGGTGCCGGGGCCGAAGATGGCGGCCACGCCGGCGGCGTAGAGGGCGTCGTGGTCCTGGGGCGGGATCACGCCGCCGCACACGACCACCACGTCCTCCGCGCCCGCCGCCCGCAGCTCGTCGAGAAGCTGGGGGACGAGGGTCTGGTGCCCCGCGGCCTGGCTCGACACGCCGACCACGTGGACGTCGTTGTCGATCGCGTCGCGGGCGGCCTCGGCCGGGGTCTGGAACAGCGGGCCGACGTCCACGTCGAAGCCGAGGTCGGCGAACGCGGTGGCGATGACCTTGGCGCCCCGGTCGTGGCCGTCCTGGCCCATCTTGACCACCAGCATCCGGGGCCGGCGGCCCTCGTCGGCGGCGAACGCCTCCACGTCGGCCTGGACGGCGGCGAAGGCGTCGTCGCCCGCGTAGGCCGAGCCGTACACGCCCTGGATCGAGCGGATCTCCGCCTTGTGCCGCCCGAACACCTGCTCCATTGCGTCGCTCATCTCGCCCACCGTGGCCCGGACCCGGGCGGCGTCGATGCACAGGGCCAGCAGGTTGCCGTCCCCCGCCGCGCCCTCGGTCAGCCGCCGCAGCGCGTCCTCGCAGGCCGCCGCGTCCCGGGTGGCCCGCACCTGCTCCAGCCGGGCGATCTGCTGGCGGCGCACGTCCGAGTTGTCGATCGACAGCACGTCGACGTGGTCGGGGTCGGCGGGCTGGTACTTGTTGACGCCCACGATGACCTCGTCGCCCCGGTCGACCGCGGCCTGGCGGCGGGCAGCGGACTCCTCGATGCGCAGCTTGGGCATCCCCGACGCCACGGCCTTGGTCATGCCGCCCAGCTCCTCGACCTCCTCGATCAGCTCCCACGCCGCGTCGGCCAGCGCCTGGGTGAGCGCCTCGACGTAGTAGCTGCCGGCCAGCGGGTCGACCACCCGGGGGATGCCGGTCTCCTCGGCCAGGATCAGCTGGGTGTTGCGGGCGATGCGGGCCGAGAAGTCGGTGGGCAGCCCCAGCGCCTCGTCGAAGCTGTTGGTGTGCAGGCTCTGGGTGCCGCCCAGCACCGCGGCCATGGCCTCCACGGCGGTCCGCACCACGTTGTTGTAGGGGTCCTGCTCGGTGAGCGACACGCCGCTGGTCTGGCAGTGGGTGCGTAGCATGGCCGAGCGGGGGTCCTTGGGCTCGTACGTCGACACGACCCGGTGCCACAGCAGGCGCGCGGCGCGCAGCTTGGCCACCTCCATGAAGAAGTTCATGCCGATGGCGAAGAAGAACGACAGCCGCCCGGCGAAGCGGTCGATGTCGAGGCCGCGGCCGAGGGCGTAGCGCACGTACTCCTGCCCGTCGGCGATGGTGAAGGCCAGCTCCTGGACCGCCGTCGCCCCCGCCTCCTGCATGTGGTAGCCGGAGATCGAGATCGAGTTGAAACGCGGCATGTGCTCGGCCGTGTGCTCGATGATGTCGGCCACGATCCGCATGCTCGGCTCGGGCGGGTAGATGTAGGTGTTGCGGACCATGAACTCCTTGAGGATGTCGTTCTGGATGGTGCCGCTGAGCTGGGCCTGGTCGACCCCCTGCTCCTCGCCCGCCACCACGAAGGCGGCCAGGGTGGGCAGCACCGCCCCGTTCATGGTCATGGAGACCGACATCTTCTCCAGGGGGATCCGGTCGAAGAGGATCTTCATGTCCTCGACCGAGTCGATGGCCACGCCGGCCTTGCCGACGTCGCCCTCCACCCGCGGGTGGTCGGAGTCGTAGCCCCGGTGGGTGGCCAGGTCGAAGGCCACCGACAGGCCCATCTGCCCGGCGGCGAGGTTGCGCCGGTAGAAGGCGTTGGACTCCTCGGCCGTCGAGAACCCGGCGTACTGCCGGATCGTCCACGGCCGGTTGGCGTACATGGTGGCCCGCACGCCCCGGGTGAAGGGCGCGAAGCCGGGCAGCGAGTCGAGCCCGTCGACGCCCTGCAGGTCGGCGGCCGTGTAGAGGGGCCTGACGTCGATGCCCTCCGGTGTGTGCCAGACCAGGGCGTCGGGGTCGGCGCCCTTGAGATCCTGGGCCGCCAGCTTCCGCCAGTCGTCGAGGTTCGGCCGATCGGTCACGCCGCCGATGCTACGGACCACCGTCCGTCGGGACCCAAAGCACCGGCGGCGCCACTCGCCTCAGGGGTCCAGGCAGAGGGTCTCCCGGGAGCCGGAGTCCTTCCACGCCAGCCGGTGGTAGGTGCCGTCCGGGCAGGTGAGGAGGGGGTTGAGCTCGCCGAAGACGTTGTCGGGGTGCTCGTAGCCGGGCACCGTCCACACGTGGAGCATGTTCTGCACCACCGGCACCCACTCTCCCCCGAGGTCGGTGCACATGGCTTCGGTGACCTCGGTCTCGTCGGCCCCGAACGGCGTGTCGAGGCCGCCGTCGGCCCGGGTGATCAGGCACACGTTCTCGTGGTAGTGCCAGTGGTCGTTGGGGCCGGCGAACCCCTCGGGCGCCGTCCGGGACCCGGCCGAGAGGTACATGAACCCGGCCAGAGGGGAGTCGGGCGCGTAGCCGTCGTAGATGAGGACGGGGGTGAGCAGCTCCTCGCGGTCGACGGTGCCGCCGACCATGCGCAGGGTGTCGGTGTTCAGGTAGTGGGTGCCGAGCCCGGGCGTGAACGGCCCGACCCGCCGGTAGCCGGCGGCCTCGGCGTCGGCCACCGTCGGGTACCGGGCCGTCAGCTCCCCGGTGACCGCCAGCTCGCCGTCCAGCCGGGCCCGGGTGGCGGGGTCCAGCTCGACCAGGTCGCCACCGCCGTGCTCGTGCCCGTTGCTCAGCAGTGACCAGCCCCGGTCGTCCCCGGTGGCGGCCGCGTCGCCGTGGGCGTGCCGGCCCGCGTGCTCGCCGTGGGAACCGGCGGCATGGTCGCGGGCCGACGGGGACGCCACGACGGCGGTGGTCAGCGCCATCACCACCAGCGGGACGGCCAGGGTCGCGGCGCCGCCGGTGCGGGCGGACAGGGCCGGCCGGCGCAGCAGCGCCAGGGCCAGGACCACCGCCGTGGCCTCGAACGCCACCGTGGCGCCGTCCACGACGGTGACGGAGGCCGCGTGGCCCGCGTGCTCGCCGACGAGCGGCAGGCCGGCGGTGCGGCTCACCACCCACAGGCCGATCAGTGCCGCGTCGACCACGGCCGCCGTGGCCAGCAGCGCCCGGCCGGGGACGGGCCGGCGGGCGAGGGCCACGGCCAGGCCGATCTGGAGCCACGCCGCCACCAGGAAGCCGGCCCCCTCCACGGCGGACTCGCCGAGGTGCGACGGAGCCATGACCAGGTGGACGAGGCCGGCCGCCCCCGTGAGTGCCGCCAGTGCCACGACGGCCGTGCCCACGCCGCGATCCCCAAGGCGGGCCGGGGGCGGGGGATCGGGCCGCGCGTCGAAGTCCTCCGGGCGCGCCAGGACGTCCGTCATCGTTGATCCCCCTGCTGCGGCGAGCGGTGTTACCGCCAGTAAGGGCGCCGCCACACGACTATGTCAACCGGTCGAGCGCGCCCGCCCAACCACTACGATCGCCCGGCGTGGCTGAACCCCGTCCCTGCCTGTCGGTCGTGATCCCCTGCTTCAACGAGCGGGCCACGATCGCCACCGTGGTCGACCAGGTGCTGGCGTCGCCGTGGACCGCCGAGGTCATCGTCGTCGACGACGGCTCGACCGACGGCACCCGCGACGTCCTCGGCGCCCTCGACGAGGACCCTCGGGTCCGGATCCACCTCCAGCCCTGGAACCAGGGCAAGGGCGCGGCGCTGCGGCGGGGCTTCGCCGAGGCCACGGCCGACTACGTGATCGTCCAGGACGCGGACCTCGAGTACGACCCCGCCGAGTACGGCCTCCTGGTCAAGCCCCTGGAGGACGGGTTGGCCGACGTCGTCTACGGCTCCCGGTTCATCTCCAGCCAGCCGCACCGCGTCCTCTACTACTGGCACTCGGTGGGCAACCGGTTCCTGACCACGCTGTCCAACATGTTCACCAACCTGAACCTCACCGACATGGAGACCTGCTACAAGGTCTTCCGCCGGGAGGTCATCCAGTCGGTGGTGGTGGAGGAGGACCGGTTCGGCTTCGAGCCCGAGGTCACCGCCAAGGTGGCCCGGGGCGACTGGCGGGTGTACGAGCTGGGCATCAGCTACAACGGCCGCACCTACGCCGAGGGCAAGAAGATCGGCTGGCGCGACGGCGTGCGGGCCGTCTACTGCATCCTCAAGTTCTCGCGCACCGGTGAGCGGGTGCGCACCGCCCTGGGCGACGCCCCGCCCGCCGGTCCCGGGCCCGTCGCACGGTCGGCCGTCCCCCCGGTCGCGGGCAACGGCGCCAAGGCCGGCCGGGCCGAGCCCTCGCCGCGCTGACGTGGCGCCGGCGGGCGAGCGGGGTGCGCCGCTGTTCGAGCTCGACGGCGTGTCGCTGGCCCTCGGCGACGCCACGGTCCTCGACGGGATCGACCTGACCGTGCCCGACGACGGCATCACCGTGGTGGTGGGCCCCTCGGGCGCGGGCAAGTCGATGCTGCTGCGCCTCCTCAACCGCCTGGAGGTGCCCACCGCCGGCACCGTCCGCTACCGCGGCCGGCCCCTCGACGACCTGGACCCGCTGGAGCTGCGCCGCCGGGTGGGCATGGTGTTCCAGCGCCCCGCGCCCTTTCCCGGCACGGTGCGGGACAACCTGGCGGTGGCCGATCCCGGTCCTTCCGGCGGCGAGGACGACTACGTGGCGGCGCTGCGGGACGCCGGGCTCGACGCCGGGTTCCTGGACCGGTCGGCCGACGAGCTGTCGGGGGGCGAGGCGCAGCGCATGTGCCTGGCCCGCACGCTGGTGACCCGGCCGGACGCGCTGCTCATGGACGAGCCGACCGCGGCCCTCGATCCCGACGCCCGCCACCGCCTGGAGCGCACCGCCCAGAGCCTGGCCGACGGCGGGCGGCCGCTGGTGTGGGTCACCCACGACCTCGACCAGTGCCGCCGGCTCGCCGACCGGACCGTGGTCCTGGTGGGCGGGCGGCTGGCCGGCGAGCAGGCCCGAGAGCGGTTCCTGGCGGGGGAGCGCGCCGATGGATGACGCCGCCATCGGCTGGGGCGGGCTGGCCCTGTCGCTCGTCCTGGTGGGCGTCGCGATCGGCCTGTCGCTGTGGCAGGGGCTGCGCCTGGAGAGGGACATGCTGTGGGCCACCGGCCGGGCGCTGGTCCAGCTGCTGGCCGTGGGCTGGGTGCTGGTGTTCATCGTCGACGACGACACGCCGGTGGCCTGGGCCTGGGCGTGGGTGGTGATGATGCTGCTGGTGTCGGCGCTGACGGCCCGGCGCCGGGCGCCGGAGGTGCCGGGCATCGCCCTGCTGACGCTGGTCGCCACGTCGGCCTCGGCCGCGCTCAGCCTGTTCGTGGTGTTCGGCCTCGGCGTCTACCCCGTGGTGGGGCGGGCGGTGGTGCCCATCGCGGGGATGATGATCGGCAACTCGATCGGCAGCCTCGTCGTGGCCTCGCGCCGCATCCTGGGCGAGCTGGCCGACCGCCGCCCGGAGGTGGAGGCCCGGCTGGCGCTGGGCCAGCCGTGGCCGGAGGCGTCCCGGCCGTTCGTGCGCTCGGCGCTGCGCACCGCCCTGACCTCCCAGATCGAGAGCACCAAGGCGGTGGGCCTGGTCTTCCTGCCCGGCGCCATGACGGGGCTCATCCTGGCCGGGGCGGACCCGGTCGACGCCGTGCTGGTGCAGGCGGCGATCATGTACCTGATCCTCGGGTGCGTGGCCACCAACGTCGTCGTCGTCGGGCTGGGGCTGACCCGGCGGCTCTTCACGCCCGACCACCGCCTGGTCCGCCTGGAACGGACCGGCTAGCGGGGCCACCCACTAGATCTCCCGGAGCCGGCTGCGGAGGCGCATGCCGACGATCCCGACCACGATGGCGGTGGCCAGGACGAGGAACCCGACCCAGGTCCAGCCGACGTCGACCACCTGCAGCAACCCGATGAAGGCCAGGACGACGACGAGGAGCATCTCCCGCAACTCCTTGGTGACCTGGTCCTTG
>DASSUD010000220.1:0-4263 GCA_035707385.1 Acidimicrobiales bacterium
GATCGGAGTGATCGGCGGCGACGGCATCGGCCCGGAGGTCGTCGCCGAGGCGCTGAAGGTGGTGGCCGCCACCGGCGTCGAGCTCGACACCGTCGACTACGACCTGGGCGGCGCCCGGTACCTGCGGGACGGCACGATCCTTCCCGACAGCGTGCTGGACGAGTGGCGGGGCCTCGACGCCCTGCTGCTGGGCGCGGTGGGCACGCCCGAGGTGCCGCCCGGGGTCATCGAGCGGGGCCTGCTGCTCAAGATGCGCTTCGACCTCGACCTCTACATCAACCAGCGGCCCTTCCTCGACACCGAGCGGGGCATCGACATGGTGGTGATCCGCGAGAACACCGAGGGCCCCTACGTGGGCGAGGGCGGCGTGCTGCGCCGGGGCACGCCCCACGAGGTGGCCACCCAGGGCTCGGTCAACACCCGTATGGGCGTCGAGCGCTGCGTGCGCTACGCCTTCGACCTGGCCGAGTCGCGCAGCCGCAAGCACCTCACCCTGGTCCACAAGTCCAACGTGCTGACCTTCGCCGGCGACCTGTGGCAGCGCAGCTTCGACGAGGTGGCGGCCGAGCACCCGGACGTGGGCACCGCCTACAACCACGTCGACGCGGCCTGCATCTACTTCGTGTCCGACCCGCAGCGCTACGACGTGGTCGTCACCGACAACCTGTTCGGGGACATCCTCACCGACCTGGGCGGGGCCGTGTCCGGCGGCATCGGCTTCGCCGCCTCCGGCAACCTCAACCCGGCCCGCACCGGGCCCTCGATGTTCGAGCCGGTGCACGGCTCGGCGCCGGACATCGCCGGCCAGGCCCGGGCCAACCCGACGGCGGCCGTGCTGTCGGCGGCCATGATGCTCGACTTCCTGGGCGAGGCCGATGCCGCCGCCCGCATCCGCAAGGCCTGTGCCGACCCGTCGGCCCAGGCGGGCTCCACCCCCGAGATCGGCGATGCCCTCGCCGCTCGGGTCTGATCACGAGGGGACTCCACTGCCATGCCCATCACGCCCACCGAGAAGATCTGGTTCAACGGCGAGCTGATCCCCTGGGACGAGGCCACCATCCACATCCTCACCCACTCGCTCCACTACGGGATGGGGGTCTTCGAGGGCATCCGCGCCTACGAGACCGACGACGGGCCCGCCGTGTTCCGGCTCACCGACCACATGCGGCGCTTCCAGCAGTCGGCGCAGATCCTGATGATGGACCTGCCCTACACGGTCGACGAGATGGTCCAGGCGGTGAAGGAGACCGTGCGGTCGACCGGGCTGCCGTCCTGCTACGTCCGCCCCATCGCCTACTACGGCTACGGCGAGATGGGCCTCAACACCCTGCCGTGCGAGGTGGACGTGGCCGTCGCCTGCTGGCCGTGGGGCGCCTACCTCGGCGACGACGCCCTGACCAAGGGCGTGCGCATGAAGATCTCGTCGTGGGCCCGCCACGACCACAACATCATGCCGCCGGCCGCCAAGACGACGGGCAACTACGTCAACAGCTCGCTGGCCAAGGTCGAGGCGCTCAAGGCCGGCTACGACGAGGCCATCCTGCTGAACCGGGCGGGGTTCGTGGCCGAGTGCACCGGCGAGAACATCTTCGTGGCCCGCCACGGCAAGCTGCTCAGCCCGCCCCTGTCCGCGGGCGCCCTCGAGGGCATCACCCAGGACACGGTCATGTCCATCGCCCGCGACCTGGGCTTCGAGGTGGCGCTGGGCGACCTGTCCCGCAGCGACCTGTACGTGGCCGAGGAGATGTTCGTGTGCGGCACCGCGGCCGAGGTGTCGTCGGTGACCTCGGTGGACGACCGGCCGATCCCGTGCCCGGGGCCGATGACGCTGGCCATCGGCGAGGAGTACGGGCGGGTCGTGCGCGGGCAGGTCGACCAGTACAAGGACTGGGTCGAGCATGTCGGGTGACGGCGCACCCGACGGCGTCCCCGCGGCCGTCGACGTCTTCGACACCACCCTGCGGGACGGGGCCCAGTTCGAGGGCATCTCCCTGACCGTCGAGGACAAGCTGCGGGTCGCGGAGCAGCTCGACTGGCTGGGCGTCCGCTGGATCGAGGGCGGCTACCCGCAGGCCAACCCCCGCGACGCCGAGTTCTTCCGGCGGGCCGCCACCGACCTGCACCTGGAGACGGCCACGCTGGTGGCCTTCGGCTCGACCCGCAAGCCGCTGGGCCGGGCCGACGTCGACCCCACGCTCGCCGCGCTGGTGGGCAGCGGGGTGACCACGTCGTGCATCGTCGGCAAGAGCTGGGACTTCCACGTGACCGAGGCGCTGCGCACCACCCTCGACGAGGGCGCGGCCATGGTGGGCGACTCGGTCCGGTACCTGCGGGCCGAGGGCCAGCGCGTGTTCTTCGACGCCGAGCACTTCTTCGACGGCTACAAGGCCAACCCGGAGTTCGCGCTGCGGGTCCTGGAGGCGGCCGCCACCGAGGGCGCCGAGGTCCTGGTGCTGTGCGACACCAACGGCGGCTCGCTGCCGCACGAGGTGCAGCGCATCGTGGGTGAGGTCGTGGCCTACTTCGGGCCGGACCAGCAGGTCGGCATCCACACCCAGAACGACACCGGCTGCGCGGTGGCCAACTCGGTCGTGGCCGTCGTGGCCGGCGCCAGCCACGTGCAGGGCACGGTCAACGGCTACGGCGAGCGCACCGGCAACGCCAACCTGATGACGGTGGTGCCCGACCTCCAGCTCAAGATGGGGGTCCGCTGCCTGCCCGAGGGCCGGATCGAGCGGATGACCGCCGTCAGCCGCCACGTGGCCGAGCTGGTCAACCTGCCGCCCCACGCCGCCGACCCCTACGTCGGGGCCTCGGCCTTCGCCCACAAGGGCGGTCTGCACACCTCGGCGCTCGGCCGGGTGGGTGGGGCCAGCTACGAGCACATCGACCCCACCGTGGTCGGCAACCACACGCGGGTGCTGGTGTCCGACCTCGGCGGCCGGGCCGGCATGTCGCTCAAGGCGCAGGAGTTCGGCGTCGACCTCGACGACCGGGCGGCCGCCGATCTGTCCGAGCGGCTGAAGCACCTGGAGGCCGACGGCTACCAGTTCGAGGCGGCCGACGCCTCGCTGGAGCTGCTGATGCGGGAGGCCGCGGGCTGGACGCAGCCGTACTTCCGGCTGGAGGGGTACCGGGTCACCACCTACCACCGCAACCCCACCCGTGCCGGGGAGCCCATCCCCGACGGCGAGTCGATGATCGACACCGAGGCCACCGTGAAGGTGTGGGCCGGCGACGAGCGGCTGGTGGCCGTGGGGGAGGGCAACGGCCCGGTGAACGCCCTCGACGCCGCGCTGCGGTCGGTGCTCACGCAGCGCTACCCGCAGCTGGCGCGCATCCACCTCACCGACTACCGGGTGCGGGTCCTGGAGGGGGCGGCCGCCACCGGCGCGGTGGTGCGGGTCCTGATCGACTCCACCGACGGCGACCGGGCCTGGTCGACCGTGGGCGTCAGCGAGAACGTGATCGAGGCGTCGTGGCAGGCGCTGGTCGACTCGCTGGTGTACGGGTTGATCCACGGCGCCGACGACGTCTTCCCCCCGTGACGGGGGCGGCCTAGTGGGGTGGCCCGCAACGTCACGCGCGGGCCACCCCACTAGCGTGTGCGCCGTGGCCGCTCCCGAGTACGTCCCGCTCGTTCCGCTCAAGCCGGTTCGCAGCTACGAGTCGTCGCCCCGGGGCGTCGGCACGTGGCGGCCCGACCGGCCGGGCGACTCCGCGGTGGGGTACGCGCGCGGCAACCTGCTCGGGTCGCAGGGCCCGGACCAGGGTTACGTGTACGTGCTGGCCCGGCGCTTCCAGGGCCAGCTTGCCCTGGCCCGCGACGAGCGGGAGGAGGACGCCCTGGCCGGTTGCAGCGCCGTCGCCCTCAAGCGGGCGTCGCTGTTCGGGCGGGCGCCGGTGCTGCCGGACATGACCGTGGCTCTGACCGTCTGGGGGTTCCTCGGCGACGGCCAGCCCGACCTGATCGCCTTCCGCCAGCCGCTGTTCGCGGAGGTGGCCAACCCGCACCACTACCCCGAGCTGCGCCGGGTGGTCGACCGGGTCCGGGACGACGCCCTGCGGCGCTCGCCCGAGGACGTGGCCGACGCCCACCGCGCCGACTGGCGCAGCCTGCTGAACGTCTGAGCCCGTGCAGTCGATCGACGTGGCGGTCGGACCGCTGACCTTCGACGCCCTGGTGGCCGGGCCCGACGGGGGCGAGGGCGTGCTGCTGCTGCACGGCTTTCCGCAGACGTCCCGGGCGTGGGTCGACCAGCT
>DASSUD010000221.1:0-2373 GCA_035707385.1 Acidimicrobiales bacterium
CCGGGTGGTTCACCGATGTCGATCCGGGCGATGTGGAGCACCAGATCGCGGTCAACCTCACCGCCCCGCTGCTGCTCACCCAGCTCGTGCTGCCCGACATGATCGCCCGCGGCCGAGGTCACATCGTGAACATCGCCTCGATCGCCGGCAAGGCCGGCGGCCCCTTCGGCGCGGTCTACAGTGCCACGAAGGGGGGCCTCGCGCACGCTTCCGAGTCGCTCCGGGCCGAGCTGGCGGGCACGGGCGTGAACGTGTCTACCGTGTGCCCCGGCTTCGTGGAGGACGTGGGGATGTACGCCCGTCACGAGCGGGAGGCGGGAGTGCACGCCTCGCGCTGGATCGGCACGACCACGCCCCACAAGGTCGCCGACGCCGTCGTGCGCGCGCTTCGGGCGAACGCGCCCGAGTTGATCGTCAGCCCCGGGCCGTTCCGGGTGATGATGGCCGCAGGCCAGCTCTTCCCGGCCATCAACGCACCGGTCACGAACTGGCTCGTCGGAGGCATGCTCCGTGCGGTCGCCGACCACCGCCGCCACACGCGCCACCGTCCGGCATCGCCACCGGCGCCAGCGGCGCCGGCCTGAGGTGCGGGGACAGTGCAGGCCGGTGCGCCAGCACGCGAGGCCCGCGCGAGAGATGGCGATGGACGAGCGCGCCGTGACCTTGGCCCCTAGCCCGAGGGACCGCAGGTACCCACGATGGGCGCATGGCCGCTGTCACCCAGCTGGACTCGGCCCCCGTCGTCGTGGTCGACGGGACCCGCCTGGCGCTCGACGACGTCGCCGCCGTCGCCCGAGGTGAGGCCCTGGCCGCGCTCCCCGCGGAGCCGGCCACCCGCCGCAGGATGGACGCCAGCGTGGCGCTGCGGCGCCGGCTGGTCGCGCGTGGGGTCCCGCTCTACGGGATCACGACCGGGTTCGGCGACTCGGTCCGGCGCCACATCGGCCCGGCGCAGGCCGCCGCGCTACAGGACCACCTCGTGCGGTTCATGGGCACCGGCACGGGGGCGGCGGCGTCGTTGGCGACCGCCCGGGCCACGCTGCTGATACGGGCCAACACGCTGGCGCGGGGCCACTCCGGCGTGCGGGTGGACGTGGTCGAGCGACTCCTCGACCTGCTGAACGCGGGCGTCACCCCGGTGATCCCCGAGGAGGGCTCGGTCGGCGCGAGCGGCGACCTCGTGCCGCTGTCGTACGTGGCGGCGGTGGTCACCGGGCGCGGCACCGTGCACCATCGGGGTGGCACCCGACCGGCCGCCGAGGCGCTGGCCGAGGCGGGGATGACGCCACTGGTGCTCGAGCCCAAGGAGGCGCTGGCGCTGATGAACGGCACTGCGTTCATGACCGCCATCGCCACCTTGGCCGCCGTAGGCGCCCAGCGCCTCGCGGCCGCATCCGACATCTGCACCGCGCTGACCACCGAGGTGCTCACGGGGATCACCGGCGTCTTCCACCCGTTCCTCCACGAGGTGGCCAAGCCGCACCCCGGCCAGGCGCGGTCGGCCGCAGCCGTGCGCCGCCTGCTGGCGGGCAGCCAGCTGGCGGTGGCCTACGAGGACGTGGTCGAGCAGGCGGGGGCCGACGACGGCTACCGCGAGGTGGCGGTGCCCATCCAGGACCACTACTCCGTCCGCTGCGCCCCGCACTTCACCGGCGTGCTGTGGGACGTGCTGGCCTGGGTGGGCGACTGGCTCGAGACCGAGATCAACTCCAGCAACGACAACCCCCTCTTCGACGCCACGTCGGGTGCCGTGCTGAGCGGGGGCAACTTTGCCGGGGGCCACGTGGCCCTGGCCATGGACGCGCTCCGCCCCGCGCTGGCCAGTGTCGCCGACCTCGTCGACCGCCAGCTCGAGCTGGTGGTCGACGAGAAGTTCAACCGCGGCCTGACCCCCAACCTGGTCCCGGCCCTGCCGCCCGGCCATCCCGAGGCGGGCCTTAACCACGGCTTCAAGGGGATGCAGATCAGCTGCTCGTCCCTGACGGCCGAGGCCCTCAGCCGGTGCATGCCGCTCACCGCGTTCTCGCGGTCGACCGAATGCCACAACCAGGACAAGGTGTCGATGGGGACGACCGCGGCCCGCTGCACCCGGGACGTGGTGACCCTGGTCGAGAAGGTCGTCGCCATCCACCTGCTGGCCCTGTGCCAGGCCGCGGACCTGCGGGGGCCGGCCCGCCTGGCCCCGCGCACCCGGCTGGTGCACGACCGGGTGCGGGCGCAGGTCCCCCGACTCGAGACCGACCGGCCCATGGCCGACGACATCGCTCGGGTAGTCGACCTCCTGGTCTCCGGCCGGCTGCTCGCCGACCTCGTCGTCTGATCGGTGGGCAGGAAGCTGGCCTCCAGCCGGTCGTTCGCGTCGTTCGTGCTCTA
>DASSUD010000222.1:0-15898 GCA_035707385.1 Acidimicrobiales bacterium
GTTCGTGTCGGACTCCGACACGAACGAACGCCAGAGTCAGCGGTCAGGGCCGGATCAGCCGCCCAGGCGACGCGCCGGCGACGTCCTCGCCGCCGCTGCGGGTCGGCACCCCGTTGACCCAGACGTGCTCGACGCCGGTGCTCCCCACGACGAGGCGGTCGGCGCCGCCGGGCTGGTCGTGGACCCTCTCGACCGGCGTGCAGCCGACGGCGCCGGGATCGAAGGCGACGAGGTCGGCGAAGTACCCCTCCCGCACCAGGCCCCGCTCGGGGACGCGGAAGGCCTCGTGGGGGTGGCCCGTGAGGCGCCACACGGCGTCCTCCAGGCCGATGGCCTTGCGCTCGCGCACCCAGTGGCCCAGCAGGTGGGTCGAGTAGCAGGCGTCGCACAGCTGGCTGGCGTGGGCGCCGGCGTCGGACAGCCCGAGCAGGGTGCGCTTGTCGGCGAGCAGGTCGGCGATCTCGTCGTCGCCGTCGTTGTCGAGCACGATGCGGAAGCGCGTGGCCATGCCGTCGGCCAGCGGCAGGTCCACGAGCAGGTCGAAGGGCGTCGTGCCCCGCGCCGCCGCCAGCCGGTCGAGGGGCACCCCGACGGCGTCGTGGTGCACGCCGGTCTCCTCGACGCTGGTCTTCGACCACCGGTGGCTCCACGCGTCGAGGGTGGCGGCCCGGGCCCGGTCGCGCCAGGACGCATCGGCGTACAGGCCGGCGCGCTCGTCCCGCGGGCGAGCGAGCACCTCCTTCCACACGTCGATCTCCGCCAGCGGGACCGGGTCGGTCATCGTGACCTGCATGACGATCGGCCGGCACGCGATCTGGGGGTACACCTCGCCGGGCAGGGCGGCCCCGCGCTCGACGGTGCGCAGGGCCGCGCCGGGCCTGTCGGCCCGGGCCACGAGAGCGGTCCAGGTGACCGGGACGCCGTTGCGGGTGGCAAGCTCCGAGAACTGGTCCACGAACAGCCCCGGCCCGATCGACACCTGGACGACGCCCTTGCCCAGCTCGCCGAGCACCGACGCCAGCGCGTAGACCTCGTCCACTTCGGCGAACCGGCTCGGCACCGGCCGCCCGTAGGCTCCCTGGTGGGCCGGCTGGCGCGACGTCGAGAAGCCGATGGCGCCGGCCTCGATCGCCTCCCGGACGATGCGGCGCATCGCGGCGATCTCGCCGCCGGTGGCCGGCCGCTCGTCGGTCCCGACCACGTAGAGGCGCAGCGGCGAGTGCCCGACGAAGGCGCCGACGTTGAGGCGCTTCGGCCGCTGGTCGATGGCGCGCAGGTACTCGGGGAACGACTCGAAGCACCAGTCGATGCCGGCTTCGAGCGCGTCGAGCGCCATGCCCTCGACGTTCTCCAGCGTGCGGGCGATCACGTCGCGGTGCTCCGGCCGGGTGGGCGCGACGCCGAAGCCGCAGTTGCCCATGACGACGCTCGTCACCCCGTGCCAGCTCGACGGCGTGAGGTCGCCGTCCCACAGGACCTGGGCGTCGTAGTGGGTGTGCACGTCGATGAAGCCCGGGGCGAGGACGAGGCCGTCGAGGTCGACGACCACCGCGGACTCGCCCGCGGCGCCGACCGCACCCGGCGGGCCGACCGCGACGATCCTGTCGCCCTCGACGGCGACGTCCGCCGGGCGGGCCGGCGCACCCGTGCCGTCGACGAGCGTCGCTCCCGTGAGCAGCGTGACCATCGCCGTAGATTAGCGAGTACTCGCTCACTTCGTCGCCGCGGATGCTACGGTCGGGGCGTGGACACCCAGCTGCTGGACAGGCGGGCGTTCTTCATCGGGGGGCGATGGGTCGAGCCCACGGCGACGGAGCGCTTCGGGGTCGTCTCGCCCTCGACCGAGGAGGTCGTCGGCCACGTGCCCCTCGCCGCCGCCGGCGACGTCGACCGGGCCGTGGACGCCGCCCGGCGGGCGTTCGACGACGGCCCGTGGCCCCGGACGGCGCCCGCCGGGCGCGCCGACGTGCTGCGCCGCGCCGCCGCCCTCCTGCGGGACCGCACCGACGACATCGCCTGGGTGACGGCCACCGAGATGGGCTGCGCCATCAGCCAGGCACCCCAGGCCCAGACCGGCATGGTGGGCCGGGTGTTCGACTACTACGCCGACCTGCTCGGCACGTTCGCGCTGGAGCGGCGGGTCGTCACCGGTGACCGCGCCGGCCTCGTCGTGCAGGAGCCTGTCGGCGTCGTGGCCGCCATCATCCCCTGGAACGCGCCGGTCACGCTGGCGGCGTGGAAGGTGGCACCGGCGCTGGCGGCCGGCTGTACGGTGGTGCTGAAGCCGCCGCCGGAGGCGCCGCTGAGCGGGTTCGTCTTCGCCGAGGCGCTGGAGGCCGCCGGCGTCCCGCCGGGAGTGGTCAACGTGGTCCCGGGCGGCCGGGAGGCAGGCGCGCACCTCGTGACCCACCCCGGCACCGACAAGGTCGCGTTCACGGGTTCGACCGACGCCGGCAGGCGCATCATGGGGCTGTGCGCCGAGCGCATCACGCGGGTGTCGCTCGAGCTCGGCGGCAAGTCGGCCGCGATCGTGTGCGACGACGCCGACCTCGACGCCGCCATACCGCGCCTGGTGGGCGGCGGCATGCACCTGTCCGGCCAGGTGTGCGGCGCCCACACCCGGATCCTCGTGTCCCGGGCACGCTACGCCGAGGCCGTCGACGCCGCGGCGGCCGCCGCGGGCGCCATCCCCTACGGCGACCCGTTCGACCCCAAGACGGTCGTGGGGCCGCTGGTGGCCGAGCGCCAGCGCGACCGGGTCGAGGGGTTCATCGCCTCGGCACTGGCGGACGGGGCCCGCGCCGCCGCCGGCGGCGCCCGCCCGGCGCACCTCCCCAAGGGCTGGTACGTGCCGCCGACGATCCTCGCCGACGTCCACAACGGCATGCGGGTCGCCCGTGACGAGATCTTCGGGCCGGTGCTGTCGTTCATCCCCTTCGACGGCGAGGACGACGCTGTGCGGATCGCCAACGACTCCCGCTACGGGCTGTCGGGCGGCGTGTGGAGCACCGACCCCGCCCGCGGCCTCGCCATCGCCCGGCGGATGCGCACCGGCACCGTCGCCGTGAACGGCAGCTATCCGCCCTTCCCCCTCGTGCCCTTCGGCGGGATGAAGGAGTCGGGCCTGGGCCGCGAGCTGGGGCCCGAGGGCCTCCAGGCGTACCTGGAGCCACGCAGCATCGGGGTGCCCCCCTCCCTGTGGGGGGCGACCGCGTGACGGCGACGGCGGCGGAGCAGTTCGACCACCTGTCGCCGGCGCTGGGCGCCGCGCTGCACGAGACGCTCGCCGGCCTGCGCGAGCACGAGCCCGTCGCCTGGAGCGAGGAGCACGGCGGCTTCTGGGTCGTGACCCGCTACGAGGACGTCCTGCGGGTCGTCCAGGACTGGCGGACGTTCAGCTCGGCCCAGGGCGTCAACGTGCCGGCGCCGGCCACGCCGGTGAACGCCATCCCCGAGGTGATGGACCCGCCGCGGCACCGGGAGTTCAAGCGGCTCGTCAACGCCTGGTTCACGCCCGCGGTCGTGTCCCGCTACGAGGACGGCACCCACCGCCTCGTCACCCGGCTGATCGACGCCTTCGTCGAGGACGGGCGGTGCGAGTTCATGGACGCCTTCGCCCGGCCGCTCCCCGGCCTCGCGTTCTTCGAGCACGTGCTGCACGCGCCCCCCGGGGACGTGGCGCGGGTCAACGACCTCGCCACCGCGGCGTCCACCCCGACCCACCCGCGCCGGGCCGAGGCGTGGCAGGGCATGGCGTCCTGGATCGGCGACCTGGTCGCCACACGGCGGGCCGAGGGGCCGCGCGGCGACGTGGTCGACGCCGTCCTGGCCGCCGAGATCGAGGGCCGCCCGATCACCGATCACGAGATCCTCGGGGTCGTCCAGCTGCTGATCTTCGGGGGCCTGGACACCACCGCCGGCGCGCTCGGCCAGTTCATGATCCGGTTCTGCCAGGAGCCCGGCATCCCGGAGCTGCTCCGCCGGCGCCCCGAGCTGATCCGCAGTGCGGTCGAGGAGCTGGTGCGCCTCGACCCGCCGTTCATCGCCATCGCCCGCACCGCCACCTGCGACACCGAGGTCGGGGGGCAGCGGATCCGGGCCGGCCAGCGCGTCCTCGTCTACTGGGCGTCGGCAAACCGCGACGAGGCCGAGTTCGCCTGCCCGCACGCCTTCGACCTCGACCGGCCCGCCAACCGTCACCTGTCGTTCGGCGCCGGGCCGCACCGCTGCGCGGGGTCGAACCTGGCCCGGATGAACCTGCGCATCGCCCTGGAGGAGCTGACCGCCCGGTTGCACGACCTCCGCCTCGACGACGGCGCCGAGATCCGCTTCCACTCGGCGCTGAACCGCTCGCCCCACGCCGTCCCCATCGCCTTCACCCCGGGGGCGCGGCGGTGAGCCGCCGGGTGCTGCTCACCGGCGCCCGGGTGGTGGCGTGCTCGGGAGACCCCACCGGCCGGCCCGTCGACGGCGACGTGCTGGTCGACGGCGACCGCATCGTCGAGGTGTTCCGGGGCCGGGCCCGGATCGAGCAGGGGTCGGCCGAGGTCGTCGATCTGGCGGGGGCGACGCTGCTCCCGGGGCTGTGCGACGCGCACACCCACATCAGCTGGCCCCTCGACTTCGTGTTCGACCACCCGGAGATCGCGGCGATGCCGGACGACGAGCACGCCCTCGAGGTCGCCGGCGTGGTGCGCACCTACCTGCGGTCGGGCTACACGCTGCTCGTCGGTGCCGGGTCGCTGAAGCCCCGGGTCGACGTCCTGGTGCAGCGGGCGATCGACAAGGGTCTCGTCGAGGGGCCCCGGCTGGTCCCGTCCGGCGAGATGATCACCCAGCGGGGGGCGATCGGCGCCGGGAACCTGCGGGAGGTCGGCGACGCCGAGGAGATGCGCCGGGCGGTCGGCGAGCAGGTCGAGCTGGGGGTGCGGTCGGTCAAGCTCATGGCGTCGGGCGACGGCATCGTGCCCGGGCACCCCTCCCAGGTCACCTACCTCGACGACGCCATGGTGGCCGCCGCGGTCGACGAGGCGGCCCGGGGCGGCGCGTTCGTCACGGCGCACGCCCGGGGGCCGGACTCGGTCCGCATGTGCGTCCGCAACGGGGTGCGCATCGTCCACCACGCCACCTACCTCGACGACACCTCGATCGCCGCGCTCACCGCCGCCCGCGACGAGGTGTGGGTCTGCCCGGGGCTGCACTACCTGCGCATGATGGTCGAGGGCCGGGCCGAGCCCCACGGGATCAGCCGGGCCCGGGTCGAGGCGGCCCTGTACCCCGAGGAGCTGGAGGCCCAGGTCCACGGCATCCGCAAGCTGCACGCCAACGGCGTGCGGCTCGTGGCCGGCGGCGACTTCGGCCACCAGTGGACCCGCCACGGCACCTACGCCGCGGAGCTGCTGGCCTATGTCGAGCTGGCCGGCCTCACCCCGCTCGATGCCCTGCTGACGGCGACGGCGAACGCGGGGCCGCTGGTGGGCGAGCGGCTCGGCCGCGTGGCGCCCGGGTACCTGGCCGACCTCGTCCTCGTCGACGGCGACCCGACCGCCGACGTGTCGGTGCTGCTCGACCACGACCGGATCGGCGCGGTTGTCAAGGGCGGCGTGCCGGTGTCCTCGGGCTGGGGCGCGGTCGAGCACTGGGCCCGCGCCCGGGCCGCGGGAACGCCGTCGTAGTTCTGAACTACTTCAGATATCCTTCGATCATGCGAGTGATCGAGCGCCCGTTCTCGGATCTGCTCCGGCGGCCGAAAGACATCACCGACTACGTCGAGGACGGCGACGTCCTGCTGCGACGACGCGACGAGCCCGACCTGCGGCTGAGCCTGGCGGACCGGGAAGCCAGCCGTGCCGAGGCGTTCAGCGGGATCGGCCGGGCGATGAGGAACCTCGCTGTGCACAATCCCGGAGCCCTGGGCGATGCGTTGGGTGATGCGTTCCCCTGGCTCGAGTTCCTTCCGGCAGGCGAGCGGTCGCTCTTCCTCGACGAGTTCTCCCGGGTGGTGGCGGCCGCTGCCGCGGTCGACAGCTACGAGCCGCTGTCGCAGCTCGTTCGCGAGTGGCGAGCGACTGCCGAGGTTCACGCCGACCCCGCGCTCGCCCGGCGACTCCGCCGTCCGCTGGAAGCACGCGGCGACCACGTCGCACCGCCCGCGAGCTGATGCCCAAGCGTCGCGAGCGGGTGGCGCCGCCGCCGACCCAGGGTGGGTGGGATCTCCGCTTCGGGACCAGCGACGCCGCCAAGGGCTGGGAAAAGGTCTGCGCGTCGGCTCCCGGCAACGCAAGGGTGGCGTGGGAGAGGATCACCGCTGACCCCCGCCTTCGCACCGACCGGCAACACCCGCTCAAAGGTCGTCTCGGCACGCGGACGGTCAACGGTGAGGCCATGGAGCAATGGCAGTACGAGGTCACCGGCGGTGGCCGGCTCTGGTACGCCGTCGACGACCGGAACAAGACCGTCTGGCTCACGGAGGCGATGCCGGGCCATCCCAAGGCCACCGAGTGAGCCGGCGTCAGCGGACGATGTCGCCCTGGACGTCGGCGTTCGGGTCGGCCGCGTCGAGCAGGGGGCGGATGGCCGCGTCGACGTCGGCCGCATCCGCCACCGGGGGTGCCGTCGGCCCCCGTCGCCAGCCCTCGGCCACCGCCAGGCGCTTGCCGGAGGCGACGATCACGCGGCCGGTCACGCCGGCCGACAGGGGCGAGGCGAGCCAGACGAGGGCCGGCGACACCCACCGGGTGTCGAGGGCGCCGCGGCGGGCGTCCTCGGTGTCGCCGAGCCCGACCGCCTCGGTCATGGGCGTCAGCGCGGTCGGGCAGAGGGCGTTGACGGTGGCGCCGTAGCGGCCGAGCTCCAGGCTGGCGGTGATGGTGAACGACGCGATCGCCGCCTTGGCGGCGCCGTAGTTGGACTGGCCGGCGTGGCCGTAGAGCCCGACCGACGACACGGTGTTGACCACCCGGGCGTCGACCGGGTCACCGGCCTTGGACCGCTCGCGCCAGTGCCGGGCCGCCCGCTGGGTGACCAGGAACGTGCCCTTGAGGTGGACCCGGATCACCGCGTCCCAGTCGTCCTCGGGCAGGTTCACGAGCATGCGGTCGCGGGCGATGCCGGCGTTGTTGACGACGACGTCGAGCCGTCCCCAGGTGTCCAGCGCGGTGGCGAGGAGCCCGTCGGCCCCCGCGGCGGTCGACACGTCGCCGGCGTGGCCGGCGGCCTCGCCGCCGCAGTCCCGCAGGGCGGCGACGGCCTCGTCCACGGCCGCCCGGTCGACGTCGTTGACGACGACCCGGGCGCCGGCCGCCACCAGCGCCTCGACATGAGCCCGGCCGATCCCGCGTGCGGCGCCGGTGACGGCGCACACGCGTCCCTCGCAGAGCGTGCCCACCGAGGGTCAGGCGACGGCGGCGGACGGCGTGGCGTAGGTGACGCCCAGGTCGCCCCCGGCGTCGTGGCGCCGCAGCTCGGGGAGCACCTCGGCGGCGAAGAGGTCGAAGTTGGCGGTCGCCTCCTCGGCCGGCATGCCCCCGAAGCACAGCGGCACGACGAGGCCGCCTGCGTCGGTGCGGGTGATGTAGTCCAGCAGCTTCTCGGTGACCTGCTCGGGGGTGCCCCACACCTGGAGGTCGGCCAGGAAGCCGTTGAAGCGCTCGATGCCGTGCTTGTTGATGTTGCCGGCCAGGGCGGCGTAGTACTCGTAGCCCTCGATCTCGGCGAAGCCGATGTTGTCGAACTCGTAGTGCTCGACCGTCGACCGGGCCCACCGCTGCAGGTAGACGTTCCGCATCCGCTCGACCTGCGCCGGGTCCTTGCTCACGCCGGCCACGACCACCAGCACCGGCTTGGGCGCCTCGGCCCCCTGGAGCTCGTGGAACCGCCGGCGGTAGGCCTCGAGCTCGGCCTCGGTGGTGTCCCACGGCTTCTGGGCGATCACCATGAGGCCCACGCCCATGCGGGCCATGATCTCCATCGACTCGGGCGACACGGCCGACGCGAACGTGCGGCCCTTGAAGCTGGCGAGCGGGTCGGGCCGGATCTCGACCGCCGGCTGCTGGTACAGCTCGCCGTCGTAGGCCATGACGCCGGTCTCGAGGGCGTCGAGCAGGGCGTGGCTGTACTCCTTGAACCGGCGGCGGGACTCCCCCATCGGGACCCGGAAGCCGATGAACTCCTTCTGCCCCAGGCCGCGGCCGAGGCCGAGGACGGCGCGCCCGCCGGACAGGTGGTCCAGCACCGAGAACGACTCGGCCACCCGCACGGGGTCGTGCCACGGGAGGACCGTGACGAACGTGCCCAGCTTGAGCCGGCTCGTCCGCCCCGCCAGCCACGACAGGACCATCGACTGCTGCGAGGTGAGCTGGTAGTCGGAGAAGTGGTGCTCCGACACCCACACCGAGTCGAAACCCGCCTGCTCGGCCCGGGAACCGAGGCCGAGCTCCAGCTCGTACACCTCGGCGTCCGGGACACGCCGGTCGAGGTTGGCGAACTGCAAGCCGAGCCCTATGTGCATGAGTGTTTACTTACCACAGCGCGGCGTAGGGCGCTAGCACACCGCTCCCCCGCTGCGCAGCGCGGCGATCTCCGCGGCGGAGAAGCCCCAGTCCGCCAGCGCCTCGGCGGTGTGGGCACCGGGCGCCGGCGGGGGCGCGCTGACGGACGGCGCCGTCCTGCTGAACCGGGGCGCCGGCGCCGGCTGCACGACGCCGCCCACCTCGGTGAAGGTCCCCCGCGCCCGCAGGTGGGGGTGCGCGGGCGCCTCTCCAGGGTCGAGCACGGGGGCGAAGCAGGCGTCGGTGCCCTCCAGCAGCGCGCACCACTCGGCGCGCGTCCTCGTCCGCATCAGGGCGGCCATGCGCACCTTCATGGCCGGCCACGACGACCGGTCGGCCGGGTCGGGGACGGGGCCACCGCCGTCGACGTCGTCGGCCAGCCCCGTGAGCCGCACCAGCTCGGCGCACGACCGGGCATCGATCGCCCCCAGCGAGACGTAGCGCCCGTCGGCGGTCTCGTACACCTCGTAGAACCAGGCGCCGCCGTCGAGGAGGTTGGTTCCCCGCCCGTGCCACTGCCCGTCCGCGCGCAGGCCGTGCACCATCCCCGCCAGCAGGGCGGCGCCGTCGACCATCGCCGCGTCCACGACCTGGCCCCTCCCCGACCGCGCCGCCTCGACGACGCCGCACAGGATGCCGAAGGCCAGCAGCATGCCGCCGCCGCCGAAGTCGCCCACGAGTGTGAGGGGCGGGACCGGCGGCCCGCCGGCCCGGCCGATCATCGCCAGCGTGCCGGAGAGGGCGACGTAGTTGACGTCCCGTCCCGCTGCCTGGGCGATGGGCCCGTCCTGGCCCCAGCCGGTCATCCGGCCGTAGACCAGCGCCGGCCGCCGGGCCAGGCACGCGTCCGGCCCGAGTCCCAGCCGCTCGGTGACACCGGGCCGGAAGCCCTCGATCAGGGCATCGGCGCGCTCGACCAGCCGCAGGACGGCGTCCCGCCCCTCCGGGTGCTTCAGGTCGATGCCGACCGAGCGGCGGCCCCGGGCGTTGACGTCCCAGCGCGGTGCGGGCTCGCCGACCGCGTCGGCGCGGTCGACCCGCAGCACCTCGGCCCCCATGTCGGCCAGCATCATGGCGGCGAACGGGCCGGGCCCGATCCCCGCCAGCTCGACGATGCGGAGTCCTGCGAGCGGTCCGGCCACCGTCAGACGATCACGGTGCGGACGCCCTCGGCCCGCTCCAGCAGCTCGATGCCCTCGTTGACGTCGTCGAGCGGGATCCGGCGGGAGACCATCGACCCGAGGTCGAGGCGGCCGCTCTCGGCGAGCTGCACGTACCGGGGGATGTCGCGCAGGACCTGCGCGCCACCCACCTTCGACCCGGCCAGCCGCTTGCCGGAGAACACCGCCCGCAGCGCCGGCAGGACTATCACGTCGTCCTTCGACGGCATGCCGACCACCGTGACGGTCCCCGCGGCGCGGGCCATGTCGAACGCCTGGACGATCAGCTCCGGCCGGCCGACGGCCTCGAACGTGTAGTCGGCACCCCGGCCGGCGGTGAGGGCCCGGACCTGTTCGAGCGGGTCGCCGGCGGCGGGGTCGATGGCGTGCGTGGCCCCCACGCGCAGGCTCGCCTCGCGCCGACCGGGTGCGGGGTCGATGGCGATGATGGTCGCCGCGCCGGCGATGCGGGCGCCCTGCACCACGGATTGGCCGACGCCGCCGCAGCCGATCACCGCGACGCTGGCCGCCGGCCGGACGCCGGCGGTGTTGAAGACCGCGCCGAGTCCCGTCGTGACGCCGCACCCGAGCAGCGCCAGCTGGTCGTCGGCCAGGTCGGTGTGCACCGGGACGACGGACGCCTCGTGGACGACCATCGCCTCCGCGAACGTCCCGCACCCGCACACCGCGGTGGCGCCCCGGCCGTCGGGCAGGTCGAACCGCTTCGTGACGAGCACCTGGGGGCCCAGCTCGCAGTGGTTCGACATGCCGTTGAGGCACCACCAGCAGGTCCCGCAGGCGGGCGAGACGGACGCGAGCACCCGATCCCCGACCGCCGTCCGGCCCACCTCGGGGCCGACCGCCTCGACGACACCGCAGCCTTCGTGGCCGGGGACGATCGGGAGCGGGAGGTTCGACAGGCCCCGGATGACCGTGAGGTCGGTGTGGCAGATCCCGCCGGCCCGCAGGCGCACGAGCACGTCGTGGGGGCCGATGGCCGGGGTGGGCAGGTCCTCGACCACGAGCGGCCGGTCGACGTCGTAGGCCACGGCGACCCTCATCGCGGGGCCGACCACGAGAAGTGAGCGAGCACTCGCTCAACTTAGCGCGATGCGTACGGAGTGACCGCCCATTCACTACTGTTCCCGGCATGGAGACGAAGGCGCACCGCTCGACGGCCGGGAAGGCCGGCGCGGCACGCCCCCGGCGACTCACGGCCGAGGCCCGCCGCAGCTCCATCCTCTCGGCGGCGCGGCGCGCCTTCACCGAGACCGGCGACATGAACGGCACGACCATCCGCCACATCGCCGAGCGCGGCGGCATCAGCGAGGGTGTCATCTACCGCCACTTCGAGAGCAAGGACCAGCTGTTCTTCGAGGCCGTGGTGGAGCCCCTGCGCGGGGCGGTCGACGACCTGGTGGCGGCGACCGAGATCGTCGACCGCGAAGGGCCGCTCAGCGCCGAGCGCCAGCGCGAGAAGCTGCGGGGCCTCTACCGCCAGCTGATCTCCACCCTGGTCGAGGTCCTGCCCCTGCTGGGCCTGGTGCTGTTCGGCGACCCCAAGGTGGCCCAGCGCTTCTACCGCCAGCACTTCGCCGTGGCCATGGACCGGCTGGCGGCGGCCTGGCGTGACGTCGAGGTCCGCTACGGCTTCGAGTTCGAGAGCCCCGACATCTCGGCCCGCGCGGTGATGGGCATCTCGCTCATCCTCGCCCTCGAGAGCCACCACACGAAGGACTTCGACCGGGACCGGGCCCTGGAGCTCGTCAGCGAGGGCACGATGACGGGCTTCTTCCCCGCCTTCGAGCCGTCCCACCGCCGCTAGCCATGCGGCGAGGCGTGTACGTCGTGCAGGCGCGACCGGTGACCCCCGAGCGCGAGGGCGAGTTCAACGACTGGTACGACGACACGCACATCCCGGAGCTGCTCGCCGTACCCGGGTTCGTGTCGGCCCGCCGCTACCGCCGCGTGGGCGACGGCGGGGGCCCCGAGTACCTGGCCGTCTACGAGATCGAGGCGGACGACCTGGCGGCGCCGCTGCACGAGCTGCGCCGCCGGTCGGCCGCGGGCGAGACCACGCCCAGCGGTGCGCTCCAGCGCGACCCACCCCCCGTGACCGGCCTCTACGAGGCCCTCGACTGATGACGGACGCCGCCGCCGTCGTCGGCGAGCTGGGGCGCCGGTTCCGGGCCGGCGACCGCGAGGGCGCACGGGGCCTGCTGCACCCCGACCTCCGCATCGAGCAGCCGGCGTCGCTGCCCCACGGCGGGTCGCACCACGGGCCCGACGGCATGGACGCCATGGGCGCCCTGTTCGCGCAGCACTGGGAGCGCACGATCACCGAGCCCGACGTCCGGTCCTGCGGCGACACCGCCGTGCAGGTGACGACCCAGACCTGGACGGCCCGGGCGACCGGCCGGTCGGCCACCGTCGACGTCGTCGAGCTGTTCCGCGTCGCCGATGGCCGCATCGTCGAGATCCGCGTGTTCCAGCAGGACACCCATGCCCTGCTGGCCACCCTGGACGGCGACGGGCGCTAGCCGGGGTCAGCCGACGACGATCGGCATCGACTCCCAGCCGCGCACGGTCGAGGTCGGCGACAGCTCGATGCCGTCGTAGTCGACGTCCCAGGTGGGGAAGCGGGTGAGCAGCTCGTCGAGGGCGACCCGACCCTCCAGCCGGGCGAGGCTGGCGCCGAGGCAGAAGTGCAGGCCGTAGCCGAAGGTCAGGTGCTGGCCGTCGTCGCGGTGGATGTCGAAGGCGTCGGCCCGCCGGTAGCGGCGCTCGTCGCGGTTGGCCGAGCCGATGAGCAGGAGGATGGCGCTGCCCTCGGGCACCGTGGTGCCGTAGTACTCGATCTCCCGCATCACGTACCGGGCGATGTGCGGCCCGGTCGGCTCGAACCGGAGCGTCTCGTCCACGGCCTTCGGGATGAGCGAGCGGTCCTCCACGAGCTCCCGCCGCTGGTCGGGGTGCTCGGCGAGCACCTTGGCGAGCCACCCGATGAGGCGTCCCGTCGTCTCGTTGCCCGCACCGGCGAGCACCTGGGTGTAGGTGAGGACCTCGGGCCGGGTGAGCCGGCGGGTGGTCCCCTCCTCGTCCTCGAACTCGGCGGTGAGCAACGCCGTCATCAGGTCGTCGGACGGGTGGTCGGCCCGCCAGTCGATGTAGTCGGCGAACATGTCGCCGTTGGCGATGGCGTCCTGGCGGACCGCCATGGGCCGTCCCGCCCGGGTCCGCAGGACGGCGTCGGTCCTGTCCCTCACGGCGGTCTGCTCGGACTCGGGGATGCCGAGGAGCATGCCGATCACGCGCATCGGCATGACCGCACCGAGCTCGGCGACGATGTCGAACCGGTCGGTGCCGACGAGCGGATCGAGGCAGCTCGCGCAGAACGCCCGCACCTGATCCTCCAGGGCCGCCATCCGCCGGGGGGTGAACACCCGGGACATCAGGCCCCGGTGCATGGTGTGCTTCGGGGGGTCCTCGAACATCACCACCCCCGGCGGGAGCTCCATGCCGGACTGGACGATCTCGAGGATGTCGCTGCGGCAGTTGGAGAAGTGCTGCCAGTCGACGAGCGCCTTCTCCACGTCCGCGTGCCGGGACAGCGCCCACAGGTCGTAGCGCTCGTTGTGGTAGATCGGCGCCTCGTCCCGCAGGCGCTCGTACACCGGGTAGGGGTCGGCGTTGATGCCGACGTCGTAGGGGTCGTAGTAGACCTCGCTGCCCGTCCGGGTCGTCATGGCGCGCGTTCCCCCGTGTGTTCGCGGTCAGCCCAACCTCAGCACGACGCGCCCGCGGAGCCTGCCGGCCAGGATGTCCCCGGCCAGGCCCGGGGCGTCGGCCAGCGGGCGGGTCTCGGTGATGGTGTCCAGCGCGGCCGGTTCGAGGTCCCGGGCCAGGCGCGCCCAGGCGTCGAGGCGCGCCGCCATGGGCGCCATGACGCTGTCGACCCCGGCCAGGGTCACGCCGCGGAGGATGAACGGCGCCACCGACCCGGGCAGGTCCATGCCCTGGGCCAGGCCGCAGGCCGCGACCGTCCCGCCGTAGCGGGTGCCGGCCAGCACGTTGGCGAGCGTGTGGCTGCCGACGCTGTCGACGGCACCGCCCCAGCGCTCCTTGCCCATCGGGCGGCCCGGCTCGGACAGCTGGGCCCGGTCGAGGACCTCGCTGGCGCCGAGGTCCTTCAGGTAGGCGGCCTCGTCGGGCTTGCCGGTCGAGGCGAGGACCTCGTGGCCGGCGGCGGCCAGGAGCGCCACCGCCACGCTGCCCACGCCGCCGGTGGCGCCGGTGACCAGGACGGGCCCGTCCCCGGGTGTGACGCCGTGGCGCTCCAGGGCCAGCACGCACAGTGCCGCCGTGTAGCCGGCGGTGCCGATGGCCATCGACTGGGCGGGGGTGAACGCCTCGGGCAGGGGCACCAGCCACTGGCCGGGCACCCGGGCCCGCTGGGCGAACCCGCCGAGGTGGGTCTCGCCGGCGCCCCACCCGTTGAGGACGACCGCGTCGCCGGCCGCGATGCCCGCGTGGGACGAGCCGGAGACGGTCCCCGCGAAGTCGATGCCGGGGATCATCGGCCAGCGCCGCACCACCGGCGACGCCCCGGTGAGGGCCAGGCCGTCCTTGTAGTTCATGGTGGAGTGCGACACGTCGACGGTGACGTCGCCCTCCATGAGGTCGGACTCGTCGACCGCCGTCCACTCCAGGTGCTGGCCGTCGTCGTCCTTGGTGAGGACGAACGCGTCGAAGCTGGTCATCGTCGGGGCCTCCGTGGCGGGTCGTCGACGGGCATCGGGGCGGTCAGCGACCGCCGCTGCGGCGGACGTCCCGGTAGGGGACGTCGCGGTCGGCCGCCGCCTCCCGGGGCAGCCCCAGCAGCCGCTCGCTGATGATGTTGCGCTGGATCTCGTTGGAGCCGCCGCCGAGGGCCGCGCCCTGGCGGCCGAGGCTGTGCCGCCCGAGCCGGGCGCCCGCGGTGCCGGGGCCCGCCGGCCAGGCGACGGCGTCCTCGCCCGCCAGCTCCAGGCCGATCTCGGCCCGGCGAATGACCGTCTGGGCGCCGTAGAGCTTCATGACCGAGCCCGCCGAACCGGGCATGGCGCCGGTGGCCATGCCCGTGGTGAGGCGCTCGACCAGCGCGCCACCGACCAGGGACCCCACGCACGCCTCGGCGAGGAGCAGCCGGGCGTGCCGGTCGGCTTCGAGGCCGCGGCTCCGGATCAGCTCGACCAGCTCGGCGCCGTCGTCGCCCACCTCGTGCTTGGAGGTCCGTCCGACGGTGTAGGGCGAGCCGCCGCCGACGGCCATCCGCTCGTGCACCAGCAGCCGGTTCGCCACCGACCAGCCGTCGTCGATCTCGCCGACGACGTCGGCCACGGGGATCGGCACGTCGTCGAAGAACTCCTGGCAGAACTCCGTGGAGCCGTCTGTCTGGCGGATCTGCTCGACGGTCACGCCGGGCTGGTGGATCTTGACGATGAACATCGTCAGGCCCCGGTGCTTGGGCACGTCCCAGTTGGTCCGGGCCAGGCACAGGGCGTAGTCGGCGACGTAGGCGCCCGACGACCAGATCTTCGACCCGTTGAGCACGAACACGTCGCCGTCGCGGTCGGCCCGGGTCAGGCAGCCGGCCAGGTCGGAGCCGCCGCTGGGCTCGGAGAGGAACTGCACCCAGAGCTCGTCGCCCTTGAGGATGGCGGGGACGTGGCGCAGCTTCTGCTCGTGGCTGCCGGCCTCCAGCAGCGTGGCGGCCAGGATCCCGAGGGTGGGGACGTTGAACGAGAACGGCAGGTCGTAGCCGGCCGTCTCCTCGTTGAACGCCCGGGTGTGCTCGGCGGTGAGGCCCAGCCCGCCGTACTCCTTCGGCACGCGGACGCCGGCGAACCCGCCGTCCCACAGCCGCCGCTGCAGCAGGCGCTCGTAGGCCCAGCGCTCGTCCGTGCGCTCGATCGCACCGTCGGTCTCGGGCGGCAGGTTGTCCGGCACCCAGGCCCGGAGCCGGGCCCGGAACTGCTCGACCGGCTCCACGTCGCCCGGGGCCACGGCCCTGACGGTGGTGTCGCTGCTCATGCCGTCGCTCCCAGCCTGCTGGCGGCCACGCGCTCGGCGTGCTCCTCGGGGGTGCCGTGGGTGGCCCGGTTCACGGTGGCCCGGCGGAGGTAGAGGTGCAGGTCGTGCTCCCAGGTG
>DASSUD010000223.1:0-5876 GCA_035707385.1 Acidimicrobiales bacterium
CAGCCCGAACTGGTGGCAGGCGACGAAGTCGGCGTCCTCGACGAGGTAGGTGGAGCGGATCGGCTGGGGGCCGAACCGCAGGTGGGACACCGTCACCGATCCCGACTTCTTCGAGTCGTAGACGAAGTAGCCCTGGGCCCAAAGATCGGTGCTCTCGCCGATGATCTTCACGGACGCCTTGTTGGCCCCGACGGTCCCGTCGGCGCCGAGGCCGAAGAACACGGCCTGCACCTCACCGCCGGGGCGCGGGGTGCGGAAGTCCCGGTCGACGTCGACGCTGAGGCGGGTGACGTCGTCGTGGATGCCGACCGTGAAGTGACGCCTCGGCTGGTCCCGGGCCAGCTCGTCGAGGGCGGCCTTGACCATGGCGGGCGTGAACTCCTTGGACGCCAGCCCGTAGCGGCCCCCGCTGACGCGGGGCCGCACCGCGAACGGGGCCTGGCTGCGGTCGCACGCCTCGTCCAGGGCGGCGACGACGTCGAGGTACAGCGGCTCGCCGGTGGCGCCCGGCTCCTTGGTCCGATCGAGCACGGCGATCGAGCGCACGGTCGGCGGCAGGGCGGCGACGAGCTGGGCGGCGGGGAACGGCCGGTAGAGGCGCACCTTCAGCAGCCCGACCGGCTCGCCCCCGGCAACGAGGGCCTCGACCGCCTCCTCGGCGGCACCGACGCCCGAGCCCATCAACACCACGACGCGCTCCGCGTCGGGGGCACCGGCGTACTCGACGAGGTCGTAGAGCCGCCCGGTGCGGTCCCCGAGGCGGCGCATCGCGTCCTGCACGATCTCCGGGACCGCCAGGTGGAAGGGGTTGGCCGCCTCCCGGGACTGGAAGAACACGTCGGGGTTCTGGGCGGTGCCCCGCACCACCGGCGCGTCCGGCGTCATCGCCCGCGACCGGAAGGCCAGGACGTCCTCGGGCGCGATCAGCGCACGCAGGTCGTCGTCGGCGAGCAGGGCGATCTTGTCGATCTCGTGCGACGTGCGGAAGCCGTCGAAGAAGTGGAGGAACGGCACCCGCGACCGGAGGCTGGCCGCATGGGCCACGAGCGCGAAGTCGTGCGCCTCCTGCACCGAGCTGGCGGCCAGCATCGCCCACCCGGTGGTGCGGGCGTGCATCACGTCGCTGTGGTCGCCGAAGATGGACAGGGCGTGGGTGGCGATGGCACGGGCCGCCACGTGGATGACCGCGGGCGTCAGCTCGCCGGCGATCTTGAACATGTTGGGGATCATCAGCAGCAGGCCCTGCGATGACGTGAACGTCGTTCCCAGCGCGCCCCGCTGGAGCGCGCCGTGAAGGGCGCCGGCCGCTCCCGCCTCCGACTGCATCTCGACGACCTCGGGAACCAGCCCCCACAGGTTCGGGCGGCCTGCTGCCGACCACTCGTCGGCCGCCTCACCCATCGGCGACGCCGGGGTGATCGGGTAGATGGCGATCACCTCGCTCAGCGCGTACGCCACCCGGGCGGCCGCTTCGTTGCCGTCCACGCAGGCGATCTGCGCCGCCGGGGCGCTCACGCCCGGGGGGCCGGCCACCGGAACACAGCCCTGTGGAGTGCGGAGACCTGGCCGTTGACGGAGGTGGTGGTGCGGATGGCCGGGCAGCCGTGGGCCGCGGCCCCGGGCGGGGCCTTCGACCGCACGACGATCGGCAGGTCGGGCCGGGCTGCCCGGATCGCCGCCAGCACCTCCGATCGGGTGTCGGGATCGCTGTCGAGGTCGAAGAGGGCGACGTCGGCCTCGGCCAGCAGCGGGCACGACCCGTCCCGCACCAGGGTGCACTCGGTGGCGTGGGAGGCGGGGCCCTCGCACACCGTGACGGCGAAGCCCGCGGACCGGAACGCGTCGAAGTTGGAGATGTCGAGACCGGGCTCGCGGCTCTCGATCAGCAGCCGCCAGGGAGGCCGCCGGCGATCACCCGCCGTCTCGGGTCGATGGAGCGTGCGCTGGAACATGACGGCCTCCCGTAGCAGATCTCCTGATCAATTGACCCATCTCGCCGCCGGGCGCACCAGGGCCGATGGTCACATGGGCCCGGGCACCCGCCGCCGGGGCAGCGCGACCTGGCGGGGGACGTTGCCGTTGAGGCTGAACATGAACCGCATCACCCGGTGGCCGAAGTCCGACGCGGGGGCGAACATCAGGGGGCACCCGCCCTCGATCACGGTGATGCCGTTCTGCCGGCCGTAGTCGGCGGCCGCCGCCGAGACGCTCCCCGCCCCGACCGAGCGGTGCATCCACACGTCGTCGATGCCGAGCGCCGCGCACTCGCGCATGGTGCCCTCGGCCGCCTCCGGCCGGGTGGCGATCACGACCGCCTCGACGCCGCCCGGGATCGACGCCAGGTCGTGGTAGCAGCGGTCGCCCTCGACCTCGTCGGCGTGGGGATTGACGGCGAACACCTCGTAGCCCCGCTCCCGGAGCCGCTGGTACACGATGTTGCTGCCGTGCCCCTTCGGGTTGCGGGACACACCGGTCACGGCGATCCGCTTGTGGGCCAGGAACGCCGCTGCGGCTTCCTTGATCGTCGGCATGACTGCTCCTCTCCGCCCGGGCCCACGGGAGCAGCTGCGCGCCCGGAGGCAACCGGACAACCTCAGCGTCCTCGCCCGCCGGGGCCCGCGCCAGAGGCCATCGGCCCTGGTCGGACGCCCGCTCGGCCCGCCGGGGCCGCGGCCAAGGTCCCCTGATCGTCAGATGCGGTAGAGCTGCGCAGCGTTCTCGCCGAGCACCTTGCGCCGGGTCTCGGGGCGCAGGGCGGACATCGGCGCCTCGACCGCTTCGAGCGGCTTGGGGTAGAGGCACGTCGGGTGCGGGAAGTCGGTCTCGAACAGGACGTTGTCCTCGCCGACCCGGTCGATGAGACCCTGGAGGTCGGTGTCGTCGGCCTCGAACCAGAACGTGGCGTACCAGTTGTGGGCGAAGTACTCCGACGGCTTGCGCGACATCTTCGCCGCCTGCTCGGGGGCGTTCTCCATGATCTGGTAGTCGGCGGCCTTGAGGATGAACGGCACCCAGCCGATCCCGCTCTCGACCGACACCATCTTCAGCCGCGGGAACCGGTCGAAGATGCCGGCGTAGACGCTGTTGATCACGACGCGGGCGTTGTTGATGTAGAGCATCGCCCCGCCGATGGCGGGCCGGAAGTTCTGGTGCTGGGACGGCCAGAAGTACTTCCCGTAGAAGTTCAGCGACGTGAGGCTGGCGCCGATGTGGAAGTGGACGGGGAGCTGCAGGTCCTGGCAGGCGTCCCAGAAGGGGTCCCAGGCCGGGTCGGCGAAGTCGGGCGAGCCGGTCTCCTGCGGGTCCGACGTCATGTTGACGCCCCGGAATCCCAGGGCGGCGATGCGCTGGGCCTCCCGCACGCAGGCCGCGATGTCCCACGCCGGCATCACCGGCATCGGGATGAACCGGTTGCCCGACCAGTCCTGCAGCTCCGCCATGGCGTCGTTGTAGATCTCGACGCACAGTTGGCGCAGGACCGGGTCGTGGACGTCGTTGGCCAGGACCTGGCCGCCGATGCCGACGGCGTTCGGGTAGAGGACCTGGGCGTGGAAGCCGTTCTCGTCCATCCAGGCCAGGCGGGACTCGGGGTCCCACGCCGCCTCGATGCCCCATTCGATGGGGTTGAGCTTGCACTCCTCGAAGGCGTACTTGTCGCCCTTCCGGTCGATGACCGTGCCGGCACGGGCGGGGCCGAGCCGGACGTCCTCGTCCACCACCCAGAAGGGTTTGCCGTCCACGTCGACCACGCGCGGGACGCGGCCCTTGTACTTCGCGGGCGCCCGCGACGTGAAGAGGTCGTGGCGCTCGGTCAGGTGGGTGTCGGCGTCGATGATGCGCAGCTCGTCGGCTAGCTTGGGCATGTGCCACAGGTTAGTGAGCGCTCAGTACGCATGTCGCCCCGATCCCCCGGCACGGGGACGGTCTGACCCGATGGCGACGACGTCGGTCGGCGGCATCGGGATCAGCTACGAGATCGTCGGCGACAACGGCGGCCGGTCCTGGGCCATCACGCCCGGCGGCCGCTTCAGCAAGGACGACCCCGGCGTCCGGGAGATGGCGCAGGCGCTGGCCGACCGGGGCGGTCGGGTCGTCATCTGGGACCGGCCCAACTGCGGGGCGTCGGACGTCTGCTTCACCGGCCCCTCGGAGTCCGAGATGCAGGCCGACGTGCTCGCCGGGCTCGTCGACCGGCTCGGCCTGGGGCCGGCCGTCCTCGCCGGCGGCTCGGGCGGCGCCCGCGTCGCGCTCCTCGCCGCGGCCCGCCACCCGTCCGCCGCCTCCGGCGTGGCGCTGTGGTGGATCACCGGGCGGCCCCTCGGGCTCCTGTCGCTGGCCATGCACTACTGCGCAGGCTCGCTGCGGGCGGCCTGGGACGGCGGCATGGAGGCCGTCGTCGCCCTGCCGGAATGGGCGGAGGTGCTCGAGCGCAACCCATCCAACCGCGAGCGCTTCCTGGCCCAGGACCCGGAGGAGTTCATCGCCACCATGGAGCGGTGGATGACCGCCTACGCACCCGGGACCGACGACGTGGTCCCCGGGCTGGCGGCGGAGGACGCCCGCGCCCTGGCGGTGCCGGCCCTCGTGTTCCGCAGCGGGGCGGCCGACGTGCACCACCCCCGGTCGACCTCCGAGCGGGTCGCGGCCGCGCTCGGGTCCGCCCGCCTCGTCGAGCCGCCGTGGGGCGACCGGGAGTGGCCGGAGCGCCAGGACGAGCGCACCCGCGGCGTCACCGGCGGCCTGTTCGTGCGCTGGCACCTGCTCGTGCCCCAGCTCCACGCCTGGGCCGGCGAGGTCCGGGGACCGGCCGGGCGCGGCTAGATCGCGACCTCCACGTCATGGTCGTGCCGGCACGTGGCGGGCGGGTCGGTGGCGGTGTCGCCGGTGGGGCTCGCCAGCGCGCGTTCCACGCCGGTGAAGAGGTCGAGCACGTCGGCTGCCTCGAAGACCCGGTAGCGCTGCCGGCCGACGTTGCGCTGGCGGAGGATCCCGGCGCCGGCACGGTCGTCGAGCGCCTTTCTGTCGCAGATCGCCGGTTGTGGACCACGATGTGAGGGTGGAAACCCGGCGGCCCCGTCCCGAGGAGGCTCGTGCGATCGCGGGGATGTGGCTCCGATCGAGAGCAGCATCGGTGCCTGCCATTCCCGAGCCCGTTCACACGGACGTTGAGGTTCGCTCCCACTTCGAGGTCGTCGTCGCAACGAAGGACGTGTGGGTCATCGACGAGGGCGCGGGCATCGCCGCGCTGCTCGTGCTCGACGGCGAGTGGATCGACCAGCTCTACGTCGATCCGGATCACTTCGGCAAGGGCCACGGCTCGACCCTCATCGCCGTCGCGAAGAGGCAAAGGCCGGCCGGGCTCAAGCTGTGGACCTTCGAGGCGAACGTCCGCGCCCGCCGGTTCTACGAGCGGCACGGGTTCGTGGTGACCGGGGCTACGGACGGGGAGAACGAGGAGGGCGCACCCGACGTCCGCTACGAATGGCGGCCGCGCATCGAGCGACACCTAGACCACCGGAGAGTGGTCGGAGGCATCCGAGTCCCGCCCGTCAGGCCAGCTTCGCGGCCCATCCCCCGTCGACGGGGATGATCGCACCGGACACGAACGACGCCTTGTCGGACGCGAGGAACAGGGCCACCTCGGCCACCTCCTCGGGCCGGCCGCCCCGGCCGAGTGCCGCCTTCTCCAGGATGCCGGGCGTGGCGTCGGGGTTGGAGCCCATGATCTCGGTGTGGATGAAGCCGGGGCAGACGGCGTTCACCCGGATGCCCTTGTGCCCGAACTCGATGGCGGCGCACTTCGTGGCGCCGACGACGCCGTGCTTGGCCGCGCTGTAGACGCTCGTGTACGGGGAGCCGCCCAGGCCGCCCAGCGA
>DASSUD010000224.1:0-6639 GCA_035707385.1 Acidimicrobiales bacterium
GTGCCGTGGGAGGCGGTCGAGGACTGGTACGAGGAGGACGAGCGGGTCTACTCCCACCCGCGCAACCCGTACCACCGCGTCGACTGCGTGCGCACCAGCCGGCGGCTCCGCGTCGTCGTCGACGGGGTGGTGCTCGTGGACACCACCGAGACCGTCGGCGTGTACGAGACCGCGCTCGAGCCCAAGCTCTACGTCCGGCGCGACCAGGTCCGCCGGGATCTCCTGGTGCCGAGCCCGACCACGACCTACTGCCCGTACAAGGGGACGGCGTCCTACTGGTCGGTGGTCGGCGACGCGACCGTCGAGGACGTCGCCTGGTCCTACGACGACCCGCTGCCCGAGTCCCTCCCGATCCGCGCTCTGCTGAGCTTCGACCCGGCGCGCGCGACCGTCGACCACGACCTGCCGCCCGGCGGCACGGCCTGAGCCGGGGCCGCCGCCGGTCAGGCGCCGGACAGGTCGCCGCGCGCCGTGCGCGCCGCCTCCAGGCCCTGCTGCACGCCGGCCGTGAACTTCGACAGGAAGCCGTACACCTCGTCCGCCGCCCGCGGCGAGCGGGTCTGCGGGCGGGACGCCGCGCCGGGGGGCGCGGCCTCCGGTGCGCGCCGGACGCTGAGCGGCGCCGTCGCCGGCATCTGGGTGCCGCGGTCGCGGCGGGTCAGCGGCGGCGGGGCCTGACCGCGGTCCCGGGGGGGCGGGGGCGGCGCAACGGCCTGGGGTGGTGCCGCGGCCAGGCCGGCGGGCCGGTAGACGCTGTACGAGGCACTCGACCGGCCGGTCGGCACCGCCCGGTGCTCGCCGGTGCGGACCCGGCCGGCGGCCCGGGCGAGGGAGGCCAGCTGCGTGTCCAGGGGCGGGACCAGGGCTCGCTCCGGGTGCCGCGGGCTCGGGACCGGGGCGGGCGGCGCGCTGTGGGCGGGCGGGCGCAGCGCCCGACCGCGGGGGCCGCGCGGGTCGACCGCCGCCGCCACCTGGCCGGAGTCCTCCGTGAGCAGGCTGGTCGGCAGCTCGATGGTGGCGGTGATCCCGCCGCCGGGCGAGGCGCGCAGGTGCACGCCGATGTCGTGGCGGGCCGCGAGGTTGCCGGCGACGTAGTGGCCCAGGTACTTGGAGGGGGCGATGGTGAACGACTCGCCGCCGGCGAGGCGCCGGTTGGCGGCCTCGATGTCGTCGGCCGGCATGCCGAGGCCGGCGTCGACGATGGCCAGGGTGTAGCCGCCCCGAGTGTGGGCGCTGCGGGCCACGCCGCGGATGTCCACCGTCCGGTCGGGGGGCGAGTACACGAGCGCGTTCTCCAGCAGCTCCGCCAGCAGGTGGGCGAGGTCGGCGGCGGCGGAGCCCTGGATGGTGGCGGGCTCGACCCCCCGGACCGTGACCCGCTGGTAGTCCTCGACCTCGCCGAGGGCGGCGCGGATGACGTCCGCGAGCCGGACGGGGGCCACCCACTGGCGGGGCGGCTCGATGCCGGCCAGGACGAGCAGCGACTCGGCGTTGCGGCGCATGCGGGTGGCGAGGTGGTCGAGCCGGAACAGGCTGGCCAGGTTGTCGGGGTCGGCCTCGGCCGACTCGAGCTCGGTGATGAAGTCCAGCTGCCGGCCGAGGAGGTTCTGGTTGCGACGGCCCAGGTTGACGAAGCTGTCGGCGATGTTGCGGCGCAGCACCGCCTGCTCCACGGCGAGGTCGAGTGCGGAGTCCTGCACCGTGTTCAACGCCGCCGCGACATCGGCGACCTCGTCGCGGGTCGCCACCTTGACCGGAGCCACCGTCGGCACCGTCACGTCCTCGCCCAGGGGGGTGTCGAGGATCTCGGCCACCGCGTCGGGCAGCCGCCGGTCGGCCATGTCCTTGGCCTGCCGGGTGAGCGACCGCAGCGGGCGCGTGATGGACAGCGACACCAGCACGGTCAGCGCCACCGCGGCACCGAACGTCACCGCCATCAGCAGCGCGAACCGCTGCTGGCGGCTGGCGGCCGACGAGTTGAGCTCGTCGGCCCGGTCCTGGAGGGCGGTCGCGATCCCGTCCCGGTAGTTGAGGTAGGCCAGGTCGTTGCCCGGGCTGTCCAGGCTGGCGAGCAGCCCGGGGACGTCCACCTGACCGGTGGAGACCGCCTTGGCGGTCTGCTCGTCGAGGGTCCGGGTGAAGTCCTCGGGGAAGTGCTCCGCCGCGATCTCGGCGTAGGAACCGGTCGCCGACCGCAGCGTGTCGGCCTGGCGGCGGAACGCGTTGTGGAGCTGGGCGACCTCGATGATCTCGGCGGGCCGGTTGAGGCCGGCCACGTCGCCGTCCGCGGTCGGCACCGACGCCGGGAGGACGAGGGCGTTGGTCATCTGCGGGATCGTCTCGAGCTGGCGGCTGACGGCCTCCATGAGGCGGGCGCCCTCCCGCAGCTCGGGATCGTCCATGGCGATCGAGATCCGCGACATGCCGCCGAAGAACTGGGCGATGAGCGCGGTGTACTGGTCGAACAGCTCGGTGGTGAGCCCGATGTTGGCGAGGCTCGGGGTGGTGGTGGCGACGTAGCCGTCGATGTCGCTGCGCAGCTGCCTCAGCTCGGACAGGTTCTCCAGCGCCGCGGTGTAGGCGCTCTGCGCGGCCTCGCCGCGGTGGTCGAGACCGGCCTCGAACTGGGCGACGGCGGCGTCGGTCGCGGCCCGGGTCTCGTCGTAGCCGCTGACCTCGAGGGCCAGGGTCTGGTCGACGCCGACCAGCTGGGCGGAGGCCCAGTTGCGCTCGTTCTGCAGGGCGGTGATGAGGCCGTTGGGGCCGATGGTGGCGGTGGCCAGCCCGGTCTGGTCACGCACGCGGCGGGCCTCGCTGGAGACGCTGATGACCTCGACCACGGTGACCAGACCCATGGCGACCAGCGGGACCACGAGCGCGATCCCCAGCTTGGTGCGGATCGGGAACCGGCGCATCTAGGTCTCCGGGACGGCGCGGCGGTGGTGCCGGCCGGGCCCGGTGGCGGAGGCCACCCAGCCGTCGACGCGCTCAGTACAGTCGACCATGCCGTCCCATCCCCCTTCGTCGTCCACGCAGGACCAGAGCGTGAGCGGCCGGCGCCCCCGTCGAGGCGGCTCTCGCAATCCCACTCTCGCGAAGAGAGAATACACGTCCACACTTAGCGGTTTGACAAGTGCACTCTCCGGGGGATGTCCTTCGCGCTGGGTGGTCGGGCGGTTTACGGGCTCCCATCCGGTGGAAACCGCGTTCTTTGCTCAGTAGAGTACGACTTCTATGACGAGCGGAACAGCCGACGTCCCGCGCATCCGGCCGCTGCCGCCCGCGGACTGGCCCGCGACGATGCGCGAGGCGCTGGCGGCCCTGCGGCCGCCCGAGCCCCGTCACCCCCTGCCGGAGCGGGGCGGGGACCGGCCGAGGGGGCTCAACGTGCTGGGAACGCTGGCCCGGCACCCGGCCCTGGCCCGCGCCTTCCACACCTTCAACGGCCACGTGCTGTTCGCCTCGACGCTGTCTGCCCGCCAGCGCGAGCTCCTGGTGCTCCGCGTGGCCGCCGTCCGGGAGGCCGCGTACGAGTGGGCGCAGCACGTCGTGCTTGCGGCCGACGCCGGGCTGGACGCCGCCGAGGTGGCGGCGATCGCCGACGGCCCGGGCGCCCCGGGCTGGTCGCCGCTGGAGCGGGCGATGCTGGCGGCCGTCGACGAGCTGGTGGGCGAGGCCACGATCGCGGAGGGCACCTGGGAGGCGCTGGCCCGCGACCTCGACGAGCAGCAGCTCATGGACCTGGTGTTCACGGTCGGCGCCTACGACCTGCTGGCCATGGCCTTCCGGTCGTTCCGTGTGGAGCTGGACGACGACCTGCGGCGAGAATAGGCTTCTCGCCCTCGGAGATCAGTGCTACCGTCAGGGGCGAACCGACCGGAGGACCACACCGCATGCCGCACTTCACGAAGCCTGCCGAGGGCTCATGGACGGAGCACTACGGCATCGACACCGGGCCCGTCTCCTACGAGGACTCGATCTCGCCCGGGCACTACGAGCTGGAGCGCGACGCCATCTTCCGGCGGACGTGGCTGAACGTCGGCCGGGTCGAGCAGCTGCCCAGGAACGGCAGCTACTTCACCCGTGAGCTCGACGCCGCCCGCACCTCCGTGATCGTGGTGCGCGACACGGCAGGCGAGGTGCGCTCCTTCCACAACATCTGCCGCCACCGGGGCAACAAGCTGGTGTGGAACGACTACCCCCGCGAGGAGGTGAGCGGCACCTGCCGGCAGTTCACCTGCAAGTACCACGGCTGGCGCTACGGCCTCGACGGCGAGCTGACCTTCGTGCAGCAGGAGTCCGAGTTCTTCGACTTCGACCGGGCCGACCACGGGCTGGTGCCGGTCCGGTGCGAGGTGTGGGAGGGGTTCGTCTTCGTCAACCTCGACAACGACGAGACGACCCCGCTGCGCGACTACCTGGGCGGGCTGGCGGAGGGCATCGCCGGCTACCCGTTCCACCGGATGACCCAGGTGCACAAGTACCGGGCCGAGGTCGGCGCCAACTGGAAGCTCTTCATCGACGCGTTCGCGGAGTTCTACCACGCACCCGTGCTGCACGCGAAGCAGTCGGTGTCGGAGGAGTCCCGCAAGCTCCAGGGCGTCGGCTACGAGGCGCTGGCCTACGGCATCGACGGCCCCCACTCGATGGTGTCGTCGTGGGGCGGCATGTCGCCGCCCAAGGACCTGCGCATGGTCAAGCCCATCGAGCAGAAGCTGCGCAGCGGCCTGTTCGGCCCGTGGGACGCACCCGACATCGGCATCGACGAGCTGCCGCCGGGCATCAACCCGGCCCGCCACCCGTCCTGGGGCATCGACTCGTTCGTCTTCTTCCCCAACTTCATGCTGCTGATCTGGAAGCCGAACTGGTACCTCACGTACCACTACTGGCCGACGTCGTACAACACGCACATCTTCGAGGGGACGCTGTACTTCGTGCCCCCGAACAACGCCTACGAGCGGCTCCAGCAGGAGCTGGCGGTGGTGACGTTCAAGGAGTACGCCCTCCAGGACGGCAACACCCTGGAGGCGACCCAGACCATGCTCGAGTCGCGGGCGATGACCGAGTTCCCGCTGAACGACCAGGAGGTCCTGCTGCGCCACCTGCACGCGACCGCGCGGCGGTACGTCGGCGAGCACCAGCAGCGGCATCCCGTGACGACGCCGGTCCGGATCCCGGCCGCGTCGTGACCGCAGGAGACACCGCCATGCCCGCCCTCCTGCCCGCCGAGTTCGCCGACCTCGAGCCGTACGCGGCCTGGGCGCTGCCGACCGAGGGGGCCCGCTACGCCAAGCGGCTCGCCAGCACCATGGACGAGCTCCAGGCCTTCTACGACGCCGCCTTCCCCCGGCTGGAGGCGGCCACGGCCCACCTCGAGCAGTTCGGCATGGACGCGCTGGGAGAGGACGGCAAGCGGCTCCTGTGGCTGTTCGCCGCCCTGGTCACGGTGTCGTTCCCCGTCGAGGTCTGGCGCCAGCCGCGGGTGCCCGACAGCGGCGCCGCCACCATCGACGCCGTGGTGGAGCCGGCCGTCTGACACTTGCTCTCTCGGATTCCGAGAAGCTAGTTTCCGTGACATGTGGCACGAGGACCGCCTTCTGATCAACGGCGATCTCGTCCCTGCAGACGGGGACCGGACGTACGAGACCATCGACCCGGCGTCCGGCGAGCCGCTGGGCCCGGCCGCCAACGCCTCGGTCGGCGACGCCCGCCGCGCCACCGAGGCCGCCCGCCGCGCCTTCGACACCACGCCGTGGGCCACCGACGCCGCGTTCCGCGCCCACTGCCTGCGCCAGCTCCACGACGGTCTCGTCGCCGACCAGGAGGACCTGCGCCGGCTGCTGATCGCCGATGTCGGGCTGCCCCACATGCTCACCCTGGGCCCCGGGCTCGACACGCCGATCGAGATCGTGGGCTGGTACGCCGACCTGGCCGAGAAGTACGAGTTCACCGAGGACCTGGGCGTCGCCGAGGTCCGCGGCGGCCTGCACGACCGGTGGGTCGAGAAGGAGGCCGTCGGCGTCGTCAGCGCCATCGTGCCCTACAACTACCCCGTCCAGATCACGCTGGCGAAGGTGGTCCCCGCCCTCGCCGCGGGCTGCACGGTGGTGGTGAAGGCCCCGCCGCAGACGCCGTGGATCACCGCCGCCCTCGGCCGGGTCGTCGCCGAGCGCACCGACATCCCGCCCGGCGTCGTGAACGTCCTGACGTCCGACGCCGTCGACGTCGGCGAGGCGCTCGTCACGGACCCGCTGGTCGACATGGTGAGCTTCACCGGCTCGACGGCGGCGGGGCGCAAGATCATGGCTGCGGCCGGCGACACCGTGAAGAAGGTCTTCCTCGAGCTCGGCGTCAAGTCGGCGTTCGTCGTCCTCGACGACGCCGACATGGAGCTGGCCGCGATGTTCGCCGGCTTCACGATCTGCTCGCACGCCGGCCAGGGCTGCGCGATCACCACCCGCCTGCTGGTGCCCGAGGCGCGCCACGACGAGATCGTGCAACTGGTCGCCGGCACGATGGCCGGCGTCCCGGTCGGCGACCCCCGCGACCCGGCGATGATGATGGGCCCGCTCATCAGCGAGGCGCAGCGCCAGCGGGTCGACGGGCACGTGCAGCGGGCCGTCGCCGCCGGTGCCACGG
>DASSUD010000225.1:0-3729 GCA_035707385.1 Acidimicrobiales bacterium
GATGGCCTCGTCGAACCCGCCGACCTCGGCGAAGGCGGTCGCCCGCACCAGCGTGCAGGCCCCCGGCACCGCGAACACGTCCCGCAGGCCGTCGTGCTGGCCCTGGTCCAGCTCGCGGCGCTCCACGAACGGCAGGGACACGCCCAGCTTGTCCACCGTGACGCCGAACTGGAGCAGCCGGTGGTCGTCGTCCTCGGCCACGAGCTTGGGGCCCACCACGTCGGCGTCCCAGCGCTCGGCCGCCTCGACCAGGGCCGCCACCGCACCGCGGTCGGGAGCCACGTCGTCGTGGCAGAACAGGTAGAAGGCGGCCCCCGCCACCAGGTCGAGCACGGTGTTGGCCGCGGCGCCGTAGCCGGTGTCACCCACCCGCTCGACCCGGGCCCGGGGCAGCACGGCGTGGACCCGGTCGCTCGGATCCTCGGACCCGGTGTCGACCACCAGGACCTCGAGGTTCGGGTAGGTCTGGGCGGCGAGGGCAGACACCAGGCGGTCGAGCCGTTCGGCGGGGGGATCATGGGTGACGACCACCGCCACCACGGGGCGCGGCGGCGCAGGGGGCTTCGCTTCCGGCTCCACGACCCGCGGAGGGTACCGCCGCACCCCTCTCCGACCGCGGACCCCCTGGCCCGCACCACTAGTGTCTGGGCCATGGCCGGCATCTCCGTGGAGGACCTCACCAGGCACGCCGAGAATGCCGTGTACACCGCGGTGGGCCTGGGCATCCTCGGGTTCCAGCACCTGGCCGTCCAGCGCCGTGAGCTGCAGCGCACGCTGGAGACCACGGTCCGCACGGTGGTCGAGGCCGCCGAGCAGTCCGTCTCCCGCTGAGCACACCCGTGACCCGGGTTGCCGTCGACCTCACGTCGCTGCTCGACCGGCTCACCGGCGTCGGCGTGTTCGTCCGCGAGCTGACCGGGCGGCTGGCCGCCC
Organism: Acidimicrobiales bacterium; assembly: GCA_035707385.1. GTDB lineage: Bacteria > Actinomycetota > Acidimicrobiia > Acidimicrobiales > VFJN01 > ZC4RG19. The sequence continues at coordinate 934 of DASSUD010000225.1, forward strand.
GCGACGACGTGACCCTCACCGGGTACGCGGTGACCTGGCGGGGCCGCCACCGGCTGGCCGCCGCGGCGCCGCCCGGCGTCGCCGTTGTCGACCGGCCGATGGCCGCCCGGCCCCTGCACGAGGCGTGGCGGCGCCTCGATCACCCCCGCATCGACCGCTGGATCGGGCGCCACGACGTGGTGTGGGGGCCGAACTACGTGGTTCCCCCCACCGCCGCCGGCGCGCTGGTCACGGTGCACGACCTCACCACGGTCCACTACCCGGAGCTGGCCGACGGGTTCACCCTCGCCTACCCCGACCTGGTCCGGCGGGCGGTGGCCCGCGGCGCCTGGGTCCACACGCCGTCGGAGTTCGTGCGGGGCGAGGTGATCGAGCACTTCGGCGTCGACCCCGACCGGGTGGTGGCGGTCCCCCACGGGGTCCCCGGCGCGGTGGGCGGCGAGCCGGGCGCCGGCGCCGCCCTGGCGGGGGGCGACCGCTACCTGCTCGCCGTCGGCACGGTCGAGCCCCGCAAGGACCTGCCCACGCTGGTGGCGGCGTTCGACGACCTGGGCGCCCGCCATCCCGACCTGCGGCTGGTCATCGCCGGAGCCGACGGCTGGGGCGCCGAGGCCCTGACCGCGGCCGTCGCCGCGGCCCGCCACCGCCACCGGGTCGTGCGCCTCGGCTGGGTCGACGACGCCGGGCGGGCCGCCCTCGTGCGGGAGGCCGCCGTGTTCGCCTACCCGTCCCTCTACGAGGGGTTCGGGCTGCCGCCGGTCGAGGCCATGGCGGCCGGCACCCCGGTGGTGGCCACCCGGGCCGGCTCCCTGCCCGAGGTGTGCCGGGACGGCGCCGACCTCGTCCCCCCGGGGGACGCCGCGGCGCTGGCCGGCGCCCTCGACCGGGTCCTCGGCGACCCCGGCCACGCGGCGGCCCTGGTGGCCCGGGGCCGGGCCGTGGCCGCCGGCTACGACTGGGACGCGACGGCCGACCGGTTCGCCGCGCTGATCGGCCGGGTTGCGACATCGGTCACGTGACCCGGTTCACGAGATCGGCGCCCGACCCCCTACGATGCCCCACGTGAGATCTCTGGTCACCGGGGCGGGGGGCTTCGTGGGCGCGCACCTGGTGCGGCACCTCGAGGAGCACGGTGACGAGGTCGTGGAGATGGAGCGCACGGTCGACGGGGTCGACATCGCCGACGCCGAGGCGGTGACCGAGACGATCATGGCCGCCAAGCCCGCGGCCGTCTACCACCTGGCCGGCGCCTCCGACGTGGGCGGCAGCTGGTCGGCGCCCACCGAGACCTTCCTGGCCAACGCGCTCGGCACGCTCAACGTGCTGGAGGCCGCCCGGGCCGCCGGGGCCGATCGGGTCCTGGCCGTCACCAGCGCCGACGTCTACGGCCGGGTGTCGGCCGACGAGCTGCCCCTCACCGAGGACCAGCCCCTGCGCCCGGTGTCGCCCTACGCCGCCTCCAAGGTGGCCGCCGACGCGCTGGCCCAGCAGGCGTGGCTCGGGCACCGGCTGCCGGTCATCCGGGTGCGGGCCTTCAACCACCTGGGACCGGGGCAGAGCGATCACTTCGTCGCCCCCTCGCTGGCCGCCCGCATCGCACGCAACGAGCGCGACGGCGGCGAGGAGGTGCCCATCGGCAACCTGACCCCGCGGCGGGACGTGACCGACGTGCGCGACGTCGTCCGGGCCTACCGGCTGCTCATGACCGGCGGCGAGCCCGGGGCCGTGTACAACGTGTGCCGGGGCGTGGCCGTGTCGGTGCGGGACATCGCCGAGGCGCTGCTGTCGATGGCCCGCCGGCCGATGCGCCTCGTCAGCGACCCGGCGCTCCAGCGGCCCGTCGACATCCCGGTGCTGGTGGGCGACAACGGCGCGCTGCGACGGGTGACCGGCTGGGAGCCGACGATCCCCCTCGACCAGACGCTGGCCGACGTCCTGGCAGACTGGCGGTCCCGGCTTGGCTGCTGACACCCTGGCGGACTGCGCCGGGGCAGGCACCGGGCGTGCCCCGTGGGAGGAGACCGCACAGTGACCAAGAGAGCGCTCGTCACCGGCATCACCGGGCAGGACGGCTCCCACCTGGCCGAGCTGCTGCTGGACAAGGGCTACGAGGTCCTGGGCATGGTGCGCCGCACCAGCACGGTGAACTGGGAGCGCATCGGCCACCTCCAGGACCGCATCACGTTCGTGCACGGCGACCTGCTCGACCAGGTGTCGATCCTGACCATCCTCCAGGAGCACGAACCGGACGAGGTCTACAACCTGGCCGCCCAGTCGTTCGTGCCCACCTCGTGGCAGCAGCCGGTGCTCACCGGCGAGTTCACCGCCATCGGCGTCACCCGCATGCTCGACGCCGTCCGCATCACCAACCCCGAGATCCGCTTCTACCAGGCCTCCTCCAGCGAGATGTTCGGCAAGGTGGTCGAGACGCCCCAGCGCGAGACGACCCCGTTCTACCCCCGGTCGCCCTACGGCGTGGCCAAGGTCTACGGCCACTGGATCACGGTGAACTACCGCGAGTCCTACGGGCTGCACGCCACCAGCGGCATCCTGTTCAACCACGAGGGTCCGCGCCGCGGCATCGAGTTCCTCCCCCGCAAGGTGTCCAACGCGGTGGCCAAGATCAAGCTCGGCCTGGCCACCGAGCTGCGGCTCGGCAACCTCGACGCCAAGCGGGACTGGGGCTACGCCGGCGACTACGTCGAGGCCATGTGGCTCATGCTGCAGCAGGACCAGCCCGACGACTACGTCGTGGCCACCGGCGAGACCCACTCGGTGCGCGAGTTCTGCGAGCTG
>DASSUD010000226.1:0-7341 GCA_035707385.1 Acidimicrobiales bacterium
GCCCGGACGCAGGCGCTGCGGCTCGGGGCCGAGCAGGCCTACGGGCCCGAGGTGGGCGCGCTGGCCTCCCAGGACCAGCTGGACAAGGTCCGCGCCCACGTCGACGACGCGCTGGCCAAGGGCGCCCGGCTGGTAGCGGGCGGCCGGCACCGGCCGGACATCGGGCCGCTGTTCTACGAGCCGACGGTGCTGGCCGGCGTCACGCCGGACATGGACCTGTACCGGGAGGAGACGTTCGGCCCCGTGGTGGCCGTCTACCCGGTGGCGTCCGACGACGAGGCGGTGGCCCTGGCCAACGACACCGAGTACGGCCTGAACGCCAGCGTCTACTGCGGCGACACCGGGCGGGGCCGGGCCATCGCCCGGCGGCTCCAGGCCGGGACCGTCAACGTCAACGACGGCTACGCCTCCGCGTGGGCCAGCGTGGACGCGCCGATGGGCGGCATGAAGGCGTCCGGCCTCGGCCGGCGCCATGGCCGGGAGGGCCTGCTCAAGTACACCGAGCCCCAGACCATCGCCGTGCGGTCCAAGCTGGCCGAGCGCCTGACCGACCCGGGCGACGACGCCGCCGGCTACGCCAAGCGGTTCACGTCGATGCTCCGGGTGGCCAAGCACCTGCCGCGCTAGCCCGCAGCACGTCCCGCGTCAGCTCCATCTGGCCGAGGTGGCGGGCCAGCTCCTCGTAGATGTGGAGGGCCACGCCGCCCTGCGTGCGCAGCGGGGTGGTGAGGTCCTCGGGGTCGAGCCGGGCCCGGGGTGGCGCGGCCGGGTCGAGCGACGCCAGGTCGGCCGCCAGCCGGCGGGGGGCGGCCAGGGCCCGGTCGGCCAGCTCGGCCACCGGGCCGGCGGCACGGAACTCGGCGTCGCGGTCCCGCTCCACCGGGCGGCCGGCGATCGCCTCGCCGCCCCAGTACTCCATGACGCCCAGGCAGTGGAACAGGATGGCGTAGGGCGAGTTGGCGCCCGGCAGGTCGGGCCGCGTGTTGGCGAGGTCGTCGCCGAGGCCGGTCACGATCGCCACCATGGCGTCGACGGCCGCCTCCACGTACCACTGGAAATCCTCGGTCGTGATCATGCCGTCAACCCCTACCCTGCCCCGCCCATGGAGCGAACCCTCACCGCCGACCTCGCCGGCCGCGCGGGCCGGCGGGTGCGGGTGGCGGGGTGGCTGCACCACCAGCGCCGGCTGGCCCGGGTCACCTTCCTCCTGGTGCGCGACGCCGCCGGCATCGTGCAGGTGGTGGTCGAGGACGCGGGCCTGCGGGCCCGGCTGGAGGGCCTCCTGACCGAGACCGTGGTCGAGGTCACGGGCATCGTGGCCCGCACGGAGCAGGCGCCCGGCGGGCTCGAGCTCCACGCCCCCGAGGTCACGGTCGTGTCCACACCCACCGAGGCGCTGCCGTTCGAGCTGCGCCGCCCCGAGCTGAACGCGCAGCTCCCCACGCTCCTCGACCACGCGGCCGGGTCGCTGCGCCACCCCCGCCGGCGGGCGGTCGCCCGGGTGGCGGCCGCGTCGGTGGCCGGGTTCCGGGACACGCTCGACGCGGCGGGCTTCACCGAGATCCACACCCCCAAGCTGGTGGCCGGGGCCACCGAGTCCGGGGCGAACGTGTTCTCCGTCGACTACTTCGGCCGGCGGGCCTACCTGGCCCAGAGCCCGCAGCTGTACAAGCAGGTCATGGTGGGGGCGCTGGAGCGGGTGTACGAAGTGGGGCCCGTGTTCCGGGCCGAGCCCCACGACACGGCCCGCCACCTGGCCACCTACGTGTCGCTCGACGCCGAGCTCGGCTTCGTCCGCGACCACACCGACGTGATGGCGGTCCTGCGGGACGCCCTGGCCGGCATGGTGGCGGCGGTGGCCGGCCGGGCGGCGGGCGCGGTCGGCCTCCTCGACCTGGCGCTGCCCGCGGTGCCGGAGCGGATCCCGAGCGTCGACTTCACCGACGCCCAGCGCCTGCTGGAGGCGGCCACGGGCGAGGCCGTCGTGGGCGAGCCCGACCTCGCCCCCACCCACGAGCGCTGGATCGGCGACTGGGCGGCCCGCGAGCACGGCTCGGACCTCGTGTTCGTGACCGGCTACCCGCAGGCCAAGCGACCGTTCTACACCCATCCCGATCCGGAACGGACGGGCTTCACCAACAGCTTCGACCTGCTGTTCCGGGGCGTCGAGCTGGTCACGGGCGGCCAGCGCCTGCACCGCTACGAGGACTACGCGACGGCGCTGGCCGGGCAGGACACGGCCCCGCTGGCCGGCTACCTCGACGCCTTCCGCTACGGGATGCCCCCGCACGGCGGGTTCGCCATCGGCCTGGAGCGATGGGTGGCCCGGCTCACGGGCGCCGCCAACGTGCGGGAGGTGACCCTGTTCCCCCGCGACGTGCAGCGGCTGACCCCGTGACCGGGGTGGTGCCCCAATCCGCTTGACCTCAAGCGCGGTTGAACGGTGATGCTGGCGCCATGCAGATGGACTTCAGCCACTGGATGGCGCTGGAGAGCGCCATGCAGGGCCAGCAGCCCGGCCGGGCCTTCGACCGGGCCACGATCCGGCGCATCTGGGACTTCGCCCGCCCGCTTCGCCGCGCCCTGGCCCTCTACCTCCTGCTCAGCGTCGTGGCCGCCCTGCTGGCCGTGGCCACGCCCATCCTGGCCGGCAGGGTCGTCGACGAGATCGTGGGCGGCCACGACGAGAGCCGGGTCATCATGCTGGCGCTGCTCATCGCCGGCATCGCCCTCCTCGACGCGGTCGTGGGCATCGCCGAGCGCTGGCAGTCGGCCCGCATCGGCGAGAGCCTGATCCTCGACCTGCGCCGTGCCGTGTTCGGCCACGTGCAGCGCATGCCCGTGGCCTTCTTCACCCGCACCCGCACCGGCGCGCTGGTGAGCCGGCTCAACAACGACGTGATCGGCGCCCAGCGGGCCTTCACCTGGACGCTGTCGGGGGTGGTCAGCAACCTCATCACGCTGCTGCTGACGCTGGCGGTGATGCTGGGCCTGTCGTGGCAGATCACGCTGCTGGCCCTGCTCCTGCTGCCGGTGTTCGTGCTGCCGGCCCGGCGCATGGGCGCCCGCCTCGCCCACCTGGAGCGGGAGGCCGCCGACCACAACGCCACCATGACGACCCAGATGACCGAGCGGTTCTCCGCCCCGGGCGCCACCCTGGTCAAGCTGTTCGGCCGGCCCGCCCGCGAGGAGGCCGAGTTCGGGTCCCGGGCCGAGCGCGTGGCCGAGATCGGCGTGCGCACCGCCATGGGCCAGTACGTGTTCCTGACCGCACTGGCGCTGGTCTCCGCGCTGGCGCTGGCCCTCGTGTACGGGCTGGGCGGCTGGCTGGCCATCCGGGGGAGCCTGGAGCCGGGCACGGTGGTCACCCTCGCCCTGCTGCTGACCCAGCTGTACGCCCCGCTGACGGCGCTGGCCAGCGCCCGGGTGGACGCCATGACCGCCATCGTCAGCTTCGAGCGGGTGTTCGAGGTCCTGGACCTGCCCCCGCTCATCACCGAGAAGCCGGACGCGGCCGGTGTGCCCGAAGGACCGGTGTCGGTCGAGTTCGACGGCGTGCGCTTCGCCTACCCGAGCGCGGAGCGGGTGTCGCTGGCGTCGCTGGAGGAGGTGGCGACCCTCGACACCCGGGGCGGGACGGAGGTGCTGCACGGCGTGTCGTTCCGGGTGGAGCCGGGCCGGATGGTGGCGCTGGTCGGCACCTCCGGCAGCGGCAAGTCGACGATCGCCGCTTTGGCGCCCCGCCTCTACGACGTGGACGACGGGGCGGTGCGCCTCGGCGGGGTCGACGTCCGGGACCTGTCCTTCGACGCCATCCGCTCGACGATCGGCCTGGTCACCCAGGACGGCCACCTGTTCCACGACACCGTGCGGGAGAACCTGCGCTTCGCCCGGCCGGAGGCCACGGACGAGGACCTGTGGGCCGTGCTGCGGACCGCCCGGCTGGCACCGCTGGTCGAGTCCCTGCCCGACGGGCTCGACACGGTGGTGGGCGAGCGGGGCTACCGGTTCTCGGGCGGCGAGCGCCAGCGGCTGACCATCGCCCGGCTGCTGCTGGCCCGGCCCCGGGTCGTCATCCTGGACGAGGCCACGGCGCATCTCGACTCCACGTCGGAGGCGGCGGTCCAGGCGGCGCTGGCCGACGCGCTGGCGGGCCGGACCGCCATCGTGATCGCCCACCGGCTGTCGACCGTACGGGACGCCGACGCCATCCTGGTCGTCGAGCAGGGCCGGATCGTCGAGCGGGGCACCCATGCCGAGCTGCTGGCGGCCGGAGGCCGCTACGCCCAGCTCCACCAGACGCAGTTCGATGACGAACCGGTTGAATCCGTTGCGTGACCGTCACAGTGGACGGTGACAGAAACCAATTCGGAACGTGATCGCAACTCACGCTGAGCGCACATGGTCTTGACGGGGACCCCCTATTGACAGAAACTCAATCGCACAACGGGGGCGTCGGCTCGCGAGGTACTGACGGGTTGAACAATAACCGGCCGCACGGGAGGGGCGGCCGGGCGGCGGAGGATGCCGCACCCGTCCACTGACAAGGGAGTCAGTGCGCGTGCAGGCTGCGCCCGACCCCGGCGGGACGGGGAGGGGGAGCTGAGGGGGCGACATGGGGCCACGACGAGTGTCGATCAAGACGAAGCTGGCGGCCGCGCTGGCGGTGCCACTCCTGGCGCTGTCCGTCGTGGCCGGGCTCGAGGTGGTGCGCAGCCTCGACGAGGCGAGCCAGGTGCGCCGCCAGACCGACCTCGCCACCGCCTCCATCGGGCCCTCCGGCCTGATCAACGCGCTGCAGCACGAGCGCAACTTCTCGTCCCTCTCGCTGCTCGGCGCCCAGGACCTCGTCGACCTGCCGGTCGCCAGCCTCGAGGAGGCCCGGGCCGCCACCGACGCCGCCCGCAGCGCCTTCGCCCTCGAGGTGGCGGACAAGGGCGAGGAGGTCGCCCGCATCTACTCCCCCGCGCTGGCCGAGCTCGACCGCCTGACCAGCCTGCGCGCCAACGTCGACGCCTACAACGGGCCCCGCGTGGTCAACCAGTTCAACCAGGTGGCGGAGGACTCCTTCCTCGGGTACTCCGCGCTGGTCACCGACCTGGCCGACCGCAACAGCGAGCTGGTGACCGAGGTCGAGGACCACGACCTGCGCCGGGGCGTGCAGCTGATCGATATGTCGTCGCGGGAGATCGACTACATCGCCCGCTTCGTCCGGCTGGGCCTGCTCGGCTCCGTGACCGGCGATCGGAGGATCACCTCGCCCTCGGAGATCAGCGACACCTCGATGGCCGTCACGGCGTCGCTGAACAACCACTACTCGATCCTCGACCTGGCGCGGGGCCCCTACGAGGCGGCCGGCGACGAGCTCGAGGTCGAGAGCGACGCCACCGGCATCATCCAGATGGGCCCGCAGATCATCGCCACCGGGGTCGTCGACGTTCCCGCCATGCTGGAAGGCATCTCGCTGGAGGACGACGAGAGCTACTACGGTTTCCTGTCCGACGTGTCGGGCATCGTGCAGGCACGCGCCGACCACCTCAACGAGGTGGCCGCGGCCCGCAGCCGCTGGTACATCGCCGCCGCCGCCCTGGTGGTGGCGGCCGCGCTCATCGCCATCCTGGCCGTGTCCCGCTCGATCGTGGGACCGCTCAAGGACCTCACCCGCCAGTCGATGGCCATGGCCGAGAGGCACCTGCCCGCGGCCGTCCGCTCGGTGCTCGAGGCCCCGGTGGGCGACGACGTGCAGGTGCCGCACCTCGCACCGGTGACCGTGCGGTCGCGCGACGAGGTGGCCGACGTGGCCGAGACCCTCAACACGGTCCAGACCGCGGCGCTCGACCTGGCCGTCGACCAGGCCATGCTGCGCCGGAACGTGGCCGACGCGTTCGTCAACCTGGCCCGGCGCAACCAGAACCTCATCGCCCGCCAGCTCGACTTCATCACCGAGCTGGAGCGCAACGAGACCCGGACCACCACGCTGGAGAACCTGTTCCGCCTCGACCACCACGCCACGCGGATGCGGCGCAACGCCGAGTCCCTGCTGGTGCTGGCCGGGGTGGAGGGATCCCGGAAGTGGGGGGCGCCGGTCAACCTCACCGACGTCGTGCGGGCCGCGGTCGGCGAGGTCGAGGACTTCCGCCGGGTCATCATCACCACCATGGACGGGGCGTCGGTGGTCGGCTCGGTGGCGTCGGACCTGGCCCACCTGCTGGCCGAGCTGATCGAGAACGCGCTCCAGTTCTCGCCCCCCCAGCGCACGGTCGAGATCAACGGCCGGGCCCAGCGGGACGGCTACCTCCTGCTGATCGTGGACGACGGCATCGGGATGCCCCGCGACGAGCTGGCGGCCGCCAACGAGCGCCTGGAGTTCGGGGCGCCGAGGACGATCGCCCCGTCCCGCTACCTGGGCCACTACGTGGCCGGGAACCTGGCCCGCCGGCACGGGATCACGGTGCGCCTGTACCCGACGCCGTGCTCGGGCGTGACGGCGTCGGTCGCGCTGCCCGCCGGGCTGCTGACCGGCGAGGTGCCGGCCCCGGTGCCCGGGTACCGGCCACCGGTGCTCGACGCACCCGCGCCCGGGGCGCCGGCCGAGCCGCCGGGCCCGCCCACCCCGGCGCCGCTGCCGCCGCTGCCCCCGCTGACCACCCTGCCCGGGGGGCAGGCGCCGGTGGCCCCGCCGCGCTACGAGCCGATCCGGCCCGTGGCCGGCGTGACCACCGTCGACCTGGCATCGCGCGTCGTGGCGCCGAGGGTCGTGCGGGCCGACCGGAGCGCACCGCCGTTGACGAAGCGGGTCCCGGGGGCGCAACCGCCGGTCACCGAGGTCCACGGCATGGCGCGCCACGACGGCGGCAACGGGCACGGCCCGGACGGGGGCGATCCCGCCCCCGCGATCGGGTCGGCCGACGACGTGTACCGCCTGCTCACCGACTACACCGACGGCATCCGCCGGGGCCGGGACGAGGTCTCCGTCGGCCCGGGCACTGCTTGAGCGGTCACACCTCCAGCAGGGTCTTGCCGATCGTGGCCCGGGCCTCGATGGCGGCGTGCGCCGCCGCCGCCTGGTCGAGCGGCCAGGTCTGGCCGACGGTGGGGCGGAGGCGCCCGGCGGCGCCCTCGGCCAGGGCGTCCTCGGTCAGGGCGTAGAACTCCCGCTCGTCGGCGCCGATGGCCGCCAGCGGGATCACGGTGAGGCCCCGGGCGGCCGCCTCGCCGTCCCCCAGCCCGGCCCAGCGGCCGCTCGCCCCACCGTGGGGCAGGTAGCGGCCGCCCCGGCGCAGCGCCGCCACCAGCGGTGCGCTGACGTCGCCGCCCACGCCGTCGAAGGCCACGTCCAGC
>DASSUD010000227.1:0-2356 GCA_035707385.1 Acidimicrobiales bacterium
GAATCCGTGGTTGCCCGACTGTTCAATGTGTACGGTCCAGGCGACCCGCATCCCCACCTGCTACCCGAAATTCTGCGGCAGGCGCGAGGAGGGCGGGTTCTGCATCTCGGGGATCTGGGCGAGGCACGTGACTTGTACGTATTCGGAAGTCTCGTGGATCGCCGCTTTGATGCGGGGTGGCGTGGGGCGGCTCGTGTCGCTGTACGTGACGCCGGGACGTGCCCGGCTGGTGCGCCGTGTCGCTGGTTGGCGTCGTTCCGCGTAGCCATGGGCGACCCGGGATCTTGCGGTGGGCCGCTGGTTGGCCCCGCGCCAGCAGGATGGACACCGTCGGATAAGGGCTGCGGCCCTCCCCTGAAACCTTTGCCCGGGACTCTGGGGAGGGCCGCGAGGCGCTCGGAGGCGCTGGTTGTCCAGGGTAGTCGGCTCGGACGTCGAGGCCGTGCGGGGTCCGGCCGCGGGTGCGGCCGGTGGGCAGGCGTCCGGAGCCGGCCCCGGGATGGCGTGGGTGGTGTGGCTGTGGGCACGGCTGGCCGCGGCGCTGGTGGAGATCGTCGAGCTGCGGGCCGCGCGGGATGCGGCGCTGGCGGAGAACGCCGCGCTGCGGGCGCAGCTGGCGCTGTACCAGCAGTGGTTCTTCGGGCAGTCGTCGGAACGGGCCGGCCGCGGCGCCCCGGCGGGCGGTGCGGGTGATGGAGGTGCGGGCGAGGGCGGCGCGCCGGGTGCGGATCCGGGTGCGGCGGGCGGGACGGACCCGGCGGGCGGGGGGCGCGAGGGCGGCGGGCGCCGGCGGGGGCCGGGCGCCCGGGCGGGCCGGCGGGACTACCGCCGCCTGCCCGAGGCCGACGGCGGCGACTGGGACTTCCCCGGGGGCGGCTACGCCTGCCCGTGCTGCGGGGCGCCGTTCGCCGGCAACGGGGAGGAGGTCTCCTGGCGGCTGGAGTGGGTCGTGCGGGTCGTGCGGAAGGTGACGCGGCGGCGCCGGTACCGGCGGACCTGCGACTGCGCCGGGCCCTCGACGGCCACCGCGCCGGGCCCGCCGCACGCGATCGGCAAGGGGCTGCTGGGCAACGGCTCGCTCGCGCTGCTGCTCGTCGAGCGCTACGGCGCCGGCCGGTCGCTGAACTCCCTGGTCGTGGGCTTGGCCCGGTGTGGGGCGCACCTGTCGGCGCCGACGCTGGTCGGGGCCTGCGCCCAGGTGGGCGCCCTGCTCGCCCCGCTCGCCGAGAAGATCGCCGAGCGGTCCCGCGCGTCGTGGCACCTGCACGCCGACGAGACGACCTGGCGGGTGTTCACCCCCGACGGCGGCGGGAAGCCGCAACGCTGGTGGCTGTGGGTGTTCATCGGCCCGGACTCGGTGTGCTTCGTGATGGACGCGACCCGCGCCGGCACCGTGCTCGACGCCCACCTCGGCCTGGACGAGGACGCCGGCGGGCCCGCCGGCGGCGACGGCGGGGGGCCACGCCAGCTGGTGATCTCCTCGGACTTCTACTCGGTGTACGCCTCCGCCGGCCGCCGCGTCGACGGCCTGGTGAACTTGTACTGCCTGGCTCACATCCGGCGGCACTTCATCCGGGCCAAGCTCGCCAACCCCGCCCAGCTCGAGCTGTGGGAACAGGCCTGGCTCGCCCGGTTCCGCGCGCTTTACGCCGCGCACCGCGAGCTGTCCGCCGCCTGGGCCGACGCGCGGGACGCCCCCGGCCCGGAGGCCGGCGCCGGGCTGGCCGCGGCCTACGCCGCCTGGGACGAGGCGATCGGCGCGATCGACGCCGCGCGCTGTGAGCAGCAGGCCTCCCCGGGCCTGCAGGCCCCGGCGAAGAAGGCCCTGGCGACCCTGGAGCGCCAGTGGGCCGGCGTGACCGCCCACCGCGACTATCCCATGATCGGACTCGACAACAACGCAGCGGAACGAGCCCTTCGCCGCCCAGTTGTCACCCGCAAGAACGCCAACGGCTCCCGCAACGACGACGCCGCGCAGCTCGCCGCCACCGCGTGGACCGTGCTGGCGACCGCCGAACTGCACGGCCTGAACACGCTGACCTATCTGACCGCCTACCTCGACGCCTGCGGCGACCACGGCGGCAAACCCCCACAGGGCGCCGAGCTCGACCGGTTCCTCCCCTGGCTGGCCAGCCCCGACGACCTCGCAGCCTGGAAACAGCCACCCGGCTGACCAGCCGACGCCCCACCCGCAGCGGCGTGACCCACGGTCACACCGCCCTGCACCACGCCCTCACGCGACTTCCGAATACTTACGAACGGTGACCGCTAGCTTCGAACCGGCACCGACCGTAGTCTCCCTATTTTCGGGCGCCGGCGGCCTTGACGTCGGCTTGGAGCGGGCGGGATGGCGGAC
>DASSUD010000228.1:0-20882 GCA_035707385.1 Acidimicrobiales bacterium
GTCGCGACGGGCCGGCGCCGCGCTCCCCGTGCTGATCCTCCACGACGTCGGCTGGCCCTACGGCCGGCGGGACCTGTACTACGCGCCGGAGCGGATCCCCGCTGACTTCCGCCAGCCCTACCGGCGCGGCGGGATGCGACCCGGGCGGTCGGCGCTGGTCGGCAACGCCGGCATGAACCGCGACATGGCCAATGCGGAGCACGAGGGCGGTCCCCGCAACGGCGTCATGACGGCGGTCGACGACTTCGTCGCCGAGCACGACCAGCCGCTGCGGGTCGTGGTCGTGCCCATCTACTACGGCTTGGCGATCGTGGCCGAGGCCAAGGTCGTCGACGGCAACCCGCGGCTGGCGGCGCTGCTCGACCGCCTCGAGAGCGACCAGGGCCACCGCGACACCATCGATCTGGCGGAGCGCATCCGGGTCGACGAGGCGATCTTCGGCCAGGCGTGGATCCGGATGCTGGAGGATCAGGTCCGGCGAGGCGCCGGCCGGTACGTCGGGCTCGTCAAGGGCGCGCTGCTGGGCGAGGGCGACCTGGCGCACGAGCTGCGGGCCGCCTACCTGCTGGGCCTGCAGGGCGCGCCTGCGGATCCCCAGACGGTCAGGGATCCTGCACGCACCCTGCCGCTGCGTCACCAGCGGCTCGTGCGGGCCCGCGAGGCCGGCCGGCCCGTCGACGACGGCCTCGGCAACCTGGCGCTGACGACGATGGGCCGGGCGCAGCTCGATCGGCTGGGCGACGCGGCGGCCGGCGCGCTGGCCGCCGGGGTCCCGGGCGACTTCGCCGAGGTGGGTGTCGGCGGCGGTGGCGGGGGCATCCTGCTGCGGGCGACGCTGGAGGCGTACGAGGTCACCGACCGGCAGGTGTGGATGGCCGACCGCTTCCGTGGCACCGCCGTCGGCGACGGCGGCCAACCCGCGGCGGAGCTGCCGCCCCGGGCTCGCCTCCTGGCCAGCGACCTGAACCTCGTGCGCGACGGCTTCGCCCGCTTCGGCCTGCTCGACGACCGGGTGCGCTTCCTGCAGGGGCCACCCGCCCGCACGCTCCGGGACGCTCCCCTCGGCCGGCTGGCGGTGCTGCGCCTCGGCGAGGGGCTGGGGACCGACGCCGCCTCCGTGCTCGAGCTGCTCGCGGGCCGCCTGTCGCCGGGCGCCGAGGTCATCGTCTCGGGCACCGCCGACCCGGCGGTCGACGCGGCGATCGCCGCCGTTCGGGAGCGGCTGGAGGTCACGACCCCGATCGAGCGCATCGACTGGAACTCCGTCGCCTGGCGGCACACCGTGCCACAGGAGGGGCAGACGGGCAGCGCCGACGCGTCCGGGGAGGACACGGCCGGCTCCGTCGCGTCCGGGGAGGACGCGGCCGGCTCCGTCGCGTCCGCCACCGAGCCGAGGCAGCACCCACCGCTGGCACCGCCGGCGCCGTCGGCGCCCGTGGACCTGTCCGTCGTCGTCGTCTTCTACAACATGCGCCGCGAGGCCGTCCGCACCCTCCAGTCGCTCGCCCGCTCCTACCAGCGCGGCGTCGAGGACCTCGACTACGAGGTGCTGGTCATCGACAACGGCTCCGATCCCGACCAGCGGCTCTCGCCGGACTTCGTGGCGTCCTTCGGCCCCGAGTTCAGCCTGCTGGCGCCGGAGGGCGACCCGCACGCGTCGCCGACCGGTGCCCTCAACGCCGGCATCGCGGCCGCCCGCGGCGATGCCATCGCCCTGATGATCGACGGCGCGCACGTCCTCACGCCGGGCGTCCTGCGCTTCGGGATGCGGGCGCTCGACACCTATGCCCCGGCCGTGGTGGCCACGCAGCAGTGGTACGTCGGGCCGGGCCAGCAGGGTGACGCCCAGCAGGCGGGGTACGACCAGCTCGTCGAGGACCGCCTCTTCCGCGGGATCGACTGGCCGGTCGACGGTTACCGGTTGTTCGAGATCGGGCACTTCATCGGCGATCGCGACTGGTTCGACGGCATCGTCGAGAGCAACTGCCTGTTCGTGCCCCGCAAGCTCCTCGAACAGCTCGGAGGGTTCGACGAGAGCTTCTCCATGCCGGGAGGCGGCTACGCCAACCTCGATCTCTTCGAGCGGCTGGCCCTGTCGCCGGGCATCACGGCGGCGAGCATCGTGGGTGAGGGCACGTTCCACCAGTTCCACGGCGGGACGACGACGAACGTCGCCGACGAGGCCGCCCGCCGCCAGCGGGTCGTCTCGTACCGGCAGCACTTCGAGGATCTCCGCGGTCGACCCCTCCTCGGTGTCGACCGGCCCGTGCACTACGTCGGGGCGATGGCCACCAAGGCGGCGCGGCGCACGCGGTCGCGGCGGGTGCTCAAGCTCGGGTTCGACACGATGCGGGACCCCACCCAGGTCGACGGCCCGCCCGTGCCGCCCCCGGACGAGGTCAAGGTCGCGGCGGTCGAGGCGGTGTGGGACCACCAGGCCTGGCGTGATTGCCGGTGGCTCGGCCATCCGGTCAACCGCTATCCCGCCGACCTCCACGTCTACCAGGAGCTCCTCTCGGAGCTTCGGCCGGGCCTCGTGGTGCTGGTGGCCGACGACGACGGCCTCGCGGGCCGGGCGCTGTTCGCGGCCTCGGTGTGCGACCAGCTCGGCGCCGGGCACGTGGTCGCGGTGGGCGGCCCGGACCCGTCCGACCGCCCCGAGCACCCCCGGATCACCCATCTGGCCGGACCGCCGGAGGACGCCGCGGTGGCGGCGCAGGTGGCGGCACTGGCACCGGAGACGCCGGACGCGCTCGTGATCCTCGGCGTCGGCCACGTCGAGCGGGTCGCCGGCGCCTTCGAGCTCTACGCCCCGCTCGTCCCGGCGGGTGGCTACGTCGTCGTCGAGAACACCGTCGTCAACGGGAGACCGGTCGTGTCGGGCTTCGGCCCGGGACCCCACGAGGCGGTGGTCGGCATCCTCGGTCGTCACCCCGACTTCGTGCCCGACCCCGCCCGCGAGCGGTACACGGTGACCTTCAACCGCGGGGGCTACCTCAGGCGGGCCCAGCCGTGACGAGCGGAGAGCCGCAGCGCTGGTTCTTCGTCCACATGCACAAGACGGCCGGCACGGCGCTCTACCAGCGGCTCCTCGAGCAGTTCGAGCCGGCGGCCATCTACCCGAGGCTGGCCGAGCAGAAGGCCCACAAGGCCAGCCTGCACGTCGACCTGCTGCTCCGGAAGTTCCAGGACCGTGGCCACGAGCTGCGGATGGTCACCGGCCACTTCCCGCTCTGCACGACCGACCTGCTCGGCGTCCCCTTCACCACGATCACGGTGCTGCGCGACCCCGTCGAGCGGACGCTGTCGTCGCTCCGGGACATGCGGGAGCGGGAGCCGATGTTCCGCGACCAGCCTCTGGAGAGGATCTACGAGGACCCGATCCGGTTCCCGTGCCTGATCCACAACCACATGGTCAAGATGCTCTCGATCACGCCGGACGAGATGACCGACGGTGCGCTGAGCGTCGTCGACTTCGAGCGCACGCACCTGGAACGCGCCCAGCGGAACCTGGTGGAGCGGATCGACGTGTGGGGCGTGCAGGAGAGCTTCGAGGATCTCTGCGACGAGTTGACGCGGCGGTTCGGCTGGGACCTGGGGTCGCCCCGGTTCGCCAACCGCACACAGCCGTTCGAGGTGACCGACGACTTCCGGGAACGCATCGCCCGGGACAACGCGCTCGACGTCGAGCTCTACGAGTACGCCCTCCGCCTGCGGGGCGCATCACCGGCCCGGGAGGTCGGGACCCCGTCGGACCGACGGTCCTGATCCGATGCAGGCTGCGGCCGGCGACCAGATCCGGGTGCGGGCGGCCGAGGCGGCGGACCGCGGTGCGGTGCTGGATCTGCTGGCACCCACCCTGGGTTGGTCGGCCGACGACAGCTTCGACGCCTTCTACTCCTGGAAGCACGAGCGGAGCCCGTTCGGCCCGTCGCCGTCGTGGGTGGCGGTCGACGGCGGCGAGGTCGTCGGCTTCCGCAGCTTCCTGCGCTGGGAGCACGTCGCGCCCGGCGGCGAGGTCCTCCGGACCGTTCGTGCGGTCGACACGGCGACCCGCCCGAGCCACCAGGGGCGGGGCATCTTCCGCCGGCTGACGCTGCACGCGCTCGACGACCTGCGGGCCGGCGGCGTGGCGTTCGTGTTCAACACGCCCAACGACAGCAGCCGGCCCGGCTACCTGAAGATGGGGTGGACGCAGGTCGGGCACCTGACCGCGTCCGTGCGGCCCAGGTCGCCCGCGTCGCTGTGGCGCATGGCCCGGGCTCGCGTCCCGGCCGACATCTGGTCCGTCCGGTCGACGGCGGGCCGGCCGGCCACCGAGGTGCTGGACTCTCCGGGCCTGGCCGACCTCCTGGGCTCGGTGGCCCCGCCGGGCGCGCTGAGGACCCACCACACGCCGGCCTACCTGCGCTGGCGCTACGGCTTCGCCCCCCTGGCGTACCGGGCCATCACGCTCGGGGACGACGTGCGCGACGGCGTGGCGATCTTCCGCGTGCGCCGGCGGGGGGCGGCCCTGGAGTGCGCCCTGTGCGACGTGGTGGCCCCGGCCGGGGAGCCCGGTGCCCGCCGGGCGCTGGTGCGGTCGGTCGCACGCCGGTCGGGCGCCGACTACGTGATCAGGCTCGGCGGTGGGACGGTGGGTCGCGACGGGTTCGTCCGCGCCCCCCAGCGGGGGCCGATGCTGACGTGGCGGCCGCTACAGCCCGGGGCGCCCGGCCGGCGCGTCGCCGACTGGGCCCTGGCTCTCGGCGACATCGAGCTGTTCTGACGGCCGGGCCTGCGCGGCGCGGGTCTCGTAGAGGTAACGGGCGTAGTCGTACAGCGCCATGTCGAGGGCGTTGTCCTCGGCGATGCGCTCGGCCAGGCCGTCGGGGACGGCTCCCGACTGCGTGGTGTTGGTCCGCAACGGCATGCCGACGTCGAGCCCGTAGCGCGCCGACAGCTCGTCGCAGAACTCCTCGAACCGGTCCTGCAACCCGAAGAGATCCAGGCCGGCGAGGGCCTCCTTCGCCCGCTCCAGCCGATCGGGCGTGTAGGGGACCGGGGTCAGCACGCCGTCGTGCTCCAGCATCTCCTCCGGTGAGAGCGACAGCGTCCGGACCATGTGGTTCTGGATCATGTGCGTGAACCGGAACGGATCCTCGTAGATCTCGACGAGGGGCGTGTCCTCGGACGCCCCCCGCTGGCGGCGCTCGGCCTGGTGGCGCAGGAACGACAGGGTCCGGTCCACCGGGTGCCTCAGGACGGTCATCGTCACGAACGGCGCGCCGAGCAGCTCGGTGGTGCGCACCGGGAAGTGGCCGGTCAGCAGGCGGATCTGCTCGCCACGGGCGGCCCATCGCTCCCGCAGGTGGGACACCGAGATGACCGAGACCCGCGCGTCCGGACCGTCGGTGGCGTTGGGGTAGATCTGGTCGTCGGTGAACGAGGCCCGCAACCGGTCCCGCAACGTCGTGCCTGCGGTCTTCTGCATGTGGGCGACGAAGAACCGTCGGGCACCGTCGCCGGCGACGGGGATTGTCATGAGATCCTCCGCAGGAACCCGCCCTGGTTGAAGGTCAGGGCATGGCGTTCACGGGTCGTGTCGGCGAGGAACTCGCCGTGCAGGTTCAGGAGCCGGCGCAGGGCCTCGTGGGGACCGGGCCCGAAGCTGGCGTCGACCGGGAAGCCGTTCAGCACCGTGTGCTCGACGATCACGTAGGAGCCGACGGGCACGAGGGGAGCGAACGCCTCGAACTCCCGGCGCGTGCGGTCGCGCCGGGTTCGTGTGCCGAGGATGACCAGGGCCCGGGGCCGCTCGCCGACGATCTCGTCCACGAGGTGCCGCGCTGCAGGCTCGTGCGGCGGGGCGGTCAGGTAGCGGATGCGGGGGTGGGTGGGCAGGTCGGCGGCGCGACGCTCGGCGATCGAGATCACCTCGCCGTGGTCGAGCAGATCGCACAGGCTGGCGAGGAACCACGGGCGCCCGCCGTCGCGCGAGCCGGTGTCGATCACCCAGTCGGGCCGGACCTCGGCCAGGATCTCCTGGTACGCGACCAGGTCCGTGGGGGCGTTGGGCACCGGCCGACCCAGCCACCGGGTGTCGCACCAGGCGAGGCTGCGGTGGTAGGCGCTCGTGAAGCCGTCCCGCAGATCGTCGGCCACGGGTACGGGTGAGGCGGGGGCCGGACCGTCGTCCCCCTCGAGCGCCGGGTCGACCTCGAAGGCCTTTGCCGTCATCCTCCGGGCCCGGCAGCGCTTGGCGGCCTCGGTGGTGAAGCCACCGACGTAGTGGATCGGCTTCTCGGGCCCCATGAACGGGCGGCCGCGGACCTGCACGTAGTGATCGACGTAGCTGCGGATGCGGGCGCGGCGCTCGGCGGGGTCGGCCTGGTTGGTCGTCGTGCCCCCGTGCAGTTGGTGGAACGACCCCTCGCCGAGGATGGTGACGACCCGCACCCCAGGAGCCGACGCCAGGCGCTCGTAGAGGTCGAGATTGCAGTAGCCGCCGCCCGCCATGGCGAACGCCTCGTCGAACCCGCCGACCTGTTCCACCAGGTTGCGGGGCACGAAGAGGCAGTTGCTCTCCCACAGTCCGTCGAACCAGTCGCGGTCGCCGGCGAAGTGGCCGATCTCGAACAGCCGGTAGCCGTCGGCCGGCCAGCCGGTCTGCTCGAACAACGCGTCCTCGACGGCCTGGTCGTAGCCCGCCCGCATCACGTCGCCCTGCTGGCCGGGGCCCACGTACCAGGGCTGGGTGGCGACGATCGCCGGCTCGTAGGCGTCGAGCCCGGCCAGCCCGTGGCGCAGCACCCCCGGGGTGAGGACGTGGGCCCCGTCGACCATGAGGGCCACGGCCCGCCCCCGGCTCTCGGCCAACCCCCGGTTCATCGCCGCCACCGGCGACGGGGTGGCGTCGGCGCCCATGTCGATGTAGCGGAACGGCCGGCCGAAGCCCTCGACCATCTGCGCCCCGAGGCGCTCGCCGGGAGCCGAGCCGTTCTCGACCACGATCACCTCGTAGCGCGTGCCGTCGAGGCCCTGCTGGTAGCGCCGCGTCAGGGACTGCAACGAACGGCGTGCCTCCCGGCGCATGTCGTGGACCACCATGATGACGGACAGGTCGGGTGGGACCAGGCCGGGCGGGCGGACCAGAGGGGCGCGGCTGGCACCCGGCCGGGGCTCCGGCGCCGCGACGGGTGCCCCGACGACGGCCTCGTCCTTGCACCACGCGAGCCCGCCGGCGCCGTCCCGCTCCAGCGGTGCCGTCACGCCGTGGCGGCGGCGATGGTCCTCGATCGCTTCGGCCACGGCCGGTTCGAGGGACTCGGCCACCACCACGCCGCCGCTCGCCACCCGCGGGTAGAGCAGCTCGAGCAGCGCCGGCGCGTCGGTGCCGAGGCCCGGCCCGAGATGGAGGACGGCCAGTTGCCGCTCGGCCAGCTCGGCCGCGGTGGCGCCCGGGTCACCCTGGAGGAGGCGCACGCGGCCGCCGAGCAGGCCGAAGCGCGCCAGGCGGTCGCGCAGCACGTTGAGGTCCGCGCCTCCGGCGGACCGCAGGAACCGGTCGAGCACCCAGAGCGGGCGCTGGCGCGCCGGGCGGGGATCCTGGTCGTGCGCTTCGAGGAAGGCCGCCAGGAACAGCGTCGCACCGCCCTGCCCGGCGCCACAGGTGGCGACATCGCCGGGGACGTCCCGCTCCCACACCCCGTCGAGGTAGCGGTGGAGCCGGTCGAGGCCGTCCCTCCCGCCGGCGGCGAAGCTCGGCCCGACGAGCGCGTCGTCGGCGCCGCCTCCCAGCCGGTGCCGCTCCTGGAGCCCCCGGATGACGTCGGACGCGTTGCGGGCGGGGTCGGCCAGCACTGCGTCGTTGGGCTGCGAGCCCTTCCGGGTCACCTTGGCCAGGTGGTGGACGCGGGCCTCCATCTCCAGGTGGTGGTCGTTGACGATGGCCGCCTTCACCGTGTCGAGGTAGCGGCGGGTCAGGCCGCCGATCCGGCGACCCCGCTCGCGCAGCATCACCTGGTCGAAGTCCGCGCCGTCGAGCCGGATCTCCTCGCCGAGGCGGAGGAGCATGTCCTTGCCCGCCGGGGCCTCCAGGCGGTCGAGCACGGCGGCGAGCCCGGGCCGCTCGGCGAGGAGCGCCTCCTCGACCAGGATCGCCAGCCCGAAGTAGGGGGGCAGCACGACGAGGCGCAGCGGGCGGTCGTGCCCGGCGACGAAGTCCTCGACCCCGGTCAGCACCCCGTTGCGCGGCCCGCCCTCGTGCTCGGCGTTGGCCAGCTCGGCGTTCACGCCCCCGCTCTCGACCAGCTCCGACTGTCCTCGCCGGATCCCGGCCCGGCGCCAGGGGTGGCGATGCTCGGCGGGAATGGTGTCGGGGTCGTAGTAGAGGTCCCGGCGGCCGTAGGGCCAGCCGACGTCGTGGCAGATGCAGACCGGGAGCGGCGCGCCCGCAGCCGCGGACACCCCGGCGAGCAGGCGCAGCTCCGTGACGACCGTGTACCAGTTGTGGTCGCCGTCGATCAGCGCCACGTCCATGGGCGGGAGCTCGCCCAGCACGTTCACGCTGAGGTCGCGGTGGAAGAAGTAGCGGCCGGCGAAGCGAGCCTCGTGCCCGGCCGGATCGAAGGCCGGAAGCGGGTCGATGACGTGGAACTCGACGTCGGGCCCCAGCCGTTCGAGCATCTGCTCGGTGTTCTCGCCGCGCAGGGCGCCGACCTCGACGACGCGCCGCGCCGCCGCGGCCTCGATGACAGGGAAGACGACGTCGTTCCAGAACGGGTACATGCGTGTAGTGATGGCGTCAGGACCGCGCGAAGCCGGCGCTCGCACCGCTCCCCGGCGGTCACCGGTCTAGCGCATCCCTGCCACGCCGTGCCGATCCGGTGCGCCTGGCCGGCCTCGCCGGGGTGGCCGCCGCCGTCGGGGGTCCCGTAACGTCCGGGCGATGCGGGGCGACCATGTGGAGGATTCGGTCGAGTTCGAGCTGGAGGGGGTCCGGTTCGTCAGCGGCTTCACCGACCGGACCGCCCACGACCGCTTCACGTTGATGAAGTCCGCGTCGCACGTGGCGTGCTACGAGCGTGTGTTCGACGAGTTCGAGCGGCCGCGCATGGTGGAGCTCGGTCTCGCCTACGGGGGGAGCCTGGCCTGGTTCGCCCTGCGCGCCCGGCCGGCGAGGCTGGTCGGCATCGAGTACAAGGCGAACCGGAGCCCGCACCTCGACCGGTTCATCGAGTCCCGGGACCTCGGCGCCGTCGTCCGCCCGTACTACGGGGTGGACCAGGCCGACGGCGACCGGCTGCGGGAGATCGCCGCCGCCGAGTTCCGGGGCGAGCCCATCGATCTCGTCGTCGACGACGCCTCGCATCGCTACGGCCCCACCCTCGCCTCCTTCGAGACGCTCTTCCCGCTGATGCGCCCCGGTGGCCTCTACGTCATCGAGGACTGGGCGGGGCTCCACGAGCAGGCCGCTGTCTTCGAACGCAGGCTCGCTCAGGGGACGCCCGGGGAGACCGAGCGACTGGCGGCGCGGATCGCCGAGCGGATCGAGTCGGGCGCCGGGGCCGAGACGCCGCTGTCGCGGCTGGCGATCGAGTTCATGCTGGTGCAGACGTCCGAGCCGACCCTGATAGAGGACCTGGCGGTCAACCGCTACTGGATCGCCGTCCGGCGCGGGCCGGGGGCGCTGCCGGCGACGGGGTTCCGGCTCGTGGACCACTACGTCGACGTCTTCGACATGGTGCGGCCGCTGACGCCGGGTGACCCGGCCCCGCGGTCGGCGGCCGTGCCGCGCTAGAGTCCCTGGTTCTCAGGAGAGCGTCGTGACTGGGGGAGCACGGACGATGCTGACCATCCCACCTCGGCTCCGCCGTAGTGCGATCACCGAGGAAGAGGCAACGGTCGTGGGCGCGGTCGCGCTGCTGGAGCAGCTGTGCGCGCTCGTCGGCGTCGACGACCTGTCCCGGTGCGACCTGCTCGACGTGGGCTGCGGGGTCAAGTTCACGCAGGCGATCCTCAACCACGACATCCCGATCCGCAGCTACACGGGCGTCGACGTGTACGGCGAGATGATCGAGTTCCTGCGGGCGAACGTCCACGACCCCCGCTTCGAGTACCACCGCGTCGACGTGCGCAACGAGCTGTACAACCCGGACGCGCCGCCCATGACGCCCGAGTCCGACCTGGGTGTGGCGGACCGGAACTTCGACGTCATCTGCCTGTACTCCGTGTTCACCCACCTGTCGCCGGCCGACTACGTGACGATGCTGAAGATCCTGCGTCGGCACATCCGCCCGGACGGGCGGCTCGTCTACACCCTCTTCGTCGACGAGCTGACCGACGGCGGCCACGGGCTCACCGATTTCTTCCAGCGGACGCTGTCGCGAGACGGGTCCGACCAGCCGTCACCCGAGGTGGCGGCCGCCGTGAGGCAGGTCGCGCCGTTCCGGGACGTCGACCCGAGCAGGCCGCTGACCTACGCCCTGTACTCACGCGAGCATGCCTACGAGCTCATCGACGGCACCGGGTGGGAGCCGCTGCGGTTGGTTCCGCCCACGGAGCATGCCCAGCACGTCTTCGTCTGCCGCCCGGTGTGATGTCCGGTGGGGACCGACCGGGCGGGACGTGAGGGTCGGGACGTGACGGACGCCGACGGCAGTGCGGTGGCGGTGGCGACGCGCGACGGGGCCGCCACGCCCACGCCGGCCGCAGGGCCCTCGGCGGGCCGGCCGACCGATCGGTGGGCGCTGATCGCGTTCCTGGTCGTCGCGGTCGTCTCGATCCCTCTGCTCCTCCGCCTGGGTCACGACCGCTGGTTCCAGTTCGACGACTGGGACTTCCTGGCGTCACGAGACGGCGGCAACCTCCGCGATCTGCTGGAGCCGCACGGCGCGCACTGGTCCACCCTTCCGATCATCGCCTACCGGGCCGAGTGGTACCTGTTCGGGCTGCACAGCTACGTGCCCTACCAGGCGGTGAGCGTGCTGAGCCATCTCACGGTGGTCCTCCTGGTGCGCACGGTCATGCGCCGGGCCGGCGTGCGGCCGTGGACGGCGACCGCCGCGGTGCTGCCGCTCGTGTTCTTCGGGGCGGGCGAGGAGAACGTCACGTGGGGCTTCCAGATCAACTTCACCATGTCGCTGGCGTTCGGCCTGGCCCAGCTGCTGCTGGCCGACCACGACGGGCCGCTCGACCGGCGCGACCTGGTGGCGCTGCTGGCCGGGTTGGCCGCTCTGATGTCGTCGGGCATCGGCGTCACGATGGTCGCGGTCGTCGGATTGGCCGTGCTGGTGCGGCGGGGTTGGCGGGTCGCCGCGCTCCAGACCGTGCCGCTCGGGGCGGCCTACCTGGTGTGGCATCTCGCCATCGCCAGCGATGGCTACGAGCAGGACGTCAGCGATCCCCTCGATGCGCTCCGCTTCGCCCGCACGACCATCGCCGCCGGCTTCGGCGGTCTGGCGCAGGTGCCGGGGCTGGGATGGGTCCTCGGATGCCTCGTCGTCGGCGGCACGTTCCTGGCCTGGCGCGGCCGGCCCTGGGGGGAACTGCGCAAGGTGGCGGCCGCGCCTGCGGCCATGGCTGCGGGCGCCTTCGTCTTCGTGCTGATCACCGCATCGGGGCGTGTCGGGTTCGCACCGGGGATCGAGCGGTCGACCCGCTACATCCATGTCTTCGGTGTGCTGCTGCTCCCGCTCGTGGCCGTCGCCGCGGATGCGGTCATGCGCCGCTGGCGGGTGACCGTTCCCGTCCTGGCGGCGTTCCTCGTGGCCTCGACCGTGGGCAACGTGGACGACTTCTCGAACGAGCGTCCGTACGGCGGCGACTTCCTGGCGGCGTACCGGGCCAGCTTCCTGGCGATCCCCCGCGTCCCGCTGGCCGAACAGGTGCCTCGCGACCTGCGACCCGATCGGAGCCTGGCGCCGTACGTATCGGTCGGCTGGCTGCTGGACGGTGTGAGATCCGGCCGCATCCCCGCGCCGGAAGACGTCCAGCCCGAGACGCTGGCGGCGACCGAGGTTCGGGTGGCGCTGCAGGAGAACCCACGCCACAGGCCGGCCCGCTGTGAGACGGTCACCCCCGGCACGCCGATCACACTGCAGCCGGGTAGCTCCGTGCGCCTGCGAGGCGAGGGCCAGCTGTGGGTCGGGTACGCCAATGCGACGGGTGCCGTCGGGCTGGTCCCGTTCCCCTGGCGGGACGCTCCCATCGTCGCCTACGCCGGCCCGCTCACGGTGAACGTGTCATCGGTCCCCGAGGGGCAGCCGGTCGAGCTGTGCGACCCCGGCGGCCGACCGGTGTCGGTGCTTTCCGGCCCCTGACGTCGCTCAGGCGAGCAGGGCGTCGAGCTCCGACTCGAGGCTGTCGCGCTCGTCACGACGGGACTCGTCGTCGGCCCAGTTGGCATGCTCGTCGGGGTCGTCGTCGAGGTCATACGCCTCGTACGTGAACGGCCCGTCCGGCGCCGTCTCGTGCGAGGGGTAGCGGTAGAGCTTGCGGAACCCCAGCGGATGGTCGGGCCCGGTCGTGATGCCGTCGCCACTCGCCGTGTCGAATCCCTGAGCGATCGCGTGGAGGAGGATCCGGGACGCGTTGTCGTCGGGGGAGGCGGCGATCGCGGCCAGCGAGACACCCGCCTGGTGCGGCAGGCCGGCCTCGGCACCGCCGAGATCGCGCATCGTGGCGTTGATGTCCTGGAACACCATGCTGGGCGCGGTGATCTCGGCGCCCGGCTCGAAGCCCGGTCCCCGAACGAGGAGGGGGACGTGGAGGCCGACCTCGTACGGCCCGGCCTTGGTGGCCGACCCGCGCCGCCGGTGCTCGCCGAGGTGGATGCCGTTGTCGCTCGTGAAGATGACGACCGTGTTGTCGAGCACCTCGGGCTCCATGGCACCGATGATCCGGTCGACCATGTCGTCGACGGCCGACAGCTCCCGGAGCGCCCCGCGGGCGTCGGTGACGATCTGCTCGATGTCGGCCTCGGTGAGGGGTGGCAGGCGCTGGATCCACGGCGGCTTGTCGCTGACGTCGACCTCGTCGACGACCGGCCACCGGACGTCGGACCAGGCGTTCGCCAGGTCCCGACGGGGCGTCGACGGCGAGTGCGGCTGCGTGGGTGTCACGATGCAGAGGAACGGCTCGGTGCCCTGGATGAACTCGGTGGCCTGCTGCGCGAGGTAGTCGGTGCTGTACGAGTCGGTGATCGTGGTGACGCCCGACTCGAGGCGGACCTGGAACCCCTCGTCCTGGTCGAGGGTGATCAGCTCTCTCCACGCCTCGTAGCCGGTCGGTGGGTCGATGCCGCCCTGGCTGTCGTACCAGTTGATGTACTTCCCGAAGAACCCGCACCGGTACCCGGCATCGTGCATCCAGCTGCCGATGCCGTTGCCGTGGTCGGTGAGGCTGGAGCCGAAGAACCCGACGGAGAGCTCGCGGTTGTGCTTGGACATCTGCCCGGTGAAGAAGCCCACGCGGCTGGGCTGGCACAGGGGCACGTTGCAGCGTGCCTGGGTGAAGGTGGTGCCGTCGGCCTGGAGGAGCCGGCGCACCTTCGCCATGTACTCGAGCTGGTCGTGACGCATGTCGTCGGCGACGATCAGCAGGAAGTTCGGGCGGCTGCGCGCTTCCGGCCGGGCGCCGTCGCCACCCGGGGATTCACGACCACAGCCGCCGAGGATCGACGAGGTCCCGACGGTGCCCACGCCCAGCAGCGCGAGGCGAAGAGCCTCGCGCCGGGTCAACACCTCGTTCCACCCAGCCACGCTCGGATCGTAGACGCGACGTCGTCGCCGTGGTCCGCTGGTGTGCCGTCGGTCACAGCAGGCGCGGCGCCGTCCGGGCCGGCGACGGCACGTTCTGCGCGCTGTCCACGTGCGCCACAGGGAAGCCGGCGCCGCGGCGGACCATGCGTTCGACGGCGACGGCGGCGAGCACCACGATGCCGAGATCCGCGATCGTGTGGTACCGGGGGTCACCGAACGCCGCGGCTGTGACGAGGAGCATGATGACAACCGGCGCCACGAGCGGCCACTGGAACCGGCCCGACCGTCTCAGGGCTGCGCTCCCGAGCGCGGCGAGCGGCGTGACGACCCAGAACGAGGCGATCCACACCCAGACGGGCCAGGTGGCGCTGCCCAACCACTCAGCGTCGAGGGCGACGGTCTGGGACGGGCGGAACACCCCCAGGAGGCGCCCGTAGCGGGCCAGGACCGTGCCGGGGAGGTGGTCGAGGTTGTCCCGCACGTTGTCGAGCGCCGCGTCGCGATTCACGGTGTCCGCCTGGGACGGGTCCAGGTCCGGTTGCCGCAGGGAGGTCGCGACGACGCATCGGAGGTCGAAGCTCCCGGCCAGCTCCCCGGTGTAGGTAGACGGGGGACAGTTGCCGGAGAGCAGCGTGCCACCCAGGTTGGTCGACAGCACGACGGGCTCGTCGAAGCGGCCGAGGTTGTAGATGGTCCACGGCGCGATGACCACGACTGCCGACAGCGTGGCGGCTCCGACGCACACGAGCCGCCGCCTCACGGTGATGCGGCGGTTCAGCAGCAGGAGGGGAGCGACGGCCAGGGCGAGGAGGGCGAGCTCCTCGGACCGGACCAGCGCGAGCGCGCCCAGGATCACACCGGTGAGCACGGCCCGCCCGAGGGATGGTCGTTGCCACAGGTCGGCGAGCGCCAGCATCAGGAGCCCGAGGATCAGGAGGCCCAACGGCTCGGACAGTATCTGCACGTCGAGCACCCAGAATCCGGGGTACACGGCCGCACCGAGGGCGGCGATGACGCCGACGCGTCGGCCGGCGTACCGCCTGCCGACCAGGCCCGCCACCACGATCACGGCGAGGCCGATGACCAGCCCGGTCACCTGGTGGGCCCGCATCGACCGTCCACCGAGCTCGGTGACCGCCCCCAGAACCGTCACCCATCCAGGTGGGTGGTGGGCTGTCTCGCCCGACAAACCCGCGGGGAGCTCCACGCCGATCTCGCCGAGCGCCGTCGTGTAGCCGAGACCGTCGGCGAGTCGGCGCGCGGACAGGTGGTAGTCGAGGCCATCGCCCCAAACCGACGTCGGAGCGGCGGAGAACAAGTAGGTGAAGCGGACAGCCGCCCCCAGCCCCACGGCGGACAGGATGCCGATCCAGAAACGCGTGTCCGGCGTCAGATCCCGCCGCGTCCGAGCGCGAGCAGGGCGCGGCTCGTCGTGGTCGACCCCCGAATCGTCCCCCGCAACGACGGTGGCCGGCTTCCGATCCACAAGCGACAACTACCTGGCCCCCCGCCCTCTCGGTCCCCCAGCCGTCCGACCAGGCTGGGAGCGTAGCGCGGCCCAGCCGCGCCACGTCGAGTGAACGCGGCCGCCCGACGCCGTCGCTCAGGGTGACGGCGGAACGGTGCGCCGGTGGGTGAATCGGCCGACCACCGCACAGGCAGCGACGGCCGCCAGGACGACGACACCCAGGTCCGCCATGGTGTGGTAGCGGGGATCACCGAACGTCACGGTCGCGACCCCCACGACGACGACCGCGGGGGCGACGAGCGGCCACTGGAACCGGTGGGCTCGCAGGAGGAGGACGCTGCCGACCGCGGCCAACGGCGCCAGGATCCAGAACGACGTGACCCATGCCCAGACGGGCCACCGTGCAGTCGCCAACCAGTCGGCGTCGATCTGGACGGTCTGGGCCGGGCGGAACACCCCGACGAGCCGCCCGTAGCGGGCCAGCACGGTCACCGGAAGGCGGCGGACGTTGTCGCGCATGTTGTCCAACGCGGCCTCGCGGGACTTGATGTCTGCCTGAGACGCGTCGAGGCCGGGATTCTGCCTCCCCGTGCGATAGTTGCAGACGGTGTGGAAGCTGCCCATGAACTCGCCCCCGTACGTCTCGGGTGCGCAGTTGCCCGCCAGCATCGTGGAGCCACCGTTGGTCGAGACGATGACCGGCTCCTCGAAGCGGCCGAGGTTGTGCATCACCCACGGAGCCATCACCACGGCCACCGTCAGGACCGAGGCCCCCATGAACACGATCCGGCGCTTGACGTCCAGCCGCCGGTTGAGCAGGAGGATCGGTGCGAGGGCGATCGCCAGCAGGGCCAGCTCTTCGCCCCGGACGAGGGTGAGTCCACCGAGGAGGCCGCCCGCGAGCACGGCACGGACCAGGGTTGGTCGCTCCCACAGATCCGCTAGCACCAGCATCAGCAGACCCAGCACGAGCAGGCCGAGCGGCTCGGACAGGATCTGAACGTCGATGACCCAGAAGCCAGGGTATGCGGCGGCGAGCAACGCCGCGGCGACCCCCACCCGGCGTCCGGCGTAGCGCCTGCCGACCAGCCCGGCGATCACGATGACACCGAGGCCGATCACCAGACCGACGACCTGGTGGGCCCGCATGGACTCTCCCCCGAGCTCGGTGACCACCGCGAGAACCGTCACCCAGCCTGGTGGGTGGTGGGCGTACTCCGCGCCGGCGTTGCCCATCGCCGCGGTGTACCCGAGACCGTCTGCGAGCCGGTGTGCGACGAGGTGATAGTCGAAGCCGTCGCCCCCGACCCAGGTCGGCGCCGCATGGAACAGGTACAGGAAGCGCACCGCTGCGCCCAGCCCCACGGCGGCCAGGACGCCCATCCAGAAGAGCCTGTCCGGGCTCGGGTTCTGTCGAAAGCCGGCGAGGCGCCGCCTGCGGACGGCGCCGTCCTGGTCGGCGCCCGCCTCCTCCCGTGCCACGACCGTGGTCGGCGTCCGGTCAACAAGTGACAATGATCTGGGCCCCCTGCGCCTGGTCCCCAGCCGTACGACCAGGCGGCCGACACTAGCGGACCCCGCCGTGCCCTGTCAGGCAACGCCGGCACCGGTCAGCGAACCCGGCGCAGGAATCCTCCCGGGTTGAAGCTGAGCGCGTACTTCTCCATGTCGGGGTCGGCCGCGAACTCCCCGTGGTGGTTGAGGATCTGCTTGACCGCCTCGAACGGCCCCGGCCCGAACGAGGGCCACACCGGGCGGCCGTTTACGACGGTGTCCGTCACCACCACGTAGGACCCCACGCCGACGAGGTCGGCGTAGTCCTCGAACTGGCGGACCGTCGTCGCCCGGTCGGCGCAGGCCCCCAGCACCACGACGGCGGTGCCGGAGCCGGCGAGGTCGTGGACGCGCCGGCGGACCTCGGGGTCCGACGGCGACCCGGCGAGCACGCGCAGCCTCGGGTGGGGAACCGGGTCGGGCGCTTCGGGGGAGCGGAGCGACAGCACCTGACCGTGGCCGGTCAGCTCGCAGATCGACGCCAGGAACCGGGCGCGTCCCTCGTCGCTGGCGCCGATCTCGATCACCCAGTCCGGGCGGACGCGGGACAGGATCTCCTGGTACGCCAGCAGGTCGGTCGGCGCGGTGTGGACCGGCTCGCCCAGCCAGGTGGTGCGGCGCCACGGGATGTTGCGCCACGCAGCCTCGGTGAAGGACCAGCGCAGGTCGTCGGGCACCGGGGTGGGCCGTTCGGGGCGGCCGTCGACGGCCTCGGCCGCCTCGCCGAACACCCCCGCGGACAACCGCCGCGGCTTGGTCCGCCGGGCGGCACCCGTCGGGATGCGCCCCACGAAGTGGATCGGCTTCCCCGCCCCCCGGAAGGCCCGGCCCCGCAGCTCGGCGTAGTGCTGGGCGTACCCGTGGACCCGGGTCCGGCGCTCCTCGGCCTCGGTCTCGTTGGTCGTCGTGCCGCCGTGGACCTGGTGGAACGAGCCCTCGCCGAGGATCGAGCACACCGTGACGTCGGGCGCCGACCCCAGCCGCTCGTACAGCTCCAGGTTGGCGTAGCCGCCGCCGGGCATGGCGAAGCGCTCCTCGAACCCGCCGACCTGCTCGAGCTGCGCCCGGCTCACGAACATGCAGTTGCTCTCCCACACCCCGTCCAGCCAGTCGCGCTCGCCGACGAAGTGCCCGATCTCGAAGAGGCGGTAGCCGTTGCTCGGCCACTGGATGCGCCGGAACAGGCGGTCCTCGTAGGGCTGGTCGTAGCCGTTGGCCATGGCGTCGCCCTGCTGGCCCGGCCCCACGTACCACTGCTGCGTGGCCACGATGGCCGGAGCGTAGGTGGCCAGCCCCTGCAGCCCGAAGCGCAGGACCCCGGGGGTGAGCACGTGCGCGCCGTCGATCATGAGGGCCAGGTTCCGTCCCCGGCTCGCCGCGATCCCCCGGTTGAGCGCACCCACCGGTGACGGCGAGGCCTCGTCGCCGAGGTCGACGTAGCGGAACTCGGGCCCGAAGTCCGCCACGAGCTCCCGCCCGAGCCTCTGCTCGGGGGCGGAGCCGTTCTCCATCACGATGACCTCGTAGCTCGTCTGCCCGAGGCCCTCCTGGTAGGCGCGTGAGAGCGAGTGCAGCGTGCGGGGCGCCTCGCGCCGCATGTTGTAGAAGACGACCACCACCGACAGGTCCACCGGGTCGGCCCGGACCGGCGGCGCCAGGACCGGATGGGCGGGGACGCCGCTGACGACCGGCGCCAGGGCCGGGGCCGTCGCCTCGTCGGCGGCCTTGCGCCAGGCGACGGCGGAGCCGTCCACCGGCTGCAGCGGCGCCGTGATCCCCCGGTCGGCGCGGAACTTCTCCACCCGGGACCGGTGGGAGGGGCGGATCCCGCAGTCGACGACGATGGTGCCGCCCTCGGTGACGCGGTCGTAGAGCAGGTCGAGGATCCTGCGGGCGTCCTCGGCCACCGTCCGCCCGACGCGCAGCAGGGCGATGCGCTCCGGTCCCTCGCTCAGCAGCGCCTCGAGGGGGCCCTGGACGAAGCGCACCCGGTCGTCGAGCACGTCGAACCGGGCGAAGCCGTCACGCACCATGTTGAGATCGGCCTGGAGGCCCTCCACCCCCCGGTCGGGCAGCGACGGCTGGGGCTCGGGCTCGGGACTGGACCGGAACCGGTCCGCCACCCACACCGTCGTGTCCGGCACCTCGTGGGCGTCGAGGTAGGCGCGCATGAAGATGGCGCCGCCGCCGCGCCCGGTCCCACACTCCACGAAGTCACCCGTCACGCCGTCGTTCCGCACCGCGTCGAGCGACGCCTCCAGGTGGTCGAGCTGGCTCTTGCCGACCGCGGTGTACGGCAGGAACGAGGTGGCGGCGACGTCCTGGGGCCCGGCGGTGGCGAAGCGCTGGCGTTCGAGCTTGCCGTAGACGTCCTGCGCGTCGCGGACCGGATCGCGGAGCTCGGCCGCCGCCGGTCGCCCCTGGCCCTTGGCGGTGAGCAGCGACAGCCGCACCTCGTTCTCGAGGTAGTGGCGGTCGAGCAGGGCGTCCTTGAGGAGGGCGAGGTGGCGCGCCACGGCGCGGTCGGCCCGGGACTCCCGCCGGAAGTGGTCGGTGTGCTGGAAGACCATGGCCCGCAGGCGGGTCGTCTCCGCCACCTCGAGCAGGTCGTGGCGGCCCTCGCTGCTCTCCAGCCGGTCGAGGGCTGCGGCGAGGCCGGGCTGCGCCGCCAGCCGGTCCTCCTCCACCACGACGGCCAGGCCGAAGTAGATCGGGATGACCAGCTTGCGGACCGGTCGCGGGTGCTCGGCGATGAAGTCCTCGAGGGCGGTCATCACGCCGTTGCGGGGCCCGCCCTCCTCCTCGGCGTTCCACATCGTGGGGTTGAGGCCCTTGCGGGGGTGCAGCCGCTTCATGCCCGGGTTGACGCCGGCCTGGGCGTAGGGCTGCCGGAACTCGGCCGGGATCCGCTCGGGCGCGTAGTAGAGGTCGCGCCGCCCGTAGGGCCACAGGACGTCGTGGAGGACGAGCACCGGCAGGCCGGTGCCGTGCCGCCGGGCACCCTCGGCCAGGAGCCGCAGCTCGCCCGAGACCGTGTACCAGTTGTGGTCGCCGTCGATCAGGGCGGCGTCGACCGA
Organism: Acidimicrobiales bacterium; assembly: GCA_035707385.1. GTDB lineage: Bacteria > Actinomycetota > Acidimicrobiia > Acidimicrobiales > VFJN01 > ZC4RG19. Next base: position 19,842 of record DASSUD010000228.1, read on the forward strand.
TCCCAGCGTGGGTAGCACATCGAGGCTGGCGCCCCGGTGGAAGTGGTAGCGACCGGGGAACGCCCGCTCGTGCTCTGCGGGGTCGAACTGGGGCTCGGGGTCGATGACGTGCAGCTCCGCGTCGGCGCCGAGGTCGCCGAGCATCCGGACGGTCGTCTCACCCCGCAGCGCGCCGATCTCGACGACGCGCCGGGCCCCCGCGGCGTGCAGCACTGGTGCGATAGCGACATCCCACAGCGGGAACATGATCGTGTGGCTCGGGCCCCAAGTTCGCGAGGACGCGCAGGCTAGCAGCGCCGCCGGCCGGCGGGACACTGCTCCGATCGGTGGTGCATACTCGCCCGATGCCGCCGGACCCCGACGATGCGGCCGCGGAGCGGCGCGACCTGCGGCAGCGGCTCGACGCGGAACGGGCGGCGGTCGAGCACTGGCGCCGGATCGCGCGGCAGCGGGAGGGCGAGTACGCCGCGCTGATCCGGCGGCCGCTGGTGCGGGCGCTACTGGCCGCCGAGCGGCGGGGGGCACCGGTGGCGGCCCGGGCCCGGTCGTCGGGGCGCCGCCTGCGCTCGGGGACCGAGCGGCTGGCGCTGGCTGCCGGCGCCCTGCGCCGGACCGGACGGCGGCGCGCGCCGGCCGGGCGGCTGGCGTCACCCGAGCCCGTGGATCCCGCGGGCCCCGGGACCCCGCGCAAGGCGGTGGTCGTGGTGGTCGGGCCGGCCGATCCCGCCTGGATCGGCTCGCCGGACCTGCTCCCGCCGGGGGTCGACGTGGCCCGGGTCGCCGAGCCACGCCGGGCCGGGGAGGCGCTGGCCCGCGCCATCGGAACCTCGACCCCCGACCTGGTCGGGGTGATGGTCGCGAGCGGCGAGCCGGACACCGGCGGATGGCTCGACCGGCTCGCCGCCGCCATCGACGGGCCGGTCGTGGCCGCCGCGCCGCTGGTCGTGCACCCGGTGCGGCGCGCGTGGCGCGGCACCCCCCACGACGGCCTGGTGCGGGCGGCGGGGGTCAGGCTGCGGCTCGACGCGGCGGGCGCACCGG
>DASSUD010000229.1:0-11795 GCA_035707385.1 Acidimicrobiales bacterium
GAGCGGCTCGACCGTGCGGGCCACGTGCTCGGCCGACACGATGGCGGCCTGGATCACCAGCAGGTCGGGCTCGGCCCGCAGCACCGCGTCGGCCAGCTCGAGCGTGCGGTGGGGGGTGACGGCCACCGCGCAGGTGACCCCCGACTCCTTGACCTGGGCGATGCGCCGGCCGATGAGCTCGGGCTTGACCGGCTCGGCGTAGATCTCCTGCAGGCGCCGGGTCGCCTTGGCCGCGGGCAGCTCGGCGATCTCGTCGAACAGCGTGTCGGGGAACTCGTAGCGGGTCCACAGGCCCTCGAGGTGCAGGACCCCGGCGGCCCCCAGCCGGCCCAGCTCGACGGCGGTGGCGGGCGACGTGACGCTGTCGGCGGGAGCCGCCAGCACCGGCACCTCGAACCGGTAGGCGTCGATGTTGCAGGAGATGTCGACGTCCTCGGGATCGCGGGTGCGCCGGCTGGGCACGATCGCCACGTCGTCGAGCCGGTAGGCCCGCCGCGCCGTCTTCCCTATGCCGATCTCGACCTCAGCCATGGAGCCGCCAGTCTAGAAGACCGAGGTCCGTGGCCCGAGGTACAGGCGCCACTACACTCCCTCCATGGCAGCCGAGTTTCCCCCGCAGGACCACGACGGCGGCTACCCGCCCAAGTTCGCCAAGCAGGGCCTGACGTTCGACGACGTGCTGCTGGTGCCGGCCGAATCGGCCGTGCTGCCCACCGAGGTGTCGACCGCCACCCGCCTGACGCGCCGCATCGAGCTGGCCATCCCGGTCGTGTCCGCCGCCATGGACACCGTCACCGAGGCCCGGCTCGCCATCGCCATCGCCCGGGCCGGCGGCCTCGGCGTGGTCCACCGCAACCTGCCGGTCGACGACCAGGTGGGCGAGGTCGACAAGGTCAAGCGCAGCCAGTCGGGCATGATCGTCGACCCGGTGACGCTGCCGGCCGAGGCGCTCGTCGCCGACGCGCTGGCCGTGATGGAGCGCTACCACATCTCGGGCGTGCCCATCACCGACCACGACGGCCGGCTGGTGGGCCTGCTCACCAACCGCGACCTGCGGTTCATCGACGTCGTGGACCAGCCCATCGCCAACGTGATGCGCAGGCCGCCGCTGGTGACGGCCCCCCTCGGCACCACGCTGGAGCAGGCCAAGGACATCCTGTGGCAGCACCGCATCGAGAAGCTGCCCATCGTCGACGACACCGGCATGCTGCGCGGGCTCATCACGGTCAAGGACATCAAGAAGCAGACCGACCATCCCCTGGCCACCCAGGACGAGAAGGGCCGCCTGCGGGTGGGCGCGGCGGTCGGCGTGGGGCCCGACGCCCTGGAGCGGGCCGAGCGCCTGGTCGCCGCCGGGGTCGACCTGCTGGTGGTCGACACGGCCCACGGGCACAGCCTGGCCGTCATCGACGTGGTCAAGCAGGTGAAGGGCGCCTTCGAGGTCGAGGTGATCGCCGGCAACGTCGCCACCGCCGAGGCGGTCGACGCGCTGGCCGGTGTGGGCGCCGACGCGGTCAAGCTGGGCGTCGGTCCCGGGTCGATCTGCACCACCCGGGTGGTGGCGGGCGTGGGCGTGCCCCAGCTCACCGCCATCCACGACGGCGCCGAGGCCGCGGCCCGCCGGGGGGTGACGCTGGTGGCCGACGGCGGCATCCAGTACTCGGGCGACATCGCCAAGGCGCTGGCCGCCGGGGCCGACGCCGTCATGCTCGGCAGCCTGCTGGCCGGGGTGGACGAGTCGCCGGGCGAGGTCGTGCTCCACCAGGGCGAGCGCTACAAGGAGTACCGGGGCATGGGGTCGATGGGCGCCATGAAGGCCCGCTCGTTCTCCAAGGACCGCTACTTCCAGGGCGACGTCGTCGACACCGACAAGCTGGTGCCCGAGGGCATCGAGGGCCGGGTGGCCTACAAGGGCCCCGTGTCCAACGTGATCCACCAGCTCATGGGGGGCCTGCGGGCGGCCATGGGCTACACGGGATCGGCCACGGTGGCCGACCTGCAGGCCCACGCCCGCTTCGTGCGGATCACCAACGCCGGCCTGCGCGAGTCGCACCCCCACGACATCACCATCACCAAAGAGGCGCCGAACTACGGCAGTTGGTGATGTTCGCCTGACCGCGACCCGCCGGCCATCCCGGCGGCGGCCGGCGGTCATCGGGACGTCACCCCCGGTTCCTAGCGTCGTCCCGGCATGGCTGGGACCACCACACTGCCGCGCCCCGTCGTCCGGGGGCGGGCGGAGCGGCCGCCCGATCCTGTCCCCGCCGACCCCGGCGGCCCGCGCCCCGGCCCGGACCGGCGGTTCTGGGCGCTGGTGGCGCTGGCCCTGGTGCTCGGGTGCGGGCTGCGGGCCGCCATCGGCGCCACCGACGACAGTCCCGCCACCGACGAGACGGCCTACCTGGCGGCCGGCGAGTCGCTGGTGGCGGGCGACGGCTTCGCCCGGGACGGCCATCCGGAGCTGCACTTCCCGCCCCTGATCCCGTTCCTCCTGGGCCAGGGCGGGCGGGTCTTCGCCGACCCCCACACCGGCTCGGTCGTGCTCACCTGGCTGGCGGGCACGGCCCTGGTCGTCCCCCTGGCGCTGCCGGGCTGCCGGGTCGGCGGGCCCCGCGCCGGCATGGCGACCGCCCTGGTGGCGGCCGTGGCCCCGGGCCTGGCCACCACGCCCGCGGCCCGGGGCGCGGGCAGCGAGGCCGCCTACACCCTGCTGGTGGTCACGGCCACGTGGTGGGCGGTTTCGGCCGCCGACCGCACCGGCCGGCCCGCCTCGTGCGGTCCGCGGCGGCCGGCGCGTGCGTGGCCCTGGCCTACCTGGCCCGGCCCGAGGGGCTGCTGCTGGCGGTGCCGCTGGGGCCGGGCTGGCGGTAGGTTCGTTCCGGCGTCCCTCATCACTCGGATTGCGCAGGAGAGACGCCGGAACGGTGGTGGTGCCGGTGCTCGCCGCCTTCGCCCTGCCGCCGGTGCCCGCCGTCGCCGGCTACGCCGGCTACCTGCACGCCCACCGTCGCCCGCTACCACGGGGCCCGTTGGCTGGTGGTCGACCGGACCAGCGCCGCCCGGGTGCGCCCTCAGATGCTGCCGCTGCTGGCCGAGGACCCGGCGCTGCCGCGGGGCCTGCGCCTGGTCCACGAAACGGACGAGGAGGGCCGCGAGACCCGGGTGTTCCGCCTCGACCCGCCTCCGGGCCCGGTGTCCACGGTGGCGCCCGGCCTGGGCTTCATGGGCGACGGCTGAAGAAAACGGGGTGAGGCCCGCGGGGGCGGGAAGTAGGGGGGCGTCCGTGACGTCCACCGGGAGAAGCCGACATGAGTGACCGCAGGATCGACGAGGCCAAGGGCCGGGCGAAGGAGGCCGCGGGCGGCCTGACCGACGACGACGGGCTCCGCCGCGAGGGCAAGGTCGACAGGGCCAGCGCCTCGGTCAAGGGCATGCTCGACAAGCTCACCGGCAAGGTCAAGGACCTGCTCAACCGCGACCGCGACGGCGACCGCCGGTAGTTCAGGGGCGGGTGACGGCGGTCAGCAGCTGGCGCAGCAGCGCCGCCGTCGCCCCCCACACCGTGTCGCCCACCAGCTCGAAGAAGGTGATGGGCTGGACGCGGCCCCCGGGGAAGGTCCAGTGCTCCTCCCGGAACACCTCGGGGTCCAGCAGCTCGGCCAGCGGCACGTGCAGCACGGCCTCGACCTCGTGCGGGCTGGGCCGGGTCCGGGGCCGGCCGGGCAGGACGGCCACGAACGGCGAGATGAACGACCCGCTCGACACGGTGGACAGGTGGTCGAGCTCGCCGATCACCTCGACGCTGGCCGGGTCGAGGGCGATCTCCTCCCACGCCTCCCGGCGGGCCCCGTCGACCGGGCTCTCGCCCGGCTCGACCCGACCGCCGGGGAAGCTGACCTCGCCCTGGTGCGTGCGCAGCCCCCAGGTCCGGCGGGTCAGGACCACATGGGCCAGGCCGCCCACGTCGTAGAGGGGAACCAGCACGGCGGACGGCCGCGCGTTGCGGGCGGCGCCGTCGACGAGCTCGACGGGCGCGGGCCGGGCCGGTCCCCGCTCGGCCAGCGCAGCCCGGACGTCGGCCACCGACGGGCGGCGGCGATGGGCGGCGAGGCCGGCCCACGGTGCGGGCCCCCCGGACCGGGCGGTGAGCGGGCGGGGGATCTTCTGGTCGCCCCCGCGCCCGGGCGGGACCGGCCGGGTGGGGCCGGGCGGCGCCTCCCCGGGCCGGGGCCAGCCGGGCAGCCCCCGCTCCAGCGCTTCCCGGGACGAGATGGCGGCGGCCGGCCACTCGGTGCCGGTGGCGTCGCCGTCAGCCATCGGCGCCGCTCGACGCCTTCGCCTGGGCCTGGGCGACCAGGATCTCGAGCACGTCGCGCAGCCCGCCGGTCTTGAGGTTGCTCATGACCCGGCCGGGTGGCGTCTCGCCCCGCTCCCACTCCATCCAGTGGTTGAGCAGCTTCTGGGGGTCGGGGGGCGGCGCGTCGATCACCCCGGCAGGCTACCGGCATCGTTCCGGCGTCTCTCAGCAGCGATCTGAAGCATGAGGGACGCCAGAATGGGTGGGTGCCCCGCCGTACCCTCGTCCTGGCCTCGGCCTCCCCGGCCCGGCTCGGCCTGCTGCGCGCGGCCGGGTTCGACCCGCTGGTGCTGGTCAGCGGTGACGCGGAGGACGGTGTGGCCGGGCTGCCCGCCCCGGAGGCGGCCCGCACGCTGGCCGCCCGCAAGGCGTCGGCGGTGGCCCGGCGGCTGGCTCCGGCTGTGGCCGCCGGGGCGGTGCTCATGGAGCGGACCGGCGGGGCGCCGCTGCCGGTGCACGACGGCACGCTGGTGCTGGGCTGCGATTCGGTGCTGTCCTTCGCCGGCGAGGTGCGCGGCAAGCCCCGGGGCTGCGACCAGGCCGTGGCCTGGTGGCGGGGCTACCGGGGCCGGTCGGGGACGCTGGTCACGGGCCACGCCGTGGTCGAGGTCGGGTCCGGGCGCACGGCCGCGGGGGTGGCGCAGACGACCGTGCGCTTCGGCGACCCCGGCGACGCCGAGATCGACGCCCTCGTCGCCACGGGCGAGCCGCTGGCCGTGGCCGGCGGGTTCACCATCGACGGCCGCTGCGGGCCGTTCGTGGACGGCATCGACGGCGACCACGGCACCGTGGTCGGCCTGTCGCTGCCGACGTTCCGGGCGCTCGTGGGCGAGCTGGGCGTGGCGGTGAGCGAGCTGTGGGCGCCGTGACCGGGCCGCTGCACATCGGGCCCCTGACCGTGGCCACCCCGGTGGTCCTGGCGCCGATGGCCGGCATCACCAACGCGCCGTTCCGCCGCCTGTGCCGGGGCTTCGGCCCCGGCGGGCTGTTCGTCAGCGAGATGATCACGGCCCGCGGCGTGGCCGAGCGCAACGGCAAGACGCTGCGCCTGGCCCGCTTCGCGGGCGACGAGCCGGTGCGGTCGATCCAGCTCTACGGGACCGAGCCGGGGGCGGTGGCCGCCGCCGTCCGCTTCCTGGTGGCGGAGGAGGCGGCCGACCACGTCGACCTCAACTTCGGCTGCCCGGTGGCCAAGGTGACCCGCAAGGGCGGCGGGGCGGCGCTGCCCGTGCGCCGGGCGCTGTTCCGCTCGATCGTGGCCGCCGCGGTCGGCGCCGCCGGCCCCGTGCCGGTCACGGTGAAGCTGCGGATCGGCATCGACGACGACCTGCACACGTTCCTCGACGCCGGGCTCATCGCCGAGGCCGAGGGCGCGGCGGCGGTGGCGCTGCATGCCCGCACGGCGGCCCAGCACTACTCGGGCCAGGCCGACTGGTCGGCCATCGCTGCCCTGCGCGAGACGGTGCGGACCATCCCCGTGCTCGGCAACGGCGACGTCTGGCAGGCGTCCGACGCGGTGCGGATGATGGCGGCGACGGGGTGCGACGGCGTGGTGGTGGGGCGGGGGTGCCTGGGGCGGCCCTGGCTGTTCCGGGACCTGGCCCTGGCCCTGGCGGGCGAGCCGGTGCCGCCCGCGCCGCGGCTGGGGGAGGTGGCCGGCGTCCTCCGCCGCCACGCCCGGCTGCTGGCCGACTGGGTGACCGAGCCGGTGGCGGTACGGGACGTCCGCAAGCACGTGGGCTGGTACCTGCACGGCTACCCGGTGGGTGGGGAGGTCCGGCGGCGGCTGACGGCCACCCGCTCGGTCGCCGACCTGGAGGCCGAGCTCGACCGGCTCGACCCCGGCCTGGCCATCCTGCCCGGCGCCGACGCCCGGCCCCGCGGCAAGACGTCCGGGCCGGTGCGGGTCACCCTGCCGGAGGGCTGGCTGGACGCCCCCGACGACGCGACCGTGCGGGTGGCCGACGACCTGGAGGCGGTCAGCGGGGGCTGAGCCCCCTCACTCGCCGAGATGCTCGGCCGCCACCTTCTTCGGGACGCACATGCGCCAGGCGTCGGTGACCAGCTCACGCATCTCGTCGTGGTCGAGCGCCTCCATGCGGGCGACCACCCACTGGTAGCGCATGTCGGCCCGCCCGGGGAGCTGGAACTTGTCCGGCTCGCTGTCGACCAGGGCCTGGCGCTCCTCCCGGGGGAAGCCGAAGCCCATCAGCGTCTCGTCGGCAGAGAAGGCCACGAACACGATCTGGCCCACCCGGAACTTCACCCGCCCCCGCACCAGCGCCTCGTAGGCCCGGGGCAGGCTCAGCGCCACCCCGCGCACGTCGTCGATCGTCACCATCCCCCCACTCTGGGTTCGTTCGTGTCGATTTCCGACACGAGCGGACGCCGGAGTGGATCTAGGCCGTGGCCACCGCCCGAGCGCCCGCACCGGTGCCCGTGCCGAGGGTCAGGTTCTCGCCCGACTCCGGGTCGAAGAGGTGCATGCGGGTCGGGTCGAACCACAGGTCGGCATCCGTGCCCCGCTCCACCCGGCTCTCGGCGGGCAGCGACACCACCAGCTGGGTGCGGATCAGCTCGGCGTCCAGCTCCCGCGACAGCTCGGCCAGCGGCTCGACGATCTCGGGCGGGGCCTCGAACGGGATGTAGGCGAACTGCTCGCTCCCCAGCCACTCGATGACGTCCACGAAGGCCGAGAACGCCACGCCCCGCGCCGCGCGCTCCCGGTCCAGCAGCGACGCGTCCTCGAAGTGCTCGGGGCGCACGCCGGCGATCAGGATGTCCCGGCCGGACACCCTCTCGGCCACGGCGGGCTCGAGCTCCAGCGTCCCGATCGGCAGGGACAGCGTGCGGCCGTCGACCTTGGCCGGCATGAAGTTCATGGGCGGCGAGCCGATGAACCCGGCCACGAACAGGTTGACCGGCTGCTCGTACAGCGCACGGGGCGCGTCGACCTGCTGGAGCACGCCCCTGCGCAGCACCGCCACCCGGTCGCCCAGCGTCATCGCCTCGACCTGGTCGTGGGTGACGTACACGGTGGTGATCTCGAGGGAGCGCTGGATGCGGGAGATCTCGGTCCGCATCTGGCCCCGCAGCTTGGCGTCGAGGTTGGAGAGCGGCTCGTCGAACAGGAAGGCGTCGGCGTCCCGCACGAGGGCCCGGCCCATCGCCACCCGCTGGCGCTGGCCGCCCGAGAGCTGGGACGGCTTGCGGTCGAGCAGCTCGGACAGCTCCAGCATCCCGGCCGACCGCTGCACGCGCTCCTGCACGTCGCTGTCCGAGGCCTTGCGCAGCCGCAGCGGGAAGGCGATGTTCTCGTACACGCTGAGGTGCGGGTACAGCGCGTAGTTCTGGAACACCATGGCCAGGTTGCGGTCCCGGGGGGCCTTGTCGTTGACCCGCTCGTCGCCGATGAGCATGTCGCCCTCGGTGATGTCCTCGAGGCCCACGATCATGCGCAGGATGGTCGACTTGCCGCAGCCCGACGGGCCCACGAGGATCACGAACTCGCCGTCCTCGATGTCGAGGTTGACGTCGCTCACGGCGGGGGTGTCGGCGCCGGGGAAGGTCTTGCCGATGTCCTTGAGACGGATGCTGGCCATGGGACGGGTCTCCTCCTCACCCCTTGACGGCGCCGGAGGTCAGGCCGGCGACGATCTTGCGCTGGAACAGCAGCACGAGCGTGATCACCGGGATGGTGACGATCACCGCCGCCGCCGAGATGGCCGCGGTCGGCTGCTGGAAGAACGACTCGCCGGTGAAGAACGCCAGGGCGGCGGGCACGGGCCGGGACCGGTTGGTGGCCGTCAGCGAGATGCCGAACACGAAGTCGTTCCAGGCGAAGAAGAACGTGAGGATGGCGGCCGTGAACACCCCCGGGGCCGCCAGCGGCACGATCACCTTGCGGAAGGCCTGCCACGACGTGGCCCCGTCCACCTGGGCGGCCTGCTCCATCTCCCAGGGGATCTCCCGGAAGAACGCGGCGAGCACCCAGATCGACAGCGGCAGCGTGAAGGACATGTACGGGATGATCAGCCCGATCCACGTGTCGTAGATGCCGAACGAGCGCCACATGTCGAACAGCGGCCCCACCAGGGCGATGGTCGGGAACATGGCGATGGCCAGCGCCGTGGACAGCACCGCCTTCTTGCCCCGGAACTCGAGCCGGGCGATGGCGTAGGCGGCGAAGGTGGCCAGCGTGACCGAGATGACGGTGGCGATCAGCGAGATGCCGAGCGAGTTGCGCAGGGCGCTGGTGAACAGGTCGGTGTCGAACACCGTGCGGTAGTTGTCGAAGGACCACTCGGTGGGCAGGAACTTCTTGTTGTTGATGTCGTCGCCCTTCTTGAACGACAACGAGATGATCCAGAGGACGGGCAGCATCGTGTAGAGCACGATGAGCACGCCGCCGATCGTCCAGGCCATCGCCTTGCGTCGCGACGTCACGGCAGCCCCCTCACTCGCCCCGCACCCGGGACAGGTCGGTGCGGAACCCTTTCACGAACAGCACGGCGATCAGCACCACGGACAGGAACAGCAACACCGACACCGCGGAGCCCAGCCCGAGCGCGGTGCGGCTGATCGTCTGCCGGTAGGCGAGGAACGACACGCTCTCGGTCTTCTCCGCCCCGCCCGTCATGATGAAGATCGTGTCGAAGATGCGGTAGGCGTCGAGCGTGCGGAACAGCAGCGCCACCATGATGGCGGCCTTCATGTTCGGCACGGTGACCCGGGCGAACCGCTGCCAGGTGCTGGCCCCGTCGACCTTGGCCGCCTCCTGCAGCTCCTCGGGCACCTGCGCCAGCCCGGCCAGCAGCAGCAGGGAGATGAAGGGCGTCGTCTTCCACACCTCGGCCATGATGATGACGAACAGCGCCGACCACCGGTCCGAGAACCAGGCCTTGTCCCGCAGGTTGAACCACTCGTTGACGAAGCCGGAGTCGAGCGCGAAGGCGTACTGCCAGGCGTAGGCGGCGACGACGGTGATGATCCCGTAGGGGATGAGGATCGAGGTCCGCACCGGCCCCCGCCCGAAGATGATCCGGTGCATGACCAGGGCGAAGGCGAACCCGATCACCAGCTCGATCGCCACCGTGGTCACGGTGATGATGAGCGTGGTGGCCACGGTCTGCCACCACAGGCCGTCGGTGAGGACCACGCCGTAGTTGCGCAGGCCGACGAACTCGCGCCCGGCGGGGTCGGTCAACCGGTAGCTGAACAGCGACAGGTAGACGGCCCGGCCGAGTGGGTAGGCGGTGACGAGCAGCATCACGGCCACCGCCGGGCCGACGAGGTACCAGCCGAGGCGCTGCTCGCCCCGGGCCCGGGACGTCATGCCCGCCCGGCGCGGGGACGGGCCGGCGGCCTCGACCGGGACGGTGTCAGCGGTGGCGGTCGCCATGGGCTCTGCTCACCTCACAGGAGTTGCTTGTCCTGCAGCACGTTGACGATCAACTGGTCGGCGGCAGCCGGCGTGCTGTCGGGGTCGACCGAGTCCGGCGGATGGAACTCGCGCACGGTGGCGGCACTGATGTCCGGGTAGTAGGCCGATCGCGGGCGGGGGGTGGCGCCGTCGATCGACTCCCGTATCAGGGCGGCCATCGGGAACTTCTCGACGATCTCGGGGTCGTCGAACACGGGGCCGCGGGCGGCCGGGTTGCCCTCGGACAGCATGTACTCCTTCTGGCTGTCCTCGGCGGTGATGCAGGCGGCGGCCTCGACCGCCTCCGTCTCGTGGTCGGTGAAGGCGCCGATGGCGAGGTTGATGCCCCCGAGCGGCGGGGCCGATTCGCTGGCCTCGTCCACCCGCGGGACCCGGGCCCAGCCGATGTCGTCGACCACCGCCTGGTCGAGCGACCCGTCCTCCACGGCGGCGAGCGCAGCGCCGTAGACGTACGGCCAGTTGATCATGAAGCCGCCGTTCTCGGCCTGGAAGCCGGCCCGGGCGTTCTCCTCGATGGCGGTGGACAGGGCCGGGTCGGCCACCCCGCTGGTCGCCACGTCGTGGATGATCTCGGCCGCCGCCCGGCCGGCGTCGGAGTCGAGGGTGGGGGTGGCGTCCTTGCCGGCGCCCGGGTCCTCCAGGATCTCGCCCCCGGCCGAGGCGACCAGAGAGTTGATCCACACCATGTAGCCCTCGTACCGGGACCCGGTGACCTGGATCGTGGTTTCGGTCTCCTGGGCGGCCTCGATGATCTGGTCCCAGGTGACGTCCTCGGTCGAGGGGTCGATGCCGGCCTGCTCGGCCACCGACTTGCGGTACCAGAGCAGCTGGGTGTTGGCCCAGAACGGGGCGGCGTACAGCCGGTCGTTCCACTGCGCGGTCTCCAGCGAGCCGTCGAGGACGTCCTGGGTCAGCTCGCCGGCCTCGTCCTCGGTGAAGGGGCGCAGGAACCCCGCCTCGGCGAACTCGGGCACGAACACCGGGTCGAGGCTCATCAGGGCGATGGAGCTGTCGTCGGCGGCCAGCCGCCGGACCAGCTGCTCGCGCTGGCTGTCGGCGTCGGCCGGCAGCTCGGCCACCTCGATGCGGTAGGCGCCGTCCGCCGCCTCCGTGCACGTCTCGGCCAGCGCCTCCTGGCCCCCGTTGTCGGGGTTGGTGTACCAGGTCAGCGTGGGCGTGGCGCCGTCGTCGCCCCCGCAGGCCACCAGCGAGGCGGTGACGGCGAAGGCCAGCGTGAGGGGCACGGCCGTCCGGGCCCGTCCGGTCCACCCGCCGAGGTGTCCGACGTGTGCCACGGTCCCCCTCCTCGGAGACGCTCGCACCGCCAACCGTACCCAATAATGGATTTGGCGTCTCTCACGTCGCACATGCGACGTGAGAGACGCCAAATCGTGAGTGGTGGGCTACATCATCCCGCCCATGCCGCCCATGCCGCCCATGGGGTCGCCGCCGGGAGCGGCGGGGGCGGGCGGCTCGGGCTTGTCGGCCACGAGCGACTCGGTGGTGAGCAGCAGGCCGGCGATCGACGCCGCGTTCTGCAGCGCCGCCCGCGTGACCTTGGCCGGGTCGATGACACCGGCCTTCACCAGGTCCTCGAGGTCGCCGCTGGCGGCGTTGAGCCCGACCGAGCCCTCCTCCGCCTCGACCTGGCGCACCGACACGGCCCCTTCGACGCCGGCGTTGTCGGCGATGAGCCGGGTCGGCGCCTCGAGCGCCGAGTAGACGATGCGGGCACCGGTGGCCTCGTCGCCGGACAGCGAGTCGACCACGGATTGCACCGCCGGGCGGCTGCGGAGCAGGGCGGTGCCGCCACCGGCGACGATGCCCTCCTCGATGGCCGCCCGGGTCGCCGACAGGGCGTCCTCGATGCGGTGCTTCTTCTCCTTGAGCTCGACCTCGGTGGCCGCGCCGACCTTGACCACGGCCACGCCGCCGGACAGCTTGGCCAGCCGCTCCTGCAGCTTCTCGCGGTCCCAGTCGGAGTCGGTGTCGTCG
>DASSUD010000230.1:0-2031 GCA_035707385.1 Acidimicrobiales bacterium
GTCAGCCCCTCGCTGCCGTTGCCGAACCAGAAGGCGCGCAGGAACGGCTCGCGGTCCCGGGAGCCGGTGGCGATCTCGTCGAGCTGGTTCTCCATGCGGGCCGTGAAGGTGTAGTCGACCTCCTCGGCGAAGTGGCCCTCCAGCAGCTGGACGACGGCGAAGGCCGACCACGACGGCACCAGGGCGGTGCCCTTCTTCCACACGTAGCCGCGATCCTGGATGGTCTGCATGATGGACGCCCAGGTGGACGGCCGGCCGATGCCGAGCTCCTCCAGCCGCTTGACCAGGGACGCCTCGGTGTAGCGGGCCGGCGGCTGGGTGGTGTGCCCCACGGGGTCGACCACCGGGTCGGGGAGCACCTGCCCGCCGGCCAGGTCGGGCAGCAGCCGCTCGCGGTCGTCGAGGTCGGCCTCGGGGTCGTCCGAGCCCTCCACGTAGACCCGGAGGTAGCCGGGGAAGGTGATGGTCCGGCCCGACGCCGCCCACTCGGTCACCGTGCCCAGCTCGTGGGCGGTGGCCAGCGGCGCCTCGATCCGCACCGACACGGTCTTGCCGACGGCGTCGGCCATCTGCGAGGCCAGGGTCCGTTTCCAGACCAGGTCGTAGAGCCGCAGGTCGGCGCCCCGGAGCTCGCCCTGGAGCTGGTCCGGGGTCCGCCACCGGTCGCCGGCCGGGCGGATGGCCTCGTGGGCCTCCTGGGCGTTCTTGACGGTCGAGCGGTACTGCCGGGCGCCGGGCGGGAGGTAGTCGTCGCCGTACAGCTCCCGCACCTGGGTCCGGGCCGCGGCCAGCGCCTCGTCCGACAGCGTGACCGAGTCGGTCCGCATGTAGGTGATGTAGCCGCGCTCGTAGAGGCCCTGGGCCGTGCGCATGACCTGGCCGGAGCTCATGCCCAGCTTGCGGCCGCCCTCCTGCTGGAGGGTGGAGGTGATGAACGGTGCCTTGGGCGAGCTGCGGTAGGGCCGCTCGTCCACCGAGGACACGGTGTAGGTGGACCCGTCGAGGGCCGTGACCAGGGCGCGGGCCCCCGTCTCGTCGACCACCACCACGTCGTCGCGGGTGACGCGGGCCTGGTTGTCGAAGTCCTTGCCCGTGGCCACCCGGTTGCCGTCGAGGCCCACCAGGGTGGCGGTGAAGGCGGGCGAGGTGCCGAACGCGGCGGTGAGGTCCCAGTAGCCGGCGGGCACGAACGCCATGCGGTCCCGCTCCCGCTGGACCACGAGGCGGATCGACGGGCTCTGCACCCGCCCCGCCGACAGCCCGGTGGACACCTTGCGCCACAACACCTCGGACACCGGGTAGCCGAACAGCCGGTCGACGATGCGCCGGGCCTCCTGGGCGTCGACCAGGCCGGCGTGGATGTCCCGCGACCGCTCGACCGCCTGCTCGATGGCCTGGCGGGTGATCTCGTGGAACACCATCCGCCGGGTCGGCACCGCCGGCTTCAGCACCTCGGCGAGGTGCCAGGCGATGGCCTCGCCCTCGCGGTCCTCATCCGTCGCGAGGTAGAGCTGGTCGGCCCGGCGCAGAGCCGCCCGCAGCCGCTTGACCACGTCGGACTTGGACGGCGGCACCACGTAGGTGGGCCTGAAGCCGTCGTCGATGTCCACGGCGAGGCCCTTGGGCTCCAGGTCGCGGACGGCGCCGATGGACGCCTCCACGACGAAATCGTCGCCGAGGTAGCGCGCGATGGTGCGCGCCTTGGCCGGCGACTCGACGATCACGAGCGACGTGGGCATCGGCGACAGTTTGACGGCCACGGCGCGCCGGGTGTCAAACAGGCGCCGGCGCCGGGATCGGGGGCGCGTGGGGGTGATCCCCGATGCCCCCGGGTAGGAGCCCCCGTAGCGTGGAGACGTTCCCCGATCGCCACCGGGGGCACGAAACCCAGGAGGACAGGATGGACGGCATGTCACTGCTCGACGTGCTGCGCGGCGTGATGCTCGACCCGGCCGAACAGGCCGCCTACAACGCCGACCCCGCCGCGTACCTGGGTCAGTACGGCTACGAGGACGTCGACCAGGCCGACCT
>DASSUD010000231.1:0-10609 GCA_035707385.1 Acidimicrobiales bacterium
CTGGCGGCGTCGATCTTCCACTTCGGCGAGCACACCGTGGCGGAGGCCAAGGACGAGCTGCAGCGGGCGGGCGTGATCGTCCGCCCCGTCTGACGGCCCCGTCGTACGCTGAGGCGGTGGCCGTCGACCCCGCCGCCGACCCCGCCGCCGACCTCTCCGGCACGTCCCCGGTTCCCGACGCGGCCACCATCGCCGGGCTGCTGGCCGACGACGGCCGCCGCCGGGTCGTGGCCGCCCTGGTCCTCGGGTCGGCCACGGTCGAGGACATCCGCCGGGTCACCGGCCTGACCACCCGGGAAGTGGCCACGGCGCTGGCCCGGCTGGTGGCCGCCGAGCTGGTGGTCCGGGGCGACGAGGGCGTCCACGTCCTGCTGGGCGAGGCGTTCCGGCTGGCCGCCGTGGCCGCTGCGCCCGAGCGCCCCGCCCCCGATCCGACCGGCGACGCGCCCGAGGACGAGGCCCGGGTGCTGCGCACGTACCTGCGGGCCGGCCGCCTGACCAGGGTCCCGGCCCAGCGGGCCAAGAAGCTGGTCGTGCTCGACCGGCTGGCCCAGGAGTTCGATGTCGGCCTCCGCTACTCCGAGCGCCAGGTGAACGCCATCCTGCGCCGGTTCCATCCCGACGTGGCCTCCCTGCGCCGCTACCTGGTGGACGAGGGCTTCCTCGACCGCGAGCCCGGCGGCGACTACTGGCGGGCCGGGGGCACCGTCAGCTGATCCGGCCGGGGTCCGGGGAGGCGTTGCGGAGCCGCGAGCCGCTGAACGCCACCGTGGACGCCGCCACCCGGTGGGTGAGGGGCCAGAGTGAGCCGACGATGCGCAGCTCGATCCCGGCAGCGGCATGGCGTCCCAGCAGGTCGCCGACCGCCACCCGCTCGACGGCCTCCACGGCCTGGCGCGCGATCCAGTAGCCGCCGACCGAGTGGGGCTCGAACGGCGCGGTCGGCAGCCGGTAGCCGTAGAGCTGGCAGGCCCGCACCCGGTCCAGCCAGGCGGCCTCGATCACGTGGACGCGGGGCAGGGCGCTCTGCCCGAAGAACCGCTCCCGGTCCTCGGGCGTGGTGCGGTCGGCCGGCCACAGGCACATCCGGGGGCAGTCCCGCGGGAACCAGAAGGTCGGCGCGTGGCGGGTGTCGATCGCCCACACCATCAGGCCCTCGTCGTCGCCGGTGGGCGAGGGCCGGGGCGCGAACCGCCGCAGCGACGGGTCCTCGCTGTAGTGCCACATGGCGAAGGGGCCCTCGCCCTCGTAGGGCGGGGCGGGGGTGCGGGCCAGGCGGTGCGCGGGGTAGGCGGGGTCGGGGCCGCCGCCTCTGCTCACCTGGCCGCCAGCCAGGCGACCGCGGTGGCCGCCGCCCGGTCGGCCGACCCGGCCATGAAGTGGTCGGCGCCGGGAACGACCTCGACGGTGGCGGCCGGCCAGCCGGCCGTGGCGGCCCGGGCCCGCTCGGGCGGCGAGTACTGGTCGTGCTCGGGGACCAGCACCAGCACCGGTCGCCGGTCGCCTCCCGCAGGCGCAGGCGGCCCGCCGAAGCGCAGCGGCGGGGCGATCGCCACCCAGCCGGCGTGGCGAGGGTCGTCCACCGCCAGCGCCACGTCGGCGCCGAACGAGTAGCCGGCCAGCCACAGCGGGACGCCCGGAACCTCGGTGGCCAGCAGGTCCAGGGCCGCCACCACGTCGGCCCGCTCGCCGCCCCCGGCCTGCGCCGAGCCGGACCCGGGCCGGAAGTCGAAGCGCAGTGCCGCCGTCCCGGCGCCCGGCAGCGCCCGGAAGAGCGCGTCCACCACCGGGTTGTGGCGGTCGCCGCCGTAGGCGGGGTGGGGGTGGCACAGCACCGCCGCCGCCCGGGGCGACGGGGGGACGGCAAGATCGCCCGCCAGCGTCACGCCGTCGGCCGTGGCGGGCGAGACGGGCATCGGGTCGTCGGTCACCAGCGCAGGACGGTAGCGTCGATGCCGTGCCCGAACGTGCCGCCGCCAGCCCCCGGACCGACGACAACGGGCGAGCGGCTCGCGCCGGGCGCGACAAGCTGGCCATCAAGATGCTCAACGACCGCATCCTGGTGAGCGCGGCCAACGCCGAGGGCGAGCGCACGTCGTCGGGCGGCATCCTCATCCCGGCCACGGCCCAGATGTCCAAGCGCCTGGCCTGGGCCGAGGTGGTGGCGGTCGGCCCCAACGTGCGGGCCATGCAGATCGGCGACCGGGTGCTGTTCAACCCCGAGGACCGCTACGAGGTCGAGGTCCGGGGCGACGACTACATCATCCTGCGCGAGCGCGACGTGCACGCGGTGGCCGCCAGCCGCCTGGGCGAGGCGTCCACCGGCCTCTACCTCTGACTCGCGGGCCACCCCCACTAACCGGGAGCGGTGACCGCCGCCAGCATCCCCGCCAGCTCGACCGCGGCCCGGGTCGGGTCCCCGTCCCAGCGGGTGGGGTAGCCGTCGACGACCTGCCACCCCTGCGAGGCTAGGAGGCGGCGGCGCGCCACGTGGGCACCCGCGCCGGTCGCTTCGACCGCTGCGTCCACCGCCACGGCGCCGGCCCCGGCCCCGGCGACCAGGTCGAGCGTGAACCGGCCCACCGGGTAGCCGGTCCGCACCGTTACGCCGGCGGCCCGCAGCTCGCGGGCCAGGGCCTCCACCCACGGGGTCCGGCACGGGCCGTCGTCCGGCGGGCCCGGCGGCTGCTCGGCGTGCACGAGGTACTGCTCGATCAGCCCCCGGGGGATCCCGGCCGGGCGCGGCAGGCCGGTGACGACGACCAGCGACCGCCGGGCCCGGGTCACCATCACGTTGAACAGGTGGGGGTCCTCGACGAAGCGCCGGCGGCCCGGGTTGTCGCCGTCCCGAACGCCGAGGACGAGCACGACGTGGTCGGCCTCGGCGCCCTGGAACGCGTGCACCGTGCCCACCCGCAGCCGCAGCCTGCGGATCTCGTCGACGTCGTAGGCGGCGAGGAGGGCGTCCTGGGCGGCGTCGGCCACCTCCCGGAAAGGCGACACCAGCGCCACGTCGGTGCGTCCCGCGCCGGCCAGCCGGGCCACCACCCCGAGGGCGGTGGCCAGATCGGCGGCGTCGGGGTCGCCGGCCGCGTCGGGGCGCACGACGTCCACGGCGTCGGCCACCTCGTTGGCGGGCCGCCGGGTGGCGACGTGCAACCGGCCGTCGTAGAAGCGGCGGGCCGAGAAGTCGATGAGGTGCGGCACCGACCGGTAGTGCTCGTCCAGCCAGGTGGTGGCGGCCGCGCCGGCGGCCGTGTCGAGGACGCTGGCCCGGCGCACGTCGAGCCGGGCCTCCCACCCGGCCAAGCCGTGGTGGGCGAGCGCCTCGGCCACCTTGGCGTCGGGCACGAACGACACGTGGCGGAGCTGGCGGGGGTCGCCGGCCACCACGGCCCGCCGGGCCCGCAGCAGCGCGCCGGCCGCCGCGGCCTGGTCGATCTGGCTGGCCTCGTCGAGGATCACGAGATCGAACATGGCGGCGGACTCCGGCAGCAGGTCGTCGGCGTCGCGCAGGGTCCCGACCCACAGCGGCAGCCCGGCGACGAGCCGGGCCCCGTCGAGGTTGTGCAGCAGGCGGCGGCGCTGGCGGCGACCGGCCCGCAGGGCCACCGCCAGGTCGCCCGCCACCGCCCGGGCCCGCGCCCGGCGGTCCTCGGCCGCCCCCAGCACCTCGGCCAGGCGTCCGGCGGCGTCCCGCACGGCCCCGTCGGCGGCGTCCAGCTCGTCCCACAGCGGGCCGAGCACGGTTCCGCCGGTGGCGGACAGGCGGGCCGCGATCCGCCGGTCTTCGGCGCAGTCGAGGGCGTTGCGCAGGTCGGCGGGCGGCGTCCCCGGCGCGGCGCCCAGGGCCCGGGCCAGGCGGCGCCCCGCCCGGGATGCGTGGCGGCGCCGCCACCACGTGTCCCGCTCGGCGGCCCGCGCCCGGCGCCGCTCGGCCTCCGCCCCGAGGGCGGCCAGCCGGTCGAGGTCGGCGGCGGGGTCGAAGGCCCCGGGCGCCAGCGAGGACAGGTGCCCCACCAGCCCGTCCCACCGCCCGCTGCCGGCCGCCCGCCGCTCGTCGTCGAGGTGCCCGGCGATGGCCGCGGTGAGCAGCCGCTGGCGGTCGAGGGCCCGGGTCAGGTCGTCCCGGACCGCCCGGGCGTCGCGGCCCGAGGTGCCGGCGGCCGTGGCCTGCGCCAGCAGGTCGTCGTCGCCCTGCGAGCCGAACCGCACGGGATCGGGGCCGGGCTGCCGGCCCAGCAGGTCCGACACCACTGCGGCGGCGTGCGGCGAGCGGGTGGCGACGAGGACCGAGCGGCCGGCGGCGACCGCATCGGCCGCGATGGCCGCCACCGTGTGGCTCTTGCCGCTGCCGGGGGGCCCCGAGATCACCGTGACGGGCTCGTGGCGGGACCGCCGGACGGCCTCGGCCTGGGCCTCGGACAGCCGCAGCGGGCTGACCACCGCCGCCGCGGCGGCACTCGCCCCGGCCGGCGCGGCCGCGGTGTGCAGGGCGGCGAGGGCGGTGGCCTCGATGCCCGGCCGGGACGCCCAGCGGCGCAGCCCGGCCTCCAGGTTGCCCTCGAACGGGTCGGCCGCCACGTAGATCAGAGCTCCGATCACGGCGGTCAGACCCGGCTCCCGCCGCCGGGCCAGGGGATCGGCCCCGCGGTCGAGCAGCGGCGCGGCGGCGGGGAGGCCCGCGGCGCCGACCACGTCGCGGACCCACCCGACGAGGTGGGGCAGGCGCCGGAGCAGCTCGGGCGACGGTGTGAAGCCGGACAGCGGGTCGAGCGCGCCGGACCCGAAGTCGGCGAGCTCCTCCAGGCGGGCCGCGACGGCGGCGTCGGTGATGAGCGGGGTCAGCTCGGGCGGCCCGGCCGCGGTGACGCCGAAGCGGCCGCGCCCGCCGGTGAGCCGGACCGGCTGGGACAGGAGCGGCAGGCAGCAGGTCACGGTGCGGTCGTCCAGGCTGATCGTCCCGGCGACGACCACCCAGCCCAGGCGGAGGATGTCCTCGGCGGGCTGCAGGGCGTCCACCGCCGCCAGCTCCCGGAGCGTGGGCGTGGCGCGGACGGTGTAGCTGCCGGCGCTCGCGTCGCCCGGCGGGCGCGCCGGCCGCAGGGGCAGCGTGACAGTGGTGCCCAGCCACGCCGGCCGGTGGCCGGACCGGGTGACGTCGAGCAGCTCGGGCCCGCCACCCGGGGGCAGCAGGGGGTTCTGGTCCGGCGACGGCACGGCCGCCACGTCCGCCAGGTAGCGCAGGATCCGGTCCGTGACCACGGTGCGGGCGACCGTAGCCCTGCGGCCGGCGCCAATCGGATTCGGTCCCGCGGGGGACCGGTCCTAGCATGGCGGGGTGCCGATCGACGCCTCCGACGACCAGCTCGCCCAGGTCACCTACGACGCCGACGGGCTCGTGCCCGCCATCGTGCAGGACGCCACGACCGGCGAGGTGCTGATGATGGCGTGGATGAACGACAAGACGCTGCGCCTCACGCTCGACGAGGGGCGCACCGTGTTCTGGAGCCGCAGCCGTCAGGAGGTGTGGCGCAAGGGCGAGACGTCGGGCGAGGTCCAGATCGTCCGCTCGGCCCACTACGACTGCGACGGCGACACCCTGCTGTTCCGCGTCGACCAGCAGGGCGGCGGCGCCTGCCACACCGGGGCGCAATCGTGCTTCTTCCGGGCCTTCGGGCCCGGCGACGACGGCGCCTGAGCGCCCGCGCCGTGATCCGGCCCACCCTCGACGAGTTCCACACCCTGGCCCGCACCCACACGGTCATCCCCGTGTGGCGCGAGCTGCTGGCCGACCTGACCACCCCGGTCGCCGCCTTCACCCGCCTGGTGGGCGACGACACCGGTTTCCTGCTCGAGTCGGTCGAGCACGGCGAGGCCCGGTGGAGCCGGTGGTCGTTCATCGGCCGCAACCCGCTGGCCACGCTGACCGCCCGCGGGCTCGACGTCACCGTGGCCGGGACGGTGCCGGACTCGGTGCCCCGCGACCGGGGCATGCTCGCCGCCCTGGAGGCGCTGCTCGGCGAGTGGCACGCCCCCGCCCTCCCGGATCTCCCGCCCCTGCACGGCGGCGTCCTCGGCTACCTGGGCTACGACGTGGTGCGGGAGGTCGAGCACCTGCCCGACGTCCCCAAGGACGACCAGGGCCATGCCGACGCCGTCGTGTCGGTCATCGGCCAGCTGGCGGCCTACGACCACTGGCGCCAGCGGGTCGTCCTCATCGAGAACGTGCTGGTGCCGCCGGGCGCGGGCGACGAGGCGCTGGACGATCTGTACCGGGCGGCCGTGGGCCGGCTGGACGGGCTGGCCGCCGACGGCGCCCGGCCGGTCGACGAGATGCTGGTGGACGCGCCGGGGGCCGACGAGGAGCTGCCCGCCGTCCACTCCACCATGGGCAGCGACCTGTACGGCCGGGCGGTGGAGGCGGCCCGCGAGCACATCCTGGCCGGCGACATCTTCCAGGTGGTGCTGTCCCAGCGCTTCGACTTCGACCTCGACGCCGAGCCGTTCGACGTCTACCGCGTGCTGCGCCAGGTCAACCCCAGCCCGTACATGTACTTCGTGCGCCAGCCGGGGCTCACCCTGGTGGGCGCGTCGCCGGAGCCGCTGGTGCGGCTGACCGACGGCAAGGTGATCTCCCGGCCCATCGCCGGCACCCGGCGCCGGGGCGTCACCGACGAGGACGACGCCAGGCTGGCCGGCGAGCTGCGCGAGCACCCCAAGGAGATCGCCGAGCACGTGATGCTGGTCGACCTGGCCCGCAACGACGTGGGGCGGGTGGTCCGGTTCGGCACCGAGCAGGTGGACGAGTACCTGACGCTGGAGCGCTACAGCCACGTCATGCACCTGACCTCGCAGGTGTCGGGCACGCTGGCCGAGGGGCGGACCGCCATCGACGTGCTGCGGGCCACGCTGCCGGCGGGGACGGTGTCGGGGGCGCCCAAGGTGCGGGCCATGGAGATCATCGACGCCCTGGAGCCCACCAAGCGGGGGCCGTACGCCGGGGTGGTCGGCTACCTCGACTTCTCGGGCAACATCGACACGGCCATCGCCATCCGCACCATGGTGGTGGACGACGAGGGGCGGGCCTCCGTGCAGGCCGGTGCCGGCATCGTGGCCGACTCGGTCCCCGAGCACGAGGACCTGGAGTGCCGCAACAAGGCCCGGGCGCTGCTGGCCGCGGTCCCGGCCGCCCGGCGCATGACCGCCGCCCGCCGCTCCCGTTGACCGATTTGGCGGCGTACACGCCGAGATCCCGGCGTATGCGCCGCCAAATCGGTCAGAGGTCCACGATCTTGGGGACCTCCAGGCCCCGGGTCGGCGGCGGCGTCCCGTCGAGGGCGTCGTTGATCTCGTCCACGTAGGTGGCGAGGACGCTGCCGATGACCCGCTGCTCCTGCACCGGCAGGTAACAGCGGTTGCCGTCGGTCACCGTGCGCAGCCGGTAGGCCATGACCTCCACGTCCTCGGGGGTGGCGGCGGCGGCCATCAGCCGATCGAGACCCTCGGTCACCGCCGTGCAGCCGAGCTTGCAGGCGGGGCACTGGCCGCAGGACTCGACGGCCAGGAACCGGGACACGGCCTGCGCCACCTCGATGATCGAGGTCGTGTCGTCCAGCACCCAGAACCCGGCGGCGCCCATGCCGGACCCGATCGCCTCCAGCCCCTCGTAGCTGCACGGGGCGTCGAGGGCGTCGCCCGGGATGACCGGGTTGGCCACGCCGGGCAGCACGGCCTTGATCGTGCGGCCGGGCGTCACGCCACCGCCGACCCGGTCGATGACCTCCCGCAGCGGGGTGCCCAGCTCGACCTCGCCCACGCCCGGGCGGACCACGTCCCCGACCACCGTGGCCACCACCACGCCCGGCGAGCGCTCGGTGCCGAGCGAGCGGTGCCATTCGGGGCCGCGGGCCAGGACCTGGGTCACGGTCGCCAGCGTCTCGACGTTGTTGACCACCGTCGGGTTGGAAGCGGCGAGCTCGTCCGGCCGGACGCCCTCGACCGGTGGGGTCCAGCCGCTGCCGGGGACGGTGGCGAACAGCCCCTCGATGTAGGGCGGCACCAGGCGGGGGAGCGGGGCCTCGCCCTCGATGACCTGGAGCAGGCCGGTCTCCTCGCCGAACAGGTAGTCGTCCGGGCCGAGCACCACCCGAACCGGCACGTCCCCGATCAGCCCGGCAGCGGTCATCTCGTCCACCGCGGTGGCGAGGCGCTCGGACTCGGGGCCGAAGCTGGCCTTGGTCCCGATGTAGGCGCCCTCGGCGCCCACCGCGAAGGCGGCGATGGCCACGCCCTCGACCACGGCGTAGGGGTTGGCCCGGATGAGGGCCCGGTCCTTGAAGGTGGCCGGCTCGCCCTCGGCCCCGTTGCAGACCACGAACGTGCGCTCGGCGCCCCCGCCGCCGCCGGCGGCGGCCGCGTCCCGCACCGACTGCCACTTGCGGCCCGTGGGGAACCCGCCCCCACCCCGGCCCCGCAGGCCGGACAGGATGACCTCCTGGATGGTCGCCCCCGGTCCCAGGCTGCGGGCCCGGGCCAACCCGGCACCCCCGCCCCGGGCCAGGTGGTCGTCCAGATCGGCGACCGGGGGGTCCACGAGCAGCACGGGTTCCGGCATGGCCTCGTTCTACTCCGGTGGTGCCAGACTGCACGGCATGACTCCCGACCTGCGCCACAGCCTGGGGGCGATCGAGATCGACCGGGACGTCGTGCGGGTGGCGGGGCCGGACGCGCTCGCCTACCTGCAGGGCCAGCTCAGCCAGGACGTCGAGGACCTCGACGTCGGCTCGACCGCGCTGTCGTTCCTGCTGGCGCCCACCGGTAAGGTCGACGCCTGGCTGCGCGTCACGCGGCGCGGCGGGGACGAGGTGATCCTCGACGTGGCCGGCGGGCACGGCGAGGCCGTGCTGGCCCGGCTCCGCCGCTTCCTGCTGCGGACCAAGGCCGACGTGGACCTGCTGGCCTGGCGGGCCGTGGCCCTGCGGGGCCCCGGGTCCGAGGCCGCCGCCCGCGAGGCCGTCAGGGGCGACGATCGGCTGGCCGTGCCGGCCCTGTGGCCCGGGGTCGAGGGGGCCGACCTGCTCGGTCCGGACGTGGCGCCGCCGCCGGGGGTCGAGGTCGTCGGCCGCGACGCGTTCGAGTCGCTGCGCATCCGGGCCGGGGTCCCGGCGCTGGGCGCCGAGCTGACCGGCGCCACCATCCCGGCCGAGGCGGGCCAGGCCGTGATCGACGCCTCGGTCGACTTCACCAAGGGCTGCTTCACGGGCCAGGAGCTGGTGGCCCGGATCGACAGCCGGGGCGGTCACGTCCCCCGCCGCGTCCGGGGCGTCCTCGTGCCCGGGGGCGACCCCGCCGTGGGCGACGCCGTGGTGGTGGAGGGCTCCGAGGTCGGCAACGTGACGTCGGTGGCGCCCCATCCCGCGGGCGGGTCCGTCGCCCTGGCCGTCGTAGGCCGAGCCGTGGAGCCGCCGGCCGCCGCCGAGGTGGTCACCGCCGCCGGCCCGGTCGCGGCCACCGTCGTCGGCCTGCCCGTCGAGGGCTGAGGGCCGGTGCGGACGCACTACGACGTGCTCGGCGTGCCCGCCACCGCCACCGCCGAGGAGGTCCGGGCCGCCTACCGTCAGGCGGCGCGGGACCATCACCCCGACGCCGGGGGCGACCCCCGCCGCATGCGCGACCTCAACGCCGCCTGGCACGTGCTCCGGGACCCCGGCCGCCGCGCCGCCTACGACCGCCAGCTGGCGGGCCGGCACGGGGCGGCCGCCCGACCCGCGCCCCCGGCCGGCGGCAGCGGCGGTGGCGCCTGGCCCCTCGACGCCGACGACGAGCGCCGGGCCGATTACTGGGCCGAGGAAGCCGACGACCGCCCGCTGGGCGAGACCCGGGCCCTGTCGGGGTGGTGGGCCCTGCTGCCGCCGGGCACGTTGCTGGCCGCCATCGCGGCGAGCGCGGGCGGGCTCGTGTTCCTCTCGCCCGAGCTGTTCGCGCTGTCGGGCGGCCTGTTCGTCCTGGCCTTCGGCCTGTTCGTGCTGGCCCCGCTGCGGGCCATGAGCAGGAAGCCGTGACCGCCCTCCCGCTAGGGTCCCGGCCCATGTCGCAGAAGACCCTCATCGTGAAGCTGACCGCCGCCGAGGGGAAGCGGGACGAGGCCATGGCCGCGCTCGGCAGGCTGGTGGACGCCGCCGAGGACGAGCCCGGCACGCTCCAGTACGTCATGCACGCCGACGAGGGCGACCCCGCGGTGATCTGGGCCTACGAGCAGTACGCCGACCAGGCCGCGCTCGAGGCCCACATGACGAGCGCGGCGATGGGCGAGGCGTTCGGCGCCCTCGGCGGCCTGCTGGCGGGCCCGCCGGACATGCGGGCGGTCGAGGTGGTGCGGCGCAAGGGCGAGGCAACCTGAACGGGCGGGTCGGTGGCCACCTACCTCGACCGCATCCTGGCCGCCCACCGGGCGGCGGCGGAACGAGACGACCGGCCGCTCGGCCCCCTGGTGGCCGAGGCGAGCGCCCTCCCGGCCTGCCGCGGGTTCGCGGACGCCCTGCGGTCGCCCGCCGGCACCGGCGCCGTGGCCGTGATCGCCGAGGTGAAGCGGCGCTCGCCTTCCAAG
>DASSUD010000232.1:0-14864 GCA_035707385.1 Acidimicrobiales bacterium
CCGACCGGGGGCGGATGCTCACGTTCGCCATGTTCGGCATGCTGGCCGCGGTGCTGGTCACCGGCGGGCTGGGGATCTACTTCCTCCCGTCGCTGATCGCCATCGGCTTCGCCAGCTTCCAGGTGCGCCGGCTGGAGATGCCGGCGCGGCTGGCCGAGCGCCCCCCGCCCCGGGGGCGGCGGGGCCGGGTCATCGAGGCGGAGTCCCGTGAGGGCGACATGACCGACGACGTGACCGACGACGCGGTCGGCGACGAGGCGGCCGACGACCAGGTGGTCGAGGCCGAGGTGGTCGACGAGCGGGAGCCCGTCGACGAGGACGCCCTGGCCGAGCTCGAAGCCGAGCTGGCGGCGGAGGAGGCCTCCGACGAGGGCGACGCCGACGGCGGCGACGCCGCGGGCCGGACAGAGGCCGGCGGGAACGGCAGGCGCAAGCCCTCGTCGTGACCCCGGGCGTCGTTCGGGTGCGGGCGGTCGTGTCCGGCCGGGTCCAGGGCGTCTGGTACCGGGAGAGCTGCCGGCAGCAGGCCGACCGGCTCGGCGTCTCCGGCTGGGTGGCAAACCGGCCGGACGGCCGCGTCGAGCTGGAGGCCGAGGGCCCGCGACCGGCGATCGACGCGCTGCTGAGGTGGGCCCGCGCCGGTCCGCCGCGGGCGGTGGTCGAGTCCGTGGCCATCGCCGACCTGCCGCCCGAGGGTGGGCGGGGGTTCGCGGTGCTCAGTCGGCGGATGCCGAGCCGCTGAGGACCGCGGAGGAGTAGATCGCCCGGGACTCGATGGCGGCCACCGCCTCGGTGGCCGGCTGCCCCGCGGTCACGCCCGACGGCTCGGCCAGCGCGAACAGTTGGAACTCGTAGTTGTGCGTGCCCGAGGGTGGGCATGGCCCCGCCCACCCGGGCCGGCCGAAGTCGTTCGTGGCCTCCACCCCCGGCGGCGCGGCCCCCTCGGCGATCCCGCCCGCCGCCGGGGCGATGCCGGCCACCACCCAGTGCACGAACCCGTCGGCGTCGAAGTCCCGCATCACCAGGGCGACCTCGACGGTGCCGGCCGGGATGCCGGTCCACGTCAGCGGCGGCGACACGTCCGCGCCCCGGCAGGTGTAGCCGGATGGGATCACGGCGCCGTCGCCGAAGGCGGGGCTCGACACCTGCAAGGGCACGGTGGTGGTCGTGGTGGCGCCCGGGGCCAGGGTGCTGGTGGTGGCGGAGGCGACCGTGGTGGTCGTCGTCTGCTCGGGGCCCGGCTCGCGCAGGGCGCGGCCGTCGTCGCCGCAGGCCGCCGTCACCGACGGCACCAGTGCGGCGGCGAGGGCCAGGAGGCCCGCGACGTGCCGCCACCGCCTCCCGGTCGCCGACCGTGCCCCGACCCCAGAGTCACCCGGCATGGCCGACGAGTGTTGCAGGTGGGGGGCGGCACCGCCGACCGGCCGGACGGCTCGACCGCCCCCGCCACCAACCGGAGGGAACCCGACCGATGCCGTGCCCGATCCGCCGCCGGTCGACCGCGAGGCGCCGGGCATCCGGCCCACGCGGTGCCCGGCCCGCGTGGCCCTTCCGCCACATCGCCGGGCGATCCGCTCGGGTCGGCCGAGCAGACGAACTCGGCACCGGGCGGTCGACGACGACCGTCACACCACAGGCGGCCTGGGGTGTTGCAGACTGTCACCAATCGACGGGTAGATCCGCCGGCAGGCATCTGCCACCAGGTCATCACCACCGGGTCGCTCGTCCACCAGGTCCCCGATGCGCTCGAACCTCGCCGCCGCGGCGCGCCTGCGCGCCCTACTGGGGCCGGACGCCGCCGGCGTCCGGCAGAGCCTCGTCGCGCTCGGCCTCAACTCGAGCACCAGCCTGGTGGCCGGCGCCTTCCTCGGGGCCATCACCGGCACGTTCCAGCGCTACCCCGGCCTCCTCGTGCTCGTCCCCGCGGCCATCGGCCTGCGGGGCAACATCTTCGGCTCGTTCGGCAACAGGATCTCGACCTCGATCCACTCCGGCACCTTCCGCTGGTCGCTGCGGCGCGAGGCCGTCCTCGGCCAGAACGTGCTGGCGTCGATGGTGCTGACGATGGGCATCTCGCTGGCCCTGGCCGTGGTGGCCAAGGCGGTGGCGGTGGGCCTCGGCGTCTCCGGCTCGATCGACCTGCTGTCGATGGCGACCGTGTCGATCGTCGGCGGGCTGCTCGGCTCGGTGGTGGTGCTCGGCGCCTCGCTGGGGTTGACGGCGGGGGCGGTCCGCTTCGGCTGGGACCTGGACAACGTCACCGCCCCGCTGGTCTCGACGCTGGGCGACGTGCTCACGCTGCCCGCCCTCTACCTGGCGACCGGCCTGCTCGGCATCTCCGTCGTCACCCCGTCGGTGGGCGTGCTGCTGGTGGCGGCGTCGCTCGTGTTCCTGGTCGCCGGCTGGCGGACCTCCACCGAGGGCCTGCGGCGCATCGTGCGCGAGTCGGTGCCGGTCCTGCTGGTGGCCGGATGCGTCAGCGCGGGGGCCGGCCTCACGCTGGAGAAGTCGTTCGCCCGCTTCGACGCCCTGCCGGCGCTGCTCGTGCTGGTGCCGGCCCACCTGTCCAGCTCGGGGGCGCTCGGTGGGATCCTGTCCGGGCGCCTGTCCTCCAAGCTGTTCCTCGGCCTCGTCCCGCCCGACAGCCGGCCCAACCGGGAGGCCCGGCGTGACATCACGCTCGCCCTCCTCCTAGCGGTGCCCGTCTACCTGTTCAACGGGCTGGCCGCCAACGCCGTGGCCACCGCCCTCGGCCAGGCCAGCCCCGGGGCGCTGGAGATGGCGGCGGTCTCCCTGATCGCCGGGGGCCTGGCGATCCTGTTCGTGGCGACGGTCGCCTACTACGGCACCGTGGTCGCCTACCGCACCGGCGTCGATCCCGACACCTACGGCATCCCCATCGTCAGCTCGTCGGTCGACTTCGTGGGCGCCTTCACGCTGATCATCGCCATCTCCCTGCTGGGATTGTCGTGACCCCCGCCCTCAGAGCGTCACACCGACCGCCTATCGTGGACACGGATCCCGCCGATGGATGACAGACCTCGCAACCTCCGGGCCATGCTGGCCGAGGTCAAGGACCTCTCCGAGCTCATGGTCGACCTGGCCTACGCCGCCCTGTACTTCGGCGACCCCGACATGGCCGAGGAGGTCGGCGCCCTCGAAGAGCGCATGGACGACCTCGTCCACGACATGCGGTCGGTGTGCGTCATGGCCGTGCGCCATCCCCGGGAGGCCGACGCCATGGCGTCGGTCCTCCAGGTGATCTCGGCCATCGAGCGCATCGCCAACGCCG
Organism: Acidimicrobiales bacterium; assembly: GCA_035707385.1. Lineage (GTDB taxonomy): Bacteria > Actinomycetota > Acidimicrobiia > Acidimicrobiales > VFJN01 > ZC4RG19. The sequence continues at coordinate 3,293 of DASSUD010000232.1, forward strand.
CGGTCGACATCGCCCGGATCGTCACCCACCGCCTCGGCATCCCCCGCGAGCTGGTGGCCGACCTGTCCAACGCGGAGGAGGTGTCGCACCGGGTGCGGGTCCGCGACGGGTCGCACCTCGCCCGGCGCCCGCTGGTCGACCTGGAGCTGCCGGTGCAGACCGGCATGCGCATCGTGGCCATCCGCCGGGATCGCGAGTGGATCACCGACGTGGAGGGCGAGGAGATCCTCACCCCCGGCGACGTGCTGTTCCTGCGGGGCTCGCCCGCCGGCATCACCCGGTTGCGCGAGCTGGCGGCGGCGCCGCTGTGGGAGCCGCCGACCCCGCCGGAGGACGGCACCCTCACCGATCTCGACCGGGCCGTCGACGTCCTGGTCGAGATGAAGAACGTGTCCGAGACCGCCGTGGGCCTGGCCTACTCGGCGCTGGTCCTCCGGGACCTCGGCCTGGCCGCCGAGGTCCGTCACCTGGAGGACCGGCTCGACGAGATGAAGGACCGCCTCGAGCTGTGGGTCCTGCGGGCGGCCTCCAACGACATCGACCCCTCGCCGCTGCGGGGCCTGCTGCACCTGTCGCAGGCTGCCGAGGACCTGGGCGACTCGGCGCAGCAGATGGTGTGGCTGATCGAGAAGCACGAAGACGTCCACCCCATCATCCGCATCGCGCTGGGGGAGAGCGACGAGGTGGTGGTGCGGGTGCCGGTGGCGGCCGGGTCGCCGGCCGACGGGGCCACGCTCCAGGAGCTCCAGCTCGACGTCGACCCCGGGTTCCACGTGCTGGCCGTCCGCCGGGGCGGGCGCTACGTGTACCGCCCCCGGGGCCACGTCGTGCTGGCCGAGAACGACGAGCTGATCGCCAGCGGGCCCGACGAGGGGCACCCGATCCTCGCCGCCCGGCTGGGCTGGCGCCTGGAGGAGGACGAGGACACCGGCCAGGAGCGCCTCGAGCCCCTCGCCGGATCCGTCGCCCGCTGAGGCGCGCCGCGACCCCTCAGCCATGCCCGGCGGCGGGCCGGCGGCGCGCTAGGAGTCCTGCGGGCGGTCCGGGGCGACGGTGATCGCCGGCTCGGGCGGCTCCCCGCGGCCCGCCTCGTGGCTGCCGACGCCGTTGCCGCTGTTCAGCAGGTCGGCCACCGCGGTCAGCGAGCCCGCGATGCCGGCCAGCTCGGTCGGCACCACGATCTTGGTGGCGCGACCGTCGGCCATGGCCTCCAGGGCCTCGAGGTACTTGATGGTGAGCAGCGGGGTGTCCGGCTGCGACTCGTGGATGGCGCCGTACACCGAGGTGATCGCCTTGGACTCGCCCTCGGCCACCGTCACCTGCCGGTACCGCTCGGCCTCGGCCACCCGCTGGATGGCCATCGCCTCACCCTCGGCCCGCAGTATCTGCTGCTGCTTGTCGCCCTCGGCCCGCAGGATCACGGCCTTCTGCTCGCCTTCGGCCCTGGTGATGGCGGCCTGCCGCTCGCCCTCGGCCTGGGTGACGACCGCCCGGCGGGTCCGCTCGGCTTTCATCTGCTCGTGCATGGAGTGCATGACGTCCGGCGGCGGATCGATCCGCTGGATCTCCACCCGCCCCACCCGCACGCCCCACTTGTCGGTGGCGTCGTCGAGGATCTCCCGCAGCTCGAGGTTGATCTTGTCCCGGGACGTCAGCGCCTCGTCGAGCTGCATGTCGCCGACCACGTTCCGCAGGTTGGTCTGCGCCAGCTTCGTCACCGCCATCATGAAGTTGGCCACGTTGTAGACGAGCTTCTGGGGTTCGGTGGGCTCGTAGTAGATGACGGCGTCCACCGACACCACCACGTTGTCGGACGTGATGACCTCCTGGGGCGGCACGTCGACGACCTGCTCGCGCATGTCGACGGGCCGCAGGGACTGCATGAAGGGGATGATCAGCCGCAGGCCGGGCTCGACCGTCTCCTTGTACTTGCCGAGCTGCTCGATGAGCCCCTTCTGGTAGGGCATGACGATCTTCACGCCCTTGGCGATGAACACGAACAGCACGACCGCCACGACTGCCAGCAGGATCACGTAGGCCACGGGGGTCGCTCCTTGATCGGGGGGTCAGGACGAGGGCGTGTCGGGGTCGGGCCGGACGTCGGCGGCGGGCCCGGTCGGCCCGGGCTCGGTGCCGGCGGCGGGCGCGGGCGGGGTGGGTGCGGGCAGGTCGGCCGGCTCGGGCCCGCGGTCGGTGGGGGATGCGCCGGCGGGCGCCGGGTCGGCGGGCGTGCCCGGCTCGGTGTTCGTGGTGGGTTCCGGTGGGGCGGGCTGCGGACCGCGGTCCGGAGCCGATGCGCCGGCGGGCGCCGGGTCGGTGTCGTCGGTCCGGGTCGGGGTCGACAGCGACGGCGGCGGGGCGGCGACCGCCGCGGAGTCGAGCGGGGCCACGATGACGCGGGTGCCCTGCACGTCGGCGATGCGCACGGCCGCGCCCGCGGCGATGGGGGCGCCGTCGATCGACTGGGCCCGCCACTGCTCCCGGTCGACCCGGACCATGCCGATCTCGTCGCCCGGCGGGATGTCGGCCAGCACGGTGGCCTGGCGGCCGACCATCCGGCGCGACCCGACGCCGTGGTCGAGCGCCTCCCGGTCGAGCCGGCGGGCCAGCGGGCGCAGCAGCGCCAGCACCACCACCGAGACGACCACGAACACCAACCACTCGACCGTGACGCTGACACCGGCGAAAGCCAGCATCGCCGCCACGAACGCGCCCACCGCGAAGGGGGCGAGGAAGAACGAGCCCGGCGTCGCCATCTCGCCGATGGCGAAGACCGCCGCCGCCGCCAGCCACAGCCAGCGCCACTGCTCCGGTGAGTCCATCGAGTGTTCCGCCTCGGTTCTCCGTGGTACCACGACCAATCTACTGCCGAGCATTCCCACCCCGCTTTCGGTCGTGTTCCAGTCACGCGTCGAGCCCCCGGTGACGGCCGGTAGCGTGGCCGGAATGGCCGACGTTCCTCTCTGCCTGATGACCGTCCACGCCCATCCCGACGACGAGGCGTCCAAGGGCCCCGGCACGGTCGCCCGCTACCGCGGTGAGGGTGTCCACACCGTGCTCGTCACCTGCACCGGGGGCGAGGCGGGCGACATCCTCAACCCCGCCATGGACAAACCCGAGGTCAAGGCTGACCTCCCGGCGGTGCGCCTGCGCGAGCTCGCCCGGGCCGCCCGCATCATCGGCTACGACGAGGTCGTGCTGCTGGGCTACCGAGACTCCGGCATGCCCGACACGCCCCCGAACTCCCACCCCGAGGCCTTCGCCAACGCCCCGCTGGAGGAGGCGGTGGGCCGGCTCGTCGAGGTCATCCGGCGCGAGCGCCCGCAGGTCATCGTCACCTACAGCGACGACCAGCGCGGCTACCCGCACCCCGACCACCTGCGGGTCCACGACATCTCGGTGCTCGCCTTCGAGCAGGCGGGCGACCCCGACGCCCACCCGGGGACCGGTGAGCCATGGCAGCCGCTCAAGCTCTACTACTCCGTATGGTCCCGCAAGCGCCTGGCCGCCATGCACCAGCGCTTCGTCGACCTGGGCCTCGAGTCCCCGTTCAGCGACGAGTGGCTGAACCGGCCCCACCAGGACGACCGGATCACCACCTCCGTCGACATCAACGGGTTCAACGACGTGCGCATCGACGCCCTGCTGGCACACGAGACCCAGGTCGACCCGACCTCGCCGTTCTGGTTCGGCCTGCCCCGCGAGGAGCAGGTGAGCATCCACCCCTACGACGAGTACGTACTGGCCCGCAGCCTCGTCGACGGCGGTGGCACGCCGGAGACCGACCTCTTCGCCGGCGTCCGCAGCCAGGTCGCCGGCCGTCCCTGACCCGCGCCGGTCGTGGCCGATGTCGGCTTCCTCAGCGCCGGGTGGGTGGCGCTCCAGCGCGAGCTGGGTGGCGCCCTGCCCGCGCGGCCCGGCCTGACCGCCCGGGTCGAGGTCACGGTGACCGACCGCGGCGGGCGGCGGACCGAGGCGGCCTACTGGCTGGCGTGGGAGGACGGGCGCGCCGTCGACGGCGGCACCGGCCCGGACCCCGCCGCCGAGGTGCGGCTCACCGCCCCGATGCCGGTGATGACCGAGCTGGCGTCCGGGACGGTCGACGCCAGCGCCGCCTACATGCAGGGGCGGCTCAAGACCGCCGGCGACCAGGCCGCCCTGCTGCGCTACCTGGCGCTCACCGCCACCCCGGAGTACGCCGCCGCCGTGCGGGCGCTCGACGCCTCCACGGCCCGGAGCTGAGGCTCACCCGCCCCGGCGCTGGAGATCCCGCAGCGCCCGGAACCCGATCAGGTGGGCGCCGGCCCGCTGCAGCAGCGTGCGCAGGCTGTGGTCGTTGACCATCAGGTCGTGGTCGTCCACCCGGCCCGCCCAGTCCGGGGCCAGCGCCCGCAGCTCGGGGGTGTCGATCGCCGGGTGGACGTTGATCTCGGTCACGCCCGGCCGCAGGTCGTGGATGGTCCGCTCCACGGCCCGGCGGCTGCCCACCTCGCGGGCCATCACGAAGTGGTCGGGGAAGACCACCCCCTCCTCGGCCGCCAGCTTGCGGAACGGGAACCCGATGGTCCGCTCGGTCGAGGCCCCCGACAGCCGGATGGGGAGGCCGAAGTCGACCGCCAGGTCGAGGTAGACGTCGAAGAACTCGGGCTTGAGCTGCACGGAGCCCATGTGGCTGTCGAGGTGGCTCACGTCGAAGCCCCACAGGATCGCCCGCTCGACCTGGGCCCGCAGCTCGCGCCGCGTCTCGTCGAGGTCGGCGTGGTCCCACAGGTCGCGCAGCGTGCGGGGGAAGCCGCCGTCGCCGTCGAGCAGCGAGGGGGCGCGCGTCACCGGGCCCCAGCGGTAGCGCTCGTACTCCGCGTTGAGGGTGAGGTGGACGCCGACGTCCTCGCCCCGGTAGCGGGCCGCGGCCTCGCGGGCCCACGGGCAGGGGACCATCAGGGACGCGCTGGTGGCGATGCCGTCCCGCAGCGCCTCGTAGACGCCGACGTTGGCGGCGTGGCTCGACCCCAGGTCGTCGCACGTGAGGATGAGCACGCGATCGTCGTCGCGGAACCCGAGCCGGCGCGCGAGGGAAGCCATCCACGCCGAGGTTACCGGCGTGCCGGACCCGACCTCGGGCCACGGCACACGAACACGCCCGCGTCGACGGTGACCACCATCTCGCCGTGGGAGGCGAAGTGCTGGCCGACGGCGGCGTCCAGCCGGGCCAGCTCGGGGTCGGCCGCGTCCTCGGCGGGCGGCATCGACCGCAGGTAGGCCAGGACGTCGGCCGGGTCGGTGCAGCGCAGCTCGTGCGGGTGGCCGTGCCACGCCACCTGGTCGAACCGCTCGCGGAGGAGCCCGAAGCCGACCTCGGCACCGAACACGCCGATCGTCTCGTGGACCTCGGGGACGCCGAAGACCGCCGCCCGGATGCGCCCGAGCGGGGCCATGTGTCGGCGCCCGCTGGTGGACACCACGGCGGTGCCCCCGGGGCGGACCGCCCGGGCCAGCTCGGCCACCCCCCGGGCGGGGTCGGGCAGGTGGTACAGCATGTGGTTGGCGACCACCCGGTCGAACCGCGCGCCCGGCACCGGCAGGGCCTGGGCATCGACGACTGCGCCCCGCACCCCGGCATAGCGCCCGGTGCCGCCGGCGCGGCCGACCGCTTCGGCCACCATGCCGCCCGACAGGTCGGCGAGCGTCAGGTGCACGCCGGCGGGCACCGGCCCGGGCAGGTCCGCCCACAGCCAGCCGGGTCCGCAGCCCACCTCCAGCACGTCGGCCCCGGGTTCGAGGTCCAGGCGGGCGCCCACGAACGCGAACCACGGGAGCGTTCCCGGCGGCCGGTAGCGGGCATGGAGGTTCGCCCGGCGGGTGAGGTTGCCGGCGTCCCGGTACTGCTGGTGGCGCAGGTACCCCGGGTCGCCGCCGGCGAAGCGGGAGGGAGCGGTCATCCGGCCGAGTCTGGCGCGGCGACGTGCGGCCCGCCGCACGCGCCCCACAGGCCGGCGCCGGCCCGGCGGGCCCGGCGCTCGGCCTCGTCGAAGCGGGCGCGGTGGGCCACGTTCGGCGGGTAGTGGCGGGCGCCGGCGAACCCGGCGTCGAGCACGGCGGCGTTGACGGACAGGCCGTCGGCCGTGCGCTCGACGTAGGCCAGCAGCCGGTCGTAGCGGTCGCGGGGCTCGACGTCGCGGGTCAGGCGGACCTCGGTGCCCGGCGGGACCAGGGCGGCGAGGTGGGCCGACGCCTCGGGGCCGAAGCACTCGACCGGGCGCCCGGGGGCGACCGTCTCCGGCGTGTCGATGCCGATGAGCCGCACCGTCTCGGTGGCGGTGCCCAACTCGACCACCAGGGTGTCGCCGTCCACGGTGCGGACGACGTGGCCCGTGCCGGGGGGGCGGTCGCCACCCGGGTGGGCCGGGGCGGGCCAGGCGAGGAACGTGAGGATGGCGGCGGCCACCGCCGAGGCGGTGGCGCCGAGGGCGCGCGGAGCCGGGGACATCCGTCCCTTTCCTGGTTGGGGGATGGCAGGCGGCGCGGGGCCGCGAGGCGCGCCCGGCGGCGCGCGTGGCTCAGATGCGCTCGATGACGGTGCCGGTGCCCAGGCCGCCACCGCAGCACATGCTGACGAGGGCGGTGGTCTGGTCGGACCGCTCGAGCTCGTGGAGGGCCTTGGTCAGCAGGAACCCGCCCGTGCCGCCCAGGGGGTGGCCGAGGGCGATGGCCCCGCCGTTGGGGTTGGTCTTGTCGAGGTCGGCCCCGACCTCGCGGGACCACGCCAGCACCACCGAGGCGAAGGCCTCGTTGATCTCGAACAGGTCGATGTCGCCGATGGCCATGCCGGTGCGGTCGAGCAGGCGGCGGGTGGCGTCGATGGGGCCCGTCAGCATGAGCACCGGGTCGACTCCCACCAGGCAGGTGTCGACCACGCGGGCCCGGGGGGTGAGGCCCAGGGCCGCCGCCTTGTCGGCGGTGGTGACGAGCACGGCCGAGGCGCCGTCGGAGATCTGCGAGGAGTTGCCGGCGGTGTGGACACCGTCGGGCCGCGCCACGGGCTTGAGCCCGGCCAGCGCCTCGAGGGTGGTGTCCCGGAGGCCCTCGTCGCGGGCCACATGGTGGGTGCTGCCGGTGGGCTGGCCCTCGTCGTCGACGTCGGGGGCGTCGACCGGCACGACCTGGGTGTCGAAGCGGCCCTCGGACCAGGCCCGGGCGGCGCGCTGCTGGGAGGCGAGGCCGAACTCGTCGGCGTCCGCCCGGGTCACGCCCCACTTGTCGGCGATGCGCTCGGCCCCCTCGAACTGGGAGGTGAACTCGTACTGGCCGAAGTAGGTCTTCGGGATGGGGACGCCGAGCCCCAGCTTGCGGGACGAGTTCGAGCCGATCGGCACCCGGGACATCAGCTCGACACCGCAGGCGACGGCCACGTCGACCACGCCCGAGCCGACCAGGCTGGTGGCCAGGTTGGTGGCCTGCTGGGACGAGCCGCACTGGGTGTCGACGGTGGTGGCGGCCGTGGTCAGCGGCAGCCCGGCGCTGAGCCACGCGGTGCGACCGATGTTGAAGGACTGCTCGCCCACCTGGCTCACGCACCCGGCCACGAGCTGGCCGACCTCGGCCGGATCGATGCCCGAGCGGGTGACGAGCTCGCCGACCGCGGTGGCCAGCAGGTCGGCGGGGTGCACCGTCGACAGCCCGCCGTTGCGGCGGCCGATCGGCGTGCGGACGGCTTCGACGATCACGACCTCGGACATGGGCTCAACCTAGGGGGACGGGCGTGCGGTTGTCAGGCTGACGGCGACGTCAGCGTCGGCGGCCGCTCAATGCCTGGAGGACCAGCAGCAGGATCACCGCACCCAGGAAGGCGACGAAGATCGACCCGAGGTCGAAGTCGTCGAACGTGTCGGACTCCGCCCCGGTGGCCAACCGGTACAACGCCCCACCGACGAAGGCCCCGATGATGCCGACCACGATCGTGAACAGGCAGCCACCGTCGGGCGACCCCGTCACCCAACGGGCCAGCATCCCGGCCACGAGTCCCACGACGAGCCACCCCAAGACGCCCACGCCGGCACGCTACCCGGCCGGCGGACCGCCGGGCTGGACGCTCAGGCCGCGGCCCGGCCCGCCGTGGTGGCGCGACCCCCGCCGCGGCGCCGGCCCGGGCGACCCGGCGGGACGGCGGCCGGGGGACGGTGGCGGAGGCCGTCGGCCAGGGCGGCGCGTGCCTTGGCGATGCCCTCGAACCCGAGCTCGCGGGTGCGGTCGTCGAGCTGCCAGTCCTTCGGGGTGTCGATGAGGGTGAGCTGCTTGGTCATGGCCCGAGTATCGGTGGGGGGTGTGACAGTTTGGGGCTACCCCCGCACGGGGGCCCCACACCGTCATGTGACCGTCATGTCGGAGCCCCGGGAGCCACCAGGGGCCAGGGCCTCTCACGCTCGACGACCAGGGCCAACGCCAGCAGCAGGGCGTCCTCGTGATGGCGGCCGATGACCTGCATGCCCACCGGCAGGCCGTCCATCGTGCCCGCCGGGATCGAGATCGCCGGGTTGCCCACGATGTTGGCGGGGATCGTCAGCGCCCCGTTGTTCTCCGGCCCCACCGACCGGTCGCCCACCGACAGGTTCAACGTCACGTCGGCGCCGAACGCCACGTCGGGGTTGGTGGCGCAGATCACGAAGTCGACCCGGTCGAACACCTCGGCCATGCGCTCGTTGGCCTGGGTGCGCTGCTCCTCGCAGGTGGCGGCCAGGTCGAGGTCGAACACCTTGGTGGCCAGGTCCAGGCCGAAGGCCATCTCCAGGGTCAGGTCGTCCTTGCAGGCCGGCCAGCGGTCGCCCAGGTCCCGCCGGAGCTGGGCCATGTTGGACATCGCCCACTCGTAGCCCACGCCCGGCAGCGCCACGTCCACGTCGACCAACCGCAGCCCGGCGTCCCGGGCCAGGGCCTCGCCCGCCTCCCGCACCCGCTCGGCGACGCCGGGGTGGACCACGGCGCTGCCCAGGTCGGGGGCGATGACCGCGGTCCGCCCCCGCAGGCCCGTGGCCGCCCCCTCGGCGAGCCCCGCCTCCCAGCCGTCGATCCGGGGGAGGCTGTAGGGGTCGCGGGAGTCGTGGCCGGAGCACACGTCGTACCAGCGGGCCACGTCCCGGACCGAGCGGGCCAGGCACCCCAGCACCACGGTGAGGGGAGCGATGGGGGTGCGGGGGCCGCGCGGGATGCGCCCCGCCGTGCCCTTCATCCCCACCAGCCCGCAGAAGCCCGCGGGGATGCGGATCGACCCGCCGCCGTCGCCACCGGTGGCGATGGGCAGCAGCCCGCCGGCCACGGCCGCCGCCGACCCGGCCGAGGACCCACCGGCGGTGTGGCCGCGGCGCCAGGGGTTGTGGGTGACGCCGTGCAGGCGGCTGACGCTGACGTTGAGCCCGCCGAACTCGCTGGACGTGGTCTGGCCCACCTTGACCACCCCGGCCGCCTCCAGCCGCCGGACCATGGTCGAGCTGTAGCCGGCGACCTGGTCGGCCAGGACGAGGCTCGCCTCGGTGGCGGGCCAGCCCTCGACCAGCTCCAGCTCCTTGACCCCGATCGGGACCCCGCCGAAGGGCCGGCTCACGTCCGCGGCGGCCGCCGCCTCCCGGGCCCCGTCCTCGTCGAGGAACGGTAGGGCGGACAGGGCGCTGGAGCCGATGGCGGACAGCACGGCCTCCAGCTCGTCGGTGGGCGTCCGCTCGCCGGTGCGGAAGGCCTCGACCAGCCCGCACGCGTCCCCCAGCCAGGGCATGTCAGTCATTGGCGCACCTTCGGTTCGCTCGGCTCGCTCGCTCGATGCCCGCAGTCTGGCGCATGGCGGGCGGGGCCCGGGCCCCGCCCGCCTACGATTCCCCGGCGATGGACGCCCGCACCTGGCTCGGCCTCGAGCCCACGCACAACCCCATGCGCTGGGTCCTGCCGGTCACCCCCGGCATCTCGACGCCGGGCCCGTTCCTGTTCGGCGGGTGCGGCCTGGGGGCCGCCATCGCCGCCCTGGAGGCCACCAGCGGGCGCCCGGTCGTCTGGGCGGCCGCCCAGTACCTCTCGTATGCCAACCCGCCCTCCATCCTCGACATCGACGTGACGCTGGCGGCCCGGGGACGCAGCGTCACGCAGGGCCGGGTGGTGGGGCACGTGGCCGACACCGAGATACTCACGGTCAACGCCGCCCTCGGGTCCCGGGACCTCGACACCGAGGGTGCCTGGGTGGAGCGGCCGGAGGTCCCGTCGCCCGACGACTGCGCGTCCCGCGGCCCCCGCTTCCCCGGCACCGCCTCGATCATGGACCGCATCGACGTGCGGCTGGCGCAGGCCCGCTCCTGGGACGAGGTCGACGGCAACCCCATGCCGGGCGGCCGCTCGCTGCTGTGGGCCCGGATGCCCGACCTCCTGGAGGTGTCCTCCGGGGCCAGCCTGGCCATCCTCGGCGACTACGTGCCGTTCGGGATCAGCCAGGCGCTCGGCATGCTCGGCGGGGGCAACAGCCTCGACAACACGCTGCGGGTCTACCGGCTGGTCCCCACCGAGTGGGTGCTGCTCGACATCCGCATCCACGCCGTGGCCCACGGCTTCGGGCACGGCGCCGTGCCCCTCTGGGCGGAGGACGGCACGCTGCTGGCCACCGCCAGCCAGTCCACCATCATCCGGGTGATGGACGCCGACATGGCCGCCGGCATGGCGGCGCTGATGGAGCGGCGCGACTGAGCGGGATGCCGTGCGCCGCGGTGTGACAGCATCCCGGGATGCAGCGCTACGGCATGACCATCCCGTTCGACGGCGCGCCCCTGCACGCCCAGCGCGACTGGGTCGTCGAGCTGGCCGACCTCGGCTACACCGACGTGTGGTCGTCGGAGGCCAACGGGGCCGACGCCTTCACGCCCCTGGCGCTGGCCTCGGTGTGGGCGCCGTCGCTGCGCCTCGGCACGGCCATCGTCCCCGCCTTCACGCGGGGCCCGGCCTGCCTCGCCCAGAGCGTGGGGTCGCTGGCCCAGGCCGCCCCCGGCCGCGTCGCGCTCGGGGTGGGCACGTCCTCCAACGTGATCGTGGAGGGCTGGAACGGCATCCCCTTCGAGCGGCCCTACCAGCGCACCCGCGACATGGTGCGGTTCCTGCGCACGGCCCTCGCCGGCGAGAAGGTCACCGAGGAGTACGAGACGTTCTCGGTACGGGGGTTCCGCCTCGGGGTCAAGCCGCCGGAACCGGTCCCCCTGCTGGTGGCGGCGCTGCGGGAGGGCATGCTGCGGCTCGCCGGCCGCGAGGGTGACGGCGCCATCGTCAACTGGCTGTCGGCCGAGGACGTCGCCACCGTGGCGCCCATCGTGCACGAGGCCGGCGGCGGCGAGCCCCGCGAGATCGTGGCCCGCATCTTCGTGGCCCCCAACGACGACGCCTCCACGGTGCGGGCCATGGGCCGCTACGCCATCGCGGCCTACCTCAACGTGCCCGTGTACGCCGCCTTCCACGACTGGCTCGGGCGGGGCGAGATGCTGGCCGACATGTGGCGGCTGTGGAAGGAGGGGGACCGGCAGGCCGCCCTGGCCGCCATCCCCGACTCGCTGGT
>DASSUD010000233.1:0-4392 GCA_035707385.1 Acidimicrobiales bacterium
GTGCCGGCGGCGGCGAAGGCCAGGAAGATGGCCAGCATGAAGCCCCAGTCACCGATGCGGTTGGTGATGAACGCCTTCTTGCCGGCGGTGGCGTTGGCCTCGTCGGTGAACCAGAACGAGATGAGGAAGTAGGAGCAGACCCCGACGCCCTCCCAGCCGAGGAAGGTGAGGACGAGGTTGTTGCCCAGCACCAGCATCAGCATCGAGAAGATGAACAGGTTCATGTAGACGAAGAACTTGGGGAAGTCGGGGTCCCCGTGCATGTAGCCGATGGCGTACAGGTGGATGAGGGTGCCCACCCCGGTCACGAACAGGGCCATCGTGATCGACAGCGGGTCGGCCAGGAACCCGACGTCGACCCGCAGGTCGCCGACCGGGATCCACTCGAACAGGACCTGCACGAAGTGCCGGTCCTCGGCGCTCTCGCCGAGCAGGCCGAGGAACACGACCACGGTGGCCACGAAGCTGAGCCCGCTCATGGCGGTGGCCAGCCAGCCGGCCCCGGGCTCGCCGAGCAGGCGCCCGGCCACCAGCAGGACGACGAAGCCGGCGAGCGGCAGCGCGGGGATCAACCAGACAGCATCGAGCACGGGATCAACCTTCGAGCAGGGCGACGTCGTCGGCCGTGGCGTCGGGGCGCTTGCGGAGCAGGGCGACGATGATGGCCAGGCCCACCACCACCTCGGCGGCGGCCACCACCAGCACGAACACGACGACCGACTGGCCGCCCGTGTCCTCCAGCATGCGCGAGAACGTGACGAAGGTGAGGGTGACGGCGTTGAGCATCAGCTCGATGCACATGAACATCACCAGCGGGTTGCGGCGGACCAGCAGCCCGAAGGCACCGATCGAGAACAGCAGCGACCCCAGCACCAGGTACCAGGCCGGCGTGACCTCCAGCGCCGCGATCACCGGCCCACCTCCTCGGCCTCGGCGTCCTCGGCGTCCTCGGTGTCGTCGGCCTCGTCGTGGCCGTTGCCCACGTACCGCTCCGGGTGGGCCCGGTGGTCGGCATCGACCATCCGCTCGGCGATCTCCTCGGACCGCTCCTCCTGGCCGGGGTCGACGATCTCGTCGGCCCGGCGGCCCCGCCGGGACAGCAGCACGGCGCCGACCACCGCGATCACCAGCAGGAGCGAGGTGATCTCGAAGGCGAAGAGGTAGTCGGTGAACAGCGACTCGCCCAGCCGGTTGATGTCGGGGACGTCCTCGTCGAACCCGCTAACCACGCCGGTGGCCTCGTAGCCCGTGGAGGCGATGGCCCCGAAGGTGAGGGCCAGGATGCCGAGCGACACGACGGCCGCCGCCACCCGCTGGCCCACCAGCGGCTCGATCTCGAGGTCGTCGGACCGGTCGACGCCCAGCAGCATCAGGACGAACAGGAACAGCACAACGATGGCGCCGGCGTACACGATGACCTGCACCGCGGCCAGGAAGTTGGCCTCCTGGGCCACGAACAGCACGGCGATGCCGAACAGCGTGCCCACCAGCGACAGCGCCGCGTGCACCGGGTTGGTGCTGGCGACGACCCCCACGGCGCCGGCCAGGCACGCCGCTCCCGCCACCACGAACACGAACAGCTCGACGGTCACCGGTGACCCCCGTCGTGGCCGTGGTCGTCGTGGCCGGCGCCGGCGTCGTGGCGGTACTCGGTCCCGTGGCCCCCGGGCTCGCCCGGATGGCTGAAGATGGCGCTCGCCTCGCTGGCGTCGGACTCGGACTCCGGCACCGACTGGCCCTGCTCGGGCGGTCGCACCCCGAAGCCGAGCTCGCCCGACCACTGCACGATGCCCTCGTAGGCCGCGGCCCCGCTGGGCGAGGTGGCCCGCATCCACGCCGACGTCAGCGGGGCCACGTCGTCGGCGTCGGACCAGTCCTCCCACGGCAGCTGCCGGGGCAGCCCGTCGTCGTCGACCATCAGCTCAGCCTTGGTGTACACGGCGTCGTCGCGGTTGGTGAAGCTGAACTCGAACAGCTTCGACTCGGTGATGGCCTCGGTCGGGCACGCCTCCACGCACAGGTCGCAGTGGATGCAGCGCAGGTAGTTGATCTCGTAGATGTAGCCGTAGCGCTCGCCCGGGGACACCGGGTCGTCGGGCGGGTTGTCGGCGCCCCGCACGTAGATGCAGCGGGCCGGGCACACGCCCGCGCACAGCTCGCAGCCGATGCACTTCTCCATGCCGTCCTCGTACCGGTTGAGGACGTGGCGGCCGTGGAGGCGGACCGGCTTGACCCGCTTCCCGCCGGTCGTGTGCTTGGAGTAGTCGCGGGTCAGCCGCTCCTCGAACAGCTTCTTGAACGTGACCCGGAACCCGTCGAGGTAGCCCATCAGACGAGCACCTCCTCGTCCTCGAGGGCGCGCCGGCGACGCTGGGCGGCGTCGACCGCCGTGGTGAGCGCCAGCCAGCCGACGACCAGGGCGGCGAACGAACCGCCGACCACGACGCCCATGTTCCAGTCCTCGTCGCGGCCGACGTTGATGGCGCCGAGCAGCAAGATCCAGCCGAGCGCCAGCGGGATGAGCGCCTTCCACCCGATGTTCATGAGCTGGTCGTAGCGGAAGCGGGGCAGCGTGGCCCGCATCCACACGAAGGTGAACAGGAACACGGACAGCTTGAGCGAGAACCAGATCACGCCCCACAGCCAGCCCGGGCCGACCAGCACCGGCCCGGCCGGGCCGCCCAGGAACAGGGTCACGATGATGGCCGACATCGTGATCGTGTTCATGAACTCGGCCAGGTAGAACAGCGCGAACCGGAACGACGAGTACTCGGTGTGGAAGCCGCCGACCAGCTCCTGCTCGGCCTCCACCAGGTCGAAGGGCGGCCGGTTCAGCTCGGCGGTGCCGGCGATCAGGAACACGACGAACGGGACCACGCCGGTGGCGATGAGGTTCCAGCGCGGCAGGCCGAACGAGCCGATCTCGTAGCCGGCGGCCGCCTGGCCCAGCACGATGTCGTGGGTTGACAGCGACCCGGCCAGCATGACCACCGCCACCACGGCCAGCCCCAGGCCCGCCTCGTAGCTGACCATCTGGGCGGTGCCCCGGACCGACCCGAGCAGCGAGTACTTGGACCCCGAGGACCAGCCGGCCAGCATCACGCCGTACACCGCGACCGACGAGCAGGCCAGGATCAGCAGCACACCGATCGGCGGGTCGGCCAGCTGCATGTAGGTGTCGTGGCCGAAGATGCGGATCACGCCGTCGTCGGACGGCGTGAAGGCCCCGCCGATCGGCACCACCGAGAACACGACGAAGGCCGGCACCGCGGACAGGAACGGGGCCAGGACGAAGACCCGGCGGTCGGCCTTGGCCGGGATCAGGTCCTCCTTCATGATCAGCTTCAGGCCGTCCGCCAGCGTCTGGAACAGGCCCCAGGGCCCGGCCTTGTTGGGCCCCACCCGGTTCTGGAAGTCGGAGATCAGCTTCCGCTCGAACCAGATCATCAGGATGACGGCCACCAGCAGCAGGCCGAACGCCACCAGCGTCTTGAGCAGGACGATGAGGACCTCGGCCAGGCCGATGCCGCCGGCCAGCAGCGGGTCGACCGCGAGCAGGGCGGTCACGGCCGTTCCACCCGCACGTCGGTGACCGGGGCGTTGCCGTCGATCAACACGTTGGCCCGCCCCCCGGCCTGGTTGGCGTGGATGAGGGCGATGCCGCGGGGCACGCCGGGGTCGGGGACCGTGGGGACCGTGACGTTGCCCCGGTTGGACGTCACGCGCACGTCGTCGCCGACCGCCACGCCCAGGCGGTCGAAGTCCTGGGGGTGGAGCCGCAGGGTCGCCGGCTCGGCCAGGTCGGCCAGGGACGGCGAGCTGCGGACCAGCGTGCCCCGGTCGTAGAGCTTGCGGGTGACGACCAGCCGCAGCGAGTAGGCGTCGAGCAGCGGCGGGTCGATGATCGTCCACACCGGCAGCGGGACGCCCACCTCCGGCCCGGCGGGCTCGTCGCCCGCCCCCGGCCCGTCGCCACCCTCGGCCACCGACGGGGTGGCCGCGGCGGCGGCCGCCTCGACCTCCGCCCCCTCGGCCGCGGCAGCCGCTCCCGGCTCCGCGGTCGCCTCGGCGTTCACGGCCGCCGCGGGCTCGCCCTCGGAGCCGGCCTCGCCGGCGGTCGCCGGCTGGGGCTCGCCCGCCGCCACGCCGGTGTCGCCGTTGCGCCGGGCGGGCAGCGCCACCATGACGCCGTCCAGGCCGGCGGACGTGCGCAGCGCGGCGT
The DNA here is from genome assembly GCA_035707385.1 of Acidimicrobiales bacterium. GTDB lineage: Bacteria > Actinomycetota > Acidimicrobiia > Acidimicrobiales > VFJN01 > ZC4RG19. The sequence continues at coordinate 4,223 of DASSUD010000233.1, forward strand.
GGGCCAGGCCCGCGAACGACGGCGCGACCGCCACGATCTCGTCGGCGATCCCGGCCGGCGACTCCAGGCCCAGGTCGCTGCCGAGCCGGTAGGCCAGCTCGGCGGCGATGGCCCAGTTGGCCTGCGCGGTCCCCGGCGGCGTGACCTTGCGGGCCACCGACGTGACCCGG
>DASSUD010000234.1:0-6074 GCA_035707385.1 Acidimicrobiales bacterium
CGTCCCGCCCGGCGAAGTGGGCGACCCACTCGTCCCGGCTGCGGGTGCCCAAGGCCGCGCCGAGGCGGACCCGCATCGACGGCCACCCGGACCGGTCGTGCTGGTCGCCGACCTCGGCCGGGTCGATCCCCAGGCCGTCCAGCAGGGCGGCGAAGAACTGCGGCTCGAGCGCACCCACGGCCACGTAGCGCCCGTCCGCGCACGGGTAGCTGTCGTAGAACGGGGCGCCCGAGTCGAGCAGGTTGGTGCCCCGCTCGTCCGTGAAGAAGCCCGACCGCAGGGCCATGAAGAACGGCGCCATGAGCAGCGCCACCCCGTCGACCATGGCCGCGTCCATCACCTGGCCGGTGCCGTTCCGCTGGGCGGCCAGGACGCCGGACACCACGCCCAGGGCCAGCAGCATCCCACCCCCGCCGAAGTCCGCCACCAGGTTCAGCGGCGGCGTCGGGGGCTGGCCGGACCGGCCGATGTGGGCCAGCGCGCCCGCCACCGCCGCGTAGGTGATGTCGTGGCCGGCGTGGGTGGCGTAGGGGCCCTCCTGCCCCCAGCCGGTCATGCGGCCGTAGACGAGGCGGGGATTGCGGGCCAGGCACGGCTCCGGCCCCACGCCGAGCCGCTCGGCCACGCCGGGCCGGAAGCCCTCGATCAGGGCGTCGGCACCGGCCGCGGCACGCAGCACGACCTCGGCGCCCTCGGGGCGCTTGAGGTCGACAGCCACGGAGCGCCGGCCCCGCTTGAGGACGTCCATGCGGGCCGTCGGGTCGGGGACGCCGACCCGGTCGACCCGCACCACGTCCGCGCCCAGGTCGGCCAGCACCATGGCCGCGAACGGGGCCGGCCCGATGCCCGCCAGCTCGACGATCCGCAGCCCGTCCAGCGGGCCGGCCATCAGCGCCCGGCGCCGTCGGCGGCCAGCATCCCACCGAGCCGCACCAGCTGGCGGCGGGTGCCGCCGAGCGACAGCTCCAACTGCTTGGCCAGCAGGAAGTAGCGGTGCAGGGGGTAGTCCCGGTCGACCCCCACGCCGCCGTGCAGGTGCGACGCGGCGTGCACCACCCGCTGGCCGCCGGCCGCCGCCCAGTACTTGGCCACGGCCACCTCCCGGGCGGCCGGCATCCCGGCGGACAGCCGCCAGGCAGCCTGGAGCATGGTGAGCCGCACCGCCTGGGCGTCCACGTAGGCGTCGGCCGCCCGCTGGCCCACGGCCTGGAAGGTGGCGATCGGCCGGCCGAACTGCTCGCGGGCGGTGGTGTACTCGCCGGTGAGGCGGACCGCCTCGGCGCACACGCCCGCCGCCACCGCGCACAGCGCCACCGTCGCGTGCTCGACGAGCCAGGCCAGGGCGGTTCCGGCGCCGTCGAGCGGACCGAGCACCGCGTCGGCGGCGACGGCGACGCCGTCCAGCGCCACCAGCGCCTCGGGCGTGCCCGTGGTCGTGTCCTGGCGCCGCCGGTCGAGGCCGGGCGCGGTCGCGGGCACCAGGAACAGGCCCACCTCACCGGCGGGGGTGGCGGCAGGCACCACGATCGTGTCCGCCACCAGGCCGGCGGGGACGTTGGTGCGGCTGCCGTCGAGGACCCAGCCACCGTCGCGGGGGCGGGCCGAGACGGTCGGTCGGGTCGGGTCGCCGTGCGGCTCCACCAGGGCGGCGGTCAGCACGGTGGTGCCGGCCGCGAGGCCCGGCAGCAGGGCCGCCTGCTGGTCCGGGGTGCCCCACCGGGCCACGGGCAGGCCGCCGAACGCGAGGGCGGCCAGGGCCGGGACCGGGGCGGCCCGGCGCCCGACCTCCTCCAGGACCAGGCACAGCTCGAGCACCCCGAGCCCGGCGCCGCCGTGCTCGGCGGGAACGGCGATGCCGAGCAGGCCGGCGTCCGCCATGGCCGACCACAGCGCGCGGTCGAAGCGCAGGTCGTCGCCGTGCTCCACCGCCCGGACGGCGTCGGGGGTGGCCTTGTCGCCCAGCAGCTTGGCGGCCACGTCGATCGTGGCCTGCTGCTCGTCGGTCAGGTCGAAGTCCACTGGTCGTCCCCTACCTCTTGGCCATCGGCATGCCCATGCCGAAGGCGGCGATCAGGTCCCGCTGCAGCTCGTTCGTCCCGCCCCCGAAGGTGAGGATCAGCAGGCTGCGGTACATCTGCTCGAGGCGGGAGCCGAGGACGGCCCCGGGGGTGTCACCGGTCAGGTAGGCCCGCTCGCCGATCACCTCCATGAGCAGCCGGAAGGTGGTCAGGTAATGCTCGGTGCCGAACACCTTGATGGTGCTGGCGTCAGCCACTGGCAGCTCGTCGCGGGTGGCGGCCCAGGCGACCTTCCAGTTGGCGAGCCGCAGGAACTCGAAGCCCGCGTACGCCTCGGCCAGGTTGAGGCGGACCCACTCCTGATCGATCACCCGGCGACCGTCGGGCAGTGAGGTGGTGCGGGCCCAGTCGACGGTTTCGTGCAGCATGTGCTCCGCCATGCCCGGGCTGCACAGGGTCACCCGCTCGTGGTTGAGCTGGTTGACGATGAGCTTCCAGCCCTCGTTCTCGCCGCCGACGAGGTTGGCGGCGGGGATCCGGACGTCGTCCCAGTACACGGAGTGGATGTCGTGGGACGAGAGCAGGTCGAGGCGGGTGCGCTCGATGCCGGGGGCGTCCATGGGGGCGATGAACAGCGAGATGCCCCGGTGCCGGCTGCCCTCGTCACCGGTGCGGGCGGCGAGCCAGCAGTAGTCGGCGTCGCCGGCGAGGCTCGTCCACATCTTCTGGCCTGTCACGACGTAGTCGTCGCCGTCCCGGACGGCCCGGGTGCGCAGCGAGGCGAGGTCGGTGCCGGCGCCCGGCTCGCTGTAGCCGATGCAGAAGTGCAGCTCACCCCGGAGGATGCCGGGCAGGAAGCGCTGCTTCTGCTCCTCGCTGCCGAACTGCATGATGGTGGGGGCGACCGAGTTGATGGTCAGCATGGGCACGGGGGCCCCGGAGCGCATGGACTCGTCGAAGAAGATGAACTGGTCGATCGGGCCCCGGCCCTGGCCGCCGTACTCCCGGGGCCAGCCGATGCCGAGCCAGCCGTCGGCCCCCATCTGCTTCACGACCCGGCGCATGACGGGTCCGATGCCCTCGGCCTCCCGGAGGCGGCGCCGGGTCTCGTCGTCGAGCAGGTCGTCGTAGTACGCCCGCAGCTCGCTGCGGAGCGCCTCCTCGCTGTCCGTGTAGGCCAGATGCACGCGTGTCCTCCACTCGGTCGGCGCCAGTATGGACCGGAATGAGAACGCGTTCTACCTGGATGCCCCGCTGCCGCCCCCCTCAGCGGTCCCCCGCAGGGGTTCGAGCGTGCACGACCAGGCACCCGAGTCGGCGGACGGCGGCTCGTCCATGAACTCGATCCGGCAGCGCGTGTCGTTGACCAGCAGGCCCCACGACAGCGCCGGCTCGAAGCGGGCGCTGCGGCTGGCGTCGGGCCGGTCGGGGGCGAGGACGCGGACGGCGACGAGGCCGTTGACGGCGACGGCGGCCACCAGCACCCACAGGTAGGTCCGCCGGTTGCGCTCGGACGCCGCGATCCAGAGGACGAGTGTGAGCACGCTGGGCAGGAGGTGCGCGGGCTTCCACGGGAACAGCAGGTACATGAGCTGGGTGGCCAGGAAGCCCAGCGCCCCGAACCGGACCAGCGGGTCGTCGTTCCACCGGCCCAGCGAGCGGACCAGTGCCGGCACGGCCAGCGCCACCACGACCATCATGGCCGGGCCGGCGACGCCGTACTCCTTCACCACGAAGCGGCCGAGGTTGTTGGCCAGCCCGTTCCAGGACTCGGTGTGCTCCAGGAAGCCGAGGCTGCGGTCGAACGCCAGCCAGGCCGGGACGAACAGCAGGGTGGCCAGCGGCACCGCGGTTGCGCCGGCCACGACGGCCCGCCGCCGGGCGGACCGCGACCAGCCGTCGGCGACGAGGAAGGCGGCGATGAGCACGAACGTCGAGGGCCGGCTGCCGACGGCCAGTGCGAACAGCACGCCCGCCAGCACCGGCCGGTCGCGGATCTGGGCGAGCGCGCCCCACACGAACAGGGCGAGCGCCCACACGAAGTCGCCGGTCGAGGTACCGGCCACCAGGGCGATGGGCGAGGCCAGGAAGGCGAGGGCCACGACGTCGCCGTTGTCGTGCCCCCAGGCCCGGACCAGCCGGGCGCAGCCGACCACGGTGGCCGCCAGGGCCAGGGCGGTGGCCAGGTTGATCGCGACATGCCCGAGCGGATCGAGCACCGCCACCGCGGCCTCGACCACCGGCACGCCGGGGTTGCGGGACGGCGCGTAGTCGAAGGCGCGGATGCGCTCGCCGGCCTGCAGCAGGTAGCCGGCGTCGATGTCGGTGCCGTACCCCCACCAGATCAGCGGGAGCGTGGCCGCGGCCGTGATCGCCAGCAGTGCCCGGTCGGTCAGCCGGGCAGTGGTGGGCTCGGGGCGGGCAGCCGGAGACTGCCTCGTCGTCGACAACATCCGTTGTGCAACGTAGCGCCGACCCCCGTAGCGGGGCGCTACCGGGACCGGCTCCCCGGGCCCACGGTGTCCGCTCCGGCCACCGTCACGGTGCGGGCTGTCACCCGCCGTGACCGGTCACGGCCGGCCGCTCCGGCCCCTGAGGCGACTGCGGCCGGCGGGCCGGCGGTCGACGCCCCCGAGGCGCCCACCAGCGCCCGGAGGGCTCGCACCACCGACGACTCGTCGACGGTCGACGGGTCGAGCCGGTACGACATCTCGAGGCCGATGAGCGTGCTCACGACCACCGTGGCCACTGCCGCCGACGGGCCCGGCAGGTCGACGAGCCCCTCGGCGGCCCACGTGTCCAGCGCCAGGGCGAGCGAGGCGAACTCGTCGCGGTAGCGCTGCCCCAGCAGGGCCCGGACCGACTCGTTGCCGGGACGGGTGGCCCACACCCACAGCTCGTGTTCGAACTGCAGCCAGTCCCGGGCGGGCTCCGGTGGCCGGCTGAAGTGGCGCCACAGCGCCGCCAACCACTCGTCGAGCGAGGTGGCCGCCTCCAGGTCGACGAGCATGCGCCTGGCCACCAGGTCCTTGGACTCGTCCAGCAGGGCGACGATGAGCCCGTCCTTGCTGCCGAACTGGCCGTACAGCGAGCCGGACGTGCGCTCTGCCCGTTCCGCGATGGCGTCCACGGACGCACCCTCGATGCCGTGCTCGGCGATGGCCGCCCGGGCGGCGGCCAGGAGGCGGTCCCGTGTCTCGACGCTGCGTGCCTGGCGGGCGCGGGCCATGCCGGCCAGCGTAGACACGAACCGTAACGTGCGCTACAAACGGTGGGCGCAGCCGCGGGGACGAAGGGACACGATGGAGTTCAACCTGGCCGACCTGTTCGAACACGCGGTCGACAACTTCGGCGAACGTGAGTACCTGGTGGCCGACGGCCGGCGCCGCACCTACGCCGAGATGGAGGCCCGGGCGAACCGGTTGGCCCATCACCTCGCCGACCAGGGCATCGGTCCCGGTGACCACGTGGGCATCTACGGGGTGAACTCGGTCGAGTGGATCGAGAGCCTGTGGGCCGTCTTCAAGCTGCGCGCCGTGTGGGTCAACATCAACTACCGCTACGTCGAGGACGAGCTCGCCTACCTGTTCGGCAACGCCGAGCTCACGGCGCTGATCCACGACGCTGCCTTCACCGACCGGGTGGCGGGCGTCGCGCCCCTCATGCCCGACCTGCGCCACCGGCTGGTCATCGGGGACGACTTCGAGGACGCGCTGGCCACCGGCTCGCCCGAGCGTGACTTCGGCCCCCGCTCGGGCGACGACCGGTACATCCTCTACACCGGCGGCACCACCGGCATGCCCAAGGGGGTCGTCTGGCGCCACGAGGACGTGCTGTTCGCCCTCGGTGGCGGAATCGACGTCCTCACCGGCGAGCGGGCCCAGGCGCCCGGGGACCTGGTGGCCCGGGGCCGCAGGCTGGGCTTCGCCCTGACGTTCCTGCCCATCGCCCCGCTGATGCACGGCGCCACGCAGTGGGCGGTGATGGGCCAGAGCTTCCAGGGCCACCGGGTGGTGCTCATGGGTCAGTTCGACCCGCACGAGGTGTGGCGCCTGG
>DASSUD010000235.1:0-5414 GCA_035707385.1 Acidimicrobiales bacterium
CTGAGGTCGCCCCCGCCGCGGCGGCCGCCCCTGCCGCCGAGGCCGACCCCACCGCGGAGACCGCCGCCGCCGAGACCGCTGCGGAGTCCGAGGCGCCCGGGCCCGAGGCCTCCGAGGCCGAGACCGCCCCCGAGACCACCCCCGAAGACACCCAGGAGTCCTGAGCCCCGATGGCCGACTTCACCGCCAAGGACGTACAAGCCCTGCGCCAGTCCACCGGTGCAGGCATGATGGACGCCAAGAAGGCGCTGACCGAGACGGACGGCGACATGGAGGCCGCGCGCAAGCTGCTGCGCGAGAAGGGGTTGGCCAAGGCCGACGACCGCGCCGGTCGCGAGAACGCCCAGGGCGCCATCGCGCTGGCGTCCAACGCCGGCACCGTGGGCCTGGTCGAGCTCAAGTGCGAGACCGACTTCGTGGCGAAGTCCGACAACTTCATCCGCCTCACCCAGGAGCTGGCCGACTCGGTGGCGGCCCGGGGCGAGGGCGCCGTGGGCAACCACAACGACGCGATCGACGACCTCAGGGTCGCGCTGAAGGAGAACATCGAGGTCGGCCGGGCCGTGCAGATCTCGGTGGAAGCCGGCCAGATCGTGGACACCTACCTGCACCGCCAGGACGGCCGGGGCGTCAACGGCGTGGTCGTCGTGATCGAGGGTGGCTCCAAGGAGCTGGCGCACGACCTGGCGGTGCACATCGCCTTCGCCAAGCCGCAGTACCTGCGGCGGGACGAGGTCCCGGCCGACCTGGTCGAGGAGGAGCGCCACACGCTGCTCACCATCACCAAGGCCGAGGGCAAGCCCGAGCCGGCCTGGCCCAAGATCGTCGAGGGCCGCCTGAACGGCTGGTACAAGGAGCGGGTGCTGCTCGAGCAGCCCTTCGTCCGGGACGAGAAGCAGACCGTGGCCCAGCTGGCGGAGTCCGGTGGGGCCGAGATCGTCCGCTACGCGCAGCTCTTCATCGGCGGCTGAGGAAGGACGAGCCCGGTGACCGAGACGGAGAGAGCCGCCACCACCGGGTTCGGCCGGATCCTGCTGAAGCTGTCGGGCGAGGCCTTCGCCGGCGACGGCGGCTACGGCATCGACGGCAAGTTCGCCGACTACGTGGCCACGGAGATCGCCGACGTCCGCGCCGCGGGCGTGGACGTCGCCGTGGTCGTCGGCGGCGGCAACATCTGGCGCGGGATGACCGGCGCGGGCGCGGGCATGGACCGGGCTCAGGCCGACTACATGGGCATGCTCGCCACCGTCATCAACGCCCTCGCCCTCCAGGACACCCTGGAGCGGCTCGGCCAGCCCACCCGGGTCCAGACCGCCATCCACATGGCCCAGGTCGCCGAGCCCTACATCCGGCGCCGGGCCATCCGCCACCTGGAGAAGGGCCGGGTGGTCATCTTCGCCGGGGGCACCGGGAACCCCTTCTTCACCACGGACACGGCGGCCGCCCTGCGGGCCGTGGAGATCGAGGCCGACGCCATGCTGCGGGGCACCCACTCGGGCGTCGACGGCCTCTACACCGCCGACCCGCGGACCACCCCCGACGCCGTCCTGCTCGACGAGGTCAGCTACCTCGACGTGCTCAACCGCGGGCTCAAGGCGATGGACTCGACGGCCATCACGCTGTGCATGGACAACAAGCTGCCCATCGTGGTGTTCGACCTGCTGGGCAAGGGCAACATCCGGTCCATCGTCGACGGCCGGGCGATCGGTACGCTGATCCACTAGCGGACGGCGTGCAGGCCCCGGCGGCCGAGCCGGACCTCCACCCGTCGCCTTCGACCCAGGAGCACCCATGGCCGACGACGACATGATCGCGATGGTCCTCGACGACGCCCGCGACAAGATGGCGAAGGCCGTCGCCCACGCCCGGGGCGAGTTCACCGGTGTCCGCACGGGCCGGGCCGCCCCGGCGCTCGTCGAGAAGCTGCCCGTCGACTACTACGGCACCGAGGTCCCGCTCCAGCAGATCGCCGGGTTCACGGTGCCCGAGGCGCGCCTGCTCGTCATCAGCCCCTACGACAAGAGCGCCATGGGGGCGATCGAGAAGGCCATCCAGCTGTCCAACCTGGGTCTGTCGCCGAGCAACGACGGCCAGGTGATCCGGCTCAGCTTCCCGCCGCTCACCGAGGAGCGCCGCAAGGAGCTCGTGCGGGTGGTGAAGGGCATGGCCGAGGACGGCCGGGTCCGCATCCGCCACGCCCGCCGGGCCGCCCGCCACGACCTCGAGGCGCTGGAGAAGGACGGCGACATCTCTGCCGACGACCTCAACTGGGCCGAGAAGGAGCTCGACAAGCTGACCCACCAGTTGGAAGCCGAGGTCGACCTGGCGCTCCAGCACAAGGAACAGGAGCTCCTCGAGGTCTGACCCCCGGCGTCCCCGAAACGCCCGGGCGGCCTTTGCCACCACCCGCGCGATCCGCTCGTGCAGGATGGAGGGCGGCGGATCGATGAGAGGATGACGACGTGACCGATTGGGACGACCGCCGTGACAAGCGCCACCGCGATCCCACCGAGGGCGTCCGCCTGCTCGGTGCGGACGAGGCGGCGGAGGCGATGGAGCGGGACGACATCCGTCACCGGCTCGGCGACGACCAACCCCGGTTCGGCGACCGTCCGCAGCAGCCCCCCGTAAAAGGCCCCCGGCCGGCCCTGCGCTTCCCCCTCGGCTCGTACGACGACCCCAACTCGATCGAGCGCCCGCCGGTTGTCCCGGTGCAGCGGCGGGCCGAGGCCCCCGAGCTGTCGCACTGGGCCGGGTCGGCCGCCGAGGAGGTACCCAACATGAACCGCCGGGATCCCCGCCGGGACGACGACTGGCCCGGCTACGACACCGACCCGCGCTGGCGCGAGGACCGCACCCCCGAGCCGAGCCGGGCGCAGCCGGCCATGCGGCCGCCTGCCGGTCCGCCCCCGGGCGCCGCCGCCGGCTCCGGCGGGGGAGCGGGCGGCTGGCCGGACCCGCCCCGCCGCTCCCCGTCGCCCGCCGCTCCGCTCCAGGGCACGCCCATGACGTTCGAGGAGGGCGAGGAGCCGCCGCCGGGCCGGTCGGTGTTCGACTCCGGAAGCCCGCCGGGACGCACCGACGACGCCTACGCCGAGGACGCCTACGCCGAGGACTACGAGGCGGGCTACGAGGAGGCGTACGACGACGTCTACGACGACGAGATCTACGAGGAGCCCGTGGCGGGCTACGACCCCCGCCAGGCCGGGGCACCGCCGATGCGGGGCGCCCCCGCCCGGTCCGGCCGCCGGGCGCCGGACCGCGACCTGCGCACCGCCGTGCTGGTGGCGGTCGGCTTCGCGGCCGTGGCGCTGGCGCTGTTCGAGTTCCTCGGCCCGCTGGGCGGGATGCTTGTCGCCGTCCCGGTCATCGCCTACATGGCCTACGAGTACTTCGTGGCCGTCAACACCGCCGGCTTCGAGGCGCCCATGCCGGTGGGCGTGGCCGCGGCCGCGGGCCTGGTCATCGGCGCCTACAACTACGGCGAGGGCGCGATCCCGCTGGTGCTGGTGCTCGCCTCGGCCGTCGGGTTCCTGTGGTACCTGGTCGGAGCGGGCGGCGACCGCCCGGTGGCCAACATCGGGGTCACCATGCTCGGCATCTGCTGGATCGGCCTGTTCGGGGCCTTCGCCGGCCTGCTGCTGGCGGGCCCGCACGGCGTGGCCCTCCTGCTGGCGGCGGTGATCCCCACCATCGGCTACGACGTGGGCGCGCTGTTCGTGGGCCGCAGCGCCGGCTCCCGGCCGCTGTCGCCCGCCAGCCCGTCCAAGACGATCGAGGGCCTGGCCGGGGGCATGATCCTGGCCGTGGTCACCGCGGTGGTGTTCTCGATCGTGGGCGGCGGGGTGACGCCGTTCGACGACTGGCAGGAGGGGCTCAAGCTGGGCGTGCTGGTGGCGCTGGTGGCGCCGCTGGGCGACCTGGCCGAGTCGCTGGTGAAGCGGGACCTGGGCATCAAGGACATGGGCAGCGTCCTGCCGGCGCACGGTGGCCTGCTCGACCGCTTCGACGGCCTGCTGTTCGTGCTGCCGGCCGTGTGGTACCTGGCCCGCGTCAGCGACTTCTTCCTCACCTGAGGTTCGGCTGACCCCGCTACGGTGACGGTGTGGCCGTGACGACCGTCGCCGTCGCCGGTTCGACCGGGTCGATCGGCACCCAGGCCATCGACGTCGTCCGGGCCGAGCCCGAGCGGTTCGAGGTGGTGGCGCTGGGGGCGTGGTCGTCGGCCGACGAGCTCGTCGCCCAGGCCCGGGACCTCGCGCCCAAGCTGGTGGTGATCGGCGACCCGGCGCGGGCGGCCGCGGTGGCCGAGGGGGTGCCGTCGGGCACCGAGGTCCGCCACGGCGCCGAGGCGCTGGCCCAGCTGGGCACGGTGGCCGACGTGTGCGTGAACGGGGTGGTGGGCTTCGCCGGGTTGCGCCTCACCCTGGCCACGCTGGCCGCCGGCAAGCGGCTGGCCCTGGCCAACAAGGAGTCGCTGATCGCCGGGGGGCCGGTGGTGCGGGCGGTGCTGGGCCGGCCGGGGGCCGGCCACATCGTGCCGGTCGACTCCGAGCACGGGGCGGTGCACCAGTGCCTGGCCTCGCACGCCGGCCACGATCTGGACCGGGTGGCCCGCATCGTGCTGACGGCCAGCGGGGGCCCGTTCCGGGGCCGGTCGCGCGAGGACCTGGCGCAGGTCACCGTGGACGACGCCCTGGCCCACCCGACGTGGTCGATGGGGCCGAAGATCACCGTCGACTCGTCCACCCTCATGAACAAGGGCCTCGAGGTCATCGAGGCGCACGAGCTGTTCGGCGTCGGCTACGACCGCATCGAGGTGGTGGTCCACCCCCAGTCGGTCGTCCACTCGATGGTGGAGATGACCGACGGCTCGACGATCGCCCAGCTCAGCCTGCCCGACATGCGCCTGCCGATCGGCTACGCCCTGGCCTGGCCCGACCGGATCTCCACCCCCTTCGGCCGCATCGACTGGACCGCCTGCGGCCCGCTCGAGTTCGAGGCACCCGACCGGGCCGCCTTCCCGTGCCTGGACCTGGCCTACGCCGCCGGCCGGATGGGGGAGACCGCCCCCGCCGTGCTCAACGCGGCCAACGAGGAGGCGGTGGCCGCCTTCCTGGCCGGCGCCATCGCCTGGCGGGACATACCCGACGTCCTCGACGCGGTGCTGTCCCGGCATGATGGAGGGGCGGCCACCGACGTCGAGGCCGTGATCGAGGCTGACGGTCGCGGCCGCGAGGCGGCCCGGGAACAGATCGGTAGGATCGCACGATGACGGACACCCAGCCACGCGACCGGGCGCCGGCCGATTCCACGCCGTCCGTGCCCGGGGAGCAGGGCGAGCGCCCGGCGTACGAGACCGGCGGCCTGCGGCTGGCGCTGCTGGTGGCGGCCATCGTGGCCGTGGGCGTGCT